>NZ_CP022297.1:3429709-3741501 GCF_017310015.1 Marinobacterium iners
CATGCCTACCCGCTGGAGACTCAGGAAGTGGATGCGCGCATCGAAGCCGTCGACGAATACCGCCAGATGCTGACCCAACTGCAGGCCGACGACCTGCCCCGCTTTGCCGAACGCTTCAAAGCGCTGCTGAACGAAAACACCATCCGCGAAGTAGCCGGTTTCCAGTCCAAGTTGAAAAGCGAACGCCAGACCATTCAGGAGCGGATCGAACGGATCAACCGCTCACTGGCCGATATCGAATACAACCCGGGGCGCTATATCCTGCTGGAGGCTCAGGCCAACCAGGATGCGGATATCCGCGACTTCCAGCAACAGTTGCGTGCCTGCACTGAAGGCAGCCTGACCGGTTCGGAAGAGGAGCAGTATGCCGAGAACAAGTTCCTGCAGGTCAAGGCGATCATCGACCGCTTCCGCGGCCGTGAAGGCACCACTGAGCTGGATAAACGCTGGACCCGTAAGGTGACCGACGTGCGCAACTGGTTCCAGTTTGCCGCCTCAGAGCGTTGGCAGGAGGACAACAGCGAACACGAACATTACACCGATTCCGGCGGTAAATCCGGTGGCCAGAAGGAAAAGCTGGCCTACACCGTGCTTGCCGCCAGCCTGGCCTATCAGTTCGGGTTGGAATGGGGCGCAGTACGCTCGCGCAGCTTCCGCTTCGTGGTGATCGACGAAGCCTTCGGTCGCGGCTCGGACGAGTCGGCGCGCTACGGTCTGGAGCTGTTCCAGAAACTCAACCTGCAGCTGCTGATCGTCACCCCGTTGCAGAAGATCCATATCATCGAACCCTATGTGGCCAGCGTGGGCTTTGTCCACAACCCCGAAGGGCGCGACTCTCAGGTACGTAACCTGAGTATCGAGGAATACCAGGCGGAGCGTGATGCACACACCTTATGAGCTGGACTGAACTGGAGGAGATCAGGGCGCGGCTGAACAAGGCCTGGGCCAAGGGCAAACTGTTGCGCTCGCCATTGGACAACGACGATGGCTGGCCCCTGCGCTACCCACTGCGTCACCCGGCGGCAGGTGAGCTGGGCAGCCGTTTTGCCGAGGCACAAAAATGGGTACAGCGCTGGTGTGCCCATGAAGAAAAACACGACTTCCAGCTGGATTGGCGTGACATCAACTCCCGCGACATCGGCCGTAATGAACTGCCGGTGGCAATACAGTTTGACTACCCCGAAGATGCACAGGCGTTGATCGGCAAGCGCCGTGCCGGTCGGCACTATACACAGCTGTGCGAGCAGATCACCACATCCTGCCCGGATCTGCTTGACTGGTGCGCGCGTAAGCCTCTGGCCGTGCTTGAGCTTCAGCCTGCCTGGTCCCGGCTGCTGAACGTTGTACACTGGCTACGCCAACACCCACGCCCGAATGTGTATATCCGCCAGCTGGAACTGCCCTGCGTGGATACCAAGTTCATTGAAAGCCACAAAAAGGTGCTGGGCGAACTGCTTGATGAGGTCCTGCCCGCCGGGCAGATCGACAGCGGTGCCCGGGGTGTCAGCGGTTTCGAGCAGCGCTACGGATTTCTCAACAAACCTGCGCAGATCCGCTTTCGCCTGCTCGACACAGCGCTCTATATCCAGGGGATGAACGACCTGCAGATCCCGGTGACGGACTTCGCCAGGCTGACATTGCCAGTGCAACGGATTGTAATCACCGAAAACGAGATCAACGGCCTCGCCCTGCCAAACATGCCCGGTGCAATGGTCATCTTCGGGCTGGGCTATGGGCTGGACAGTCTCAAGCAGGTTGAGTGGCTGGCCGACAAGGCGATTTATTACTGGGGCGATCTCGATACTCACGGCTTTGCCATGCTGGATCAGTTGCGCAGCTACTTCCCGCAGACCCAGTCATTGCTGATGGACCGCGCCACCCTGCTGGTTCACGAACCGCTGTGGGGTGAGGAGCCGAAACCAACCCGCAAGCGGCTGTCACGTCTGACTGATCACGAGCAGGCGTTGTATGAAGATCTGTGTCTGGACCGGCTGGCACCGGCCCTGCGGCTGGAGCAGGAAAGGATCGGCTTTGAGCATGTGAAGGCGGCACTGGCGGGTTTAGGGGGCGGTACCTAAGCCCGCAGCCGGTTGATCACATCCTGAAAAGGCTCAACGTCTTCCTGCTCAATCTGCCGTGTTCCAAGCGCAAGGATCTTGAGTAACGCCATCGTCTCTTGGGTTTGTTCATAGCTGTCGATCCCCTGAATGACCGCCTTGGCTTCACCATTTTGGGTAATCACCAACGGCCCTCCTTGATCGTCCAGCGTACGAACAACCTCCGCTGCATGCGCTTTAAGGTAGCTGATGGGCTTAATGTGCGTTGAAAGTTTCATGATCATCTCCTGCTCAGGCCAAATATAGCCCTTATTAAGCCCAGTAATCGACTACACCCAGCGCCGCGTCCCACGGCAATAAACCTCATACTCATCACCAAACAGTTCCTGCAGCACTCGCTCTTCCGGCCGGATCTGAAAGCGGGTGACATAGGCTACAAACCCCGCCAGCCAGAGCGGCGACAGCAGGTGCCCGAGTTGCAGCATCCATGCGGTCAGCAACAGCAGCAGTGCCAGATACATCGGGTTTCGGCTGAGCTTAAACACGCCGTAGGCCACCAGACAGCTGGTTTTTTCAGGGCAGTGCGGATGCACCGTAGTGCGCGCACGAAAGCAATGTAACACCGCCAAGGTACCCATAACACCTGCCAGAACCACCGGAACCAAAATCCACAGCAGCGGCAGCTGGAACAACACCCCGCCCGGCCAGAGCCAGGCACCAAACCAGCCAAGACCCGCTGCCGTCAGGAACACCAGCGGTGGCGGTATCAGCAGTTCAAGCGGGTGTTGTTTGCGCATGCTTTATTCCCTATTCGATACAGTGTGATTCGACCGCTGATCTCTGGCTTGCTCGCTCAAAAGAGATACCTCACCATTACGGGCTATACCATAGATCTCAAAATCCTGCGCCAGATAAAGCGTGCCGCTGTAATGATGTGCCGCATCTGCACGCAGCAGCTCGATCGACAGATCGCGCGGACGCCTGGGCCTGAGCAGATAACGTGGGCTGAAATGGGTCAGCAGCAGCGCCGGGATAGCGCGCGCCTCGGCGAAGCATGCCACCTGGGCAGCACAGCTGTGCTGCGGCTCAGGTCCTACCTGCTGCAGCACCTCTTCAGTGTAGGTCGCCTCATGCACCAGCAGCTGCACGCCCTCGCAGGCCTCACCCAACAGTTCAGGTTGGTCGTTGTCACCGGCGACCACCACTGCCCGCGCAGGATACGAGGCGATGCAGTATTCCCGCCCATCCAGCTCACGACCATCGGGTAACGTCACGTGCTCGCCCTGCTGCAAGCGGCCATACAACGGCGATGGCATCACCCTTTCTGCCTGCAGACGCTCGGTATCCAGCCGTACCGGGACATGAGCCTCCTGCAGCCGATAGGCCCAGCACTCGGTACGATGGCTGAGTTCAGTCGCCGTGATGCTGAAGCCACCCCGTTCCAGCTCCAATGTACGGGATACCTCAACAAACTCCAGCGGATAGTCGATGCGCAGTTCGGTATGCTCAATCACGGCCTGCAGATAACGCCAGACCGCCGCCGGCCCCACCAGTGTCAGCGGCGCCGTACGCCCATTCAGCTGACAGGATGCCAGCAGCCCCGGCAAGCCGTAACAGTGATCGCCATGCACATGGGTGATCAGAACCGCCTGCAACTGCAGCGGTGACAGGCGAGTACGCAGCAGCTGATGCTGGGTCGCCTCACCGCAGTCCACCAGCACCCACTGCCGCCCTCGCTCGGGCTGAATGGCGGTAGCACTGACATTGCGCTGTCGGGTGGGGGCGCCGGATGAGGTGCCAAGAAAGGTGAGTTGCATGGGTTACTCCTCTGGGCCACCCAACCAACGCTCGACCCATTTGCGCACAGGTGAGCCGGCGCGGAACGCTTCCACGGCACCCATGCGGTAATGCTCGGTATAGGGTTTCTGACCCGAGCCAAGTATTCGGTCATAGGGACAGCTGTCTGTAGGATCGACATAGAGGATCGTCGCCGCGCCGTTACTGCCGCTGTAGGCCTCAAGGCAGAACTGGATCACCGTTTCGCTGCTGCCGACCACCAGCACCAGATCATGTCGGGTCAATGAATTCATCAGGGTAAACAGGTCACGATAGACCGGCGCCACCTCACCGAAGAACACCACATTAGGCTTGAAGTTCGGAGGGTGAACAACGTGATCAAACGCCTCATAGCCGATCGGTTGCACCTCATCTTCGGCCAGATTGACTAGCTCCAGCAGGTTGCCATGGATATGTACCACCTTCGAGCTGCCGGCACGTTCGTGCAAATCGTCCACGTTAGTGGTCATCAACGTCACCCGATCGCCGTAGCATTGCTGCAGTTCGGCAATCGCCTGATGCGCAGCGTTGGGTTCTAACCCTTGCAGCGCCGTGCGGCGGGCATTGTAGAATGCATGCACAAGGTCGTAATTTTGCTCGAAGGTGTCGATGTGACAGACATCCTCGATACGGTGATTGTGCCAAAGGCCATCCGGCCCGGTGCGAAAGGTGGGTACACCGGACTCGGCGGAAACACCGGCACCGGTAAAAATGATCAACCGCTTGGACATTGTTACCTGCTTCATGACTCGTTAACGGTGTTCAGCACCTGACGCTCCAGCTCGGCTGCCAGTGCCGGTTCGAGCTGCAGCGCGGTTGCCAGCTGGTTAAGCCAGGCACGCTCCATGGGGTTCTGTTCATCAATGATCGCGACACTGACGGCATAGATTTCACGCCGTGCCTGTGGTGAATCGGCACTGCGCGCCAGCGCATCGGCATCCAGCGGCGCATCAAACTGCTGCTGAATCCAGACATGCAGCTCGTCATCCGGCCCCAGGCTTTCAATCTTGCTGGTCAACAAGGCCCGCTCGGCTGCATCAACATGACCGTCTGCACGCGCCGCCATGATCATCGCCTGCAAAATCTCCAGCCCTCGCCGTTCCTGATCCGGCCCCTGCAGCTGCTCAAGCGGCTGCCCTTCCGGCTGGTTGCCGGCTGAAGGACTCGCTGCTGCCGATGCTGGAGACTGGGACTGATAGTTCTGATATGCCTTCCACGCCAGCACGCCGACTCCTGCCAGCGCACCATACTTCAGCGCCTTGCCACCCATCTTGCGACCACGCTTGGAACCCACCAGCAGCCCCAGCGCACCGCCACCGAGCAGGCTCTTCATATCGATCCCACCGGCACCACTGCCGCCAGAACCGCCCTTGAACTGCGAGGCCAGTTGGCTAACCATTCGGTTAACATCACCGCCCCCGGTAGAGCCGCCCTGACCACCGGAGGCCTGGTTCATCAGTTGCTTCAGAATTGACATGGCATTCATAGGCTTTTGCGCGAGAACCCCGTTTCGGTCTGGCCGTTGGCCTCAAATACGGGGTGGGATAGCACGGGGCTGAGCCCCACCTGTTCTCGCTCCTCCCTTTTGGCTTGCTATCTTGGGTTGGGGTTTGTAATGGTATGTGGATACACCGGCTGTTGTGATTTATCAACTGCAAAAGCAGAAACAGTACTGATTTGGATAACACTTCAAAGGAATGGTCAATTTTATTAACCATCGTAACGGCGCACCCGCGTGGGGTGCGACTCCCTAACCTCAGTCATGGTTTGCGCTGGCATGGCGTTTCGATCCACGCACCCGCGTGGGGTGCGACTTTGTGCGATGTTATGCGTCGGGGCGAATGGATGCAGTTTCGATCCACGCACCCGCGTGGGGTGCGACTGGATCAGGATACGGATGCTGAGGACCGTGGCGATGTTTCGATCCACGCACCCGCGTGGGGTGCGACGCTGCTGGAGCAATGCGACCGGCTCTGTCAGTCTGTTTCGATCCACGCACCCGCGTGGGGTGCGACCAAAAACGAAGGAGAGCTGTTCATAGAGATGGCGTTTCGATCCACGCACCCGCGTGGGGTGCGACCAGACCGGCCTGATGCTTTCCAAGCTGACGTGCAAGTTTCGATCCACGCACCCGCGTGGGGTGCGACTACTGCGTTCAGTGTACCCGGTGCCTTGACGTTGTGTTTCGATCCACGCACCCGCGTGGGGTGCGACAATGCCTAGTATTAACCCACTACCAACAACCAAGGTTTCGATCCACGCACCCGCGTGGGGTGCGACGCGAGCTCGCGTTGCAACCGCTCCACCTCGGCCTGTTTCGATCCACGCACCCGCGTGGGGTGCGACCCGCTGTGCCGTAGTAGTTGATATAGTCGACTCTGTTTCGATCCACGCACCCGCGTGGGGTGCGACATCGGGCAGGCCGATGGATTTTTCCTTGTAGGTCGTTTCGATCCACGCACCCGCGTGGGGTGCGACACGCTGCGGTAGCCAGGTGCTACTGGCGATGGGGCAGTTTCGATCCACGCACCCGCGTGGGGTGCGACTACGCGCTCCGCACCCACTGGTCTCCATGTATTGGTTTCGATCCACGCACCCGCGTGGGGTGCGACAAGGCTCCCGCTGCTGACGATTGAGCGTGATAACGTTTCGATCCACGCACCCGCGTGGGGTGCGACCACATGGCCGGTGAGCGGGTGCTTGTGCCGCTTAGGTTTCGATCCACGCACCCGCGTGGGGTGCGACGTAGGTCGATGGCCTTCTCTAGCTTCTTAAACAGTTTCGATCCACGCACCCGCGTGGGGTGCGACGTTCTTTCATCTCCGGTACCGGCGCTTCATAGCCGTTTCGATCCACGCACCCGCGTGGGGTGCGACTCGTCATCGGGCCGGATCACCGTTGCTATGTGGTGTTTCGATCCACGCACCCGCGTGGGGTGCGACCGGCTGGTTTCCTGTGTCTGGTCCCACACGCAGACGTTTCGATCCACGCACCCGCGTGGGGTGCGACCCGCTCCCTGTCTCAGGGTTCGTTCACCTACGCCATGTTTCGATCCACGCACCCGCGTGGGGTGCGACACGGGCTGCCGTGCGAGGACAGGGAGTGGACGCTGGTTTCGATCCACGCACCCGCGCGGGGTGCGACTGATGTCGTCGGCAGTGGCAGCTACAGGGTTCTTGTTTCGATCCACGCACCCGCGTGGGGTGCGACCACGGCCTACCACTGTGCAAGCCGGTGGACAAGTGGTTTCGATCCACGCACCCGCGTGGGGTGCGACCTCCGAGTCCGTCAGGTCTGCGCCGAAATAGATTGTTTCGATCCACGCACCCGCGTGGGGTGCGACTTGCCGGTTGTTGGTGTTGAGATCATCTCATTCAGGTTTCGATCCACGCACCCGCGTGGGGTGCGACCTGAGGTGTTCAGCCTCCCTGTATATAGCGAGGGCGTTTCGATCCACGCACCCGCGTGGGGTGCGACCGATTCCCCGTTGTGCCAGCCGGTCGTCGTAGCGGGTTTCGATCCACGCACCCGCGTGGGGTGCGACAACCTAAAATAATGATGCTGGCTCCCGTTGCCTGTTTCGATCCACGCACCCGCGTGGGGTGCGACGTGCGTGAATATCACGGCGCGCCGTCTGAGTTTACCGGTTTCGATCCACGCACCCGCGTGGGGTGCGACGGCCGAGCACATCCTGCTGCTGCGAACCAAAGATGTTTCGATCCACGCACCCGCGTGGGGTGCGACGCCAGCGGCTATGGCAAGCAGCTGTTGCTTCTGGTTTCGATCCACGCACCCGCGTGGGGTGCGACGTGGTTCGCGGAGCGGTGCCGCACCAGCGGCGTGTTTCGATCCACGCACCCGCGTGGGGTGCGACCGCCTCTGAGCTTGCCAACATTCGCGCCTTTGGTGTTTCGATCCACGCACCCGCGTGGGGTGCGACGGATTTGCGGGTGGCTGATCGGACGCCGTCAGCCTGTTTCGATCCACGCACCCGCGTGGGGTGCGACAGCTTGAGATGGTGCGGATCGGCGTAGTTGCGCCAGTTTCGATCCACGCACCCGCGTGGGGTGCGACAATCTACCACCTGTAACCCATAAATACACAGGTGGTTTCGATCCACGCACCCGCGTGGGGTGCGACCTCGCTCGACCACTCCGTGTCGTAGTCATCACCCGTTTCGATCCACGCACCCGCGTGGGGTGCGACACCAGTAAGCTCCAGCGCAAAGGATGACCAACATGTTTCGATCCACGCACCCGCGTGGGGTGCGACAGTGGTACGTGGTCCGGCTCGATCACTTGCAGCTGTTTCGATCCACGCACCCGCGTGGGGTGCGACTGGATGACGATGAGGTAGAGGTACCCTTGTTCATGGTTTCGATCCACGCACCCGCGTGGGGTGCGACTGGTTTCAGCAACGGCTGACATGTTGCCCGCATTGTTTCGATCCACGCACCCGCGTGGGGTGCGACGGGACTTCCCACACGAGATCATTAAGATCCATGAGTTTCGATCCACGCACCCGCGTGGGGTGCGACTAAGTAGATAATGTCTTTTGCAAGCCATCATTAGTTTCGATCCACGCACCCGCGTGGGGTGCGACCTGTTTCACGTACAGCACGCCGTCACGGATATCCTTGTTTCGATCCACGCACCCGCGTGGGGTGCGACGTCTGGCCCGATAACTGATATAACCAGACTATCAGTTTCGATCCACGCACCCGCGTGGGGTGCGACATCTGCTGCCGCGCTTCTTCGCTCTGCTTGAGCCAGTTTCGATCCACGCACCCGCGTGGGGTGCGACCCGATCATGCGGTAGGCGTCGGTGTCGCTGCAGTTGTTTCGATCCACGCACCCGCGTGGGGTGCGACACCTCTGGCGTGCGCTGTCATGCCAGGGCGCAGGTTTCGATCCACGCACCCGCGTGGGGTGCGACCCAAGCCTCTGCAGAATTCCATCCGAACAGAAACGTTTCGATCCACGCACCCGCGTGGGGTGCGACAGTTGCAGTCTAAGTTGTTAAAGAACAAAGGAAAATAACTAGGTTTCCGCTATTGTAGGCTGCACATCAGGGATGGATTGGGTTCTGTGCGAAGGTATTCAAAAAATACTTTTTATTTCAAATAGTTGAAGCTCCGCTAACCTTCCCGGTATTTAATGAGAACCCAAGGGTAGCGGAATGCCATTCTTACAGGATAAGCGGCGAGGAATGAGGGTCGGGCACGACTTTGGCACCGTAGTGTTCTACTTTTTGTCGCCCTTTTTTGCCCAAATGATAGAACCGAAGACTGTCTTCGTCAGGATTATAGATATCCGTCAATTCTGCCTTTAAAACGACCAATTGTGCAGGGGTCACTTCGCATTCAAATACAGAGTTCTGCACCCGGGTCCCGTAATCTAGGCAGGTTTTGGCAATATTGCGCAGCCTGCGTTGTCCGTCAGATGTCACCACACTGACATCATAGGTGATCAGCACCAGCATTATTTCAGTGTCCAAGGTGGGTAATATTCAATATCTCCGCGAATATGCCGCGCCAGCAACATGGCCTGGCAATGTGGCAACAGTCCAATGGGAATTTTTTCCTGTAGATAGGGGTGTATCAGCTCTTCCTGCTTCCGCTCCTGAAATGCAACCAGTACAGTTTTTCGACCATCATCGGTTAAACGCACGGCTCCGCTGGCTTCGGTAACAAAATCTTTTGACTTTAATTGCTGGCGGTTCAGCAAACTCAGCACAAGTCTATCGGCCCATCCGGCACGAAACTCTTCCAGCAGGTCCAGCGCAAGCCCCGGACGACCTGGCCGGTCCCGATGCAGAAACCCAACATAGGGATCAAGCCCAACGCCCTGAAGCGCTGCCACACAATCCTGAGTAATCATGGAATAGATAAATGACAGCAAAGCATTCACCGAATCAGTCGGTGGACGTCGCACACGACCATTGAACTGAAAATGATCCTTGCGTAGGCGCTGCTGCAGCACCGAGAAATAACAATTGGCCGCATCACCTTCCACTCCCATCAGGCTGTCTGCTGTTTTAACCTGCTGCACACTGCGCAGACTCGCAGCCAGCTTGTCGACAGCCTGCTTCAGCTCAGGGTTGTTGCCATGGTTACGCAGATCTCGCTGAATAACCGTCCGACTATTGGCAACCTTGGCTGCAATCATCAGCCGAGCCACCAACATGGATTTATCCGGGTCATCCGCCCAACGATACTGGCTGCGTCTGAGCAGCACATTGCCGGATTCAGGCCCCTGAACCCGTGCCAGAAAACGGCCGTATTCGGTAAAGAAACTAAGGCCTATGCCCTTCTCCGACAGATATCCCATCAGGAAAGGAGATACCGAGACACGTCCAAAACAGAGGATATTGCCCAGCGCCAGCGAAGGAAACTGTCCCAGTTTCTCATCCTTCTGCTTGATGACGATCGTTTCCCGCTCCTTGTGCAGGTAGGTTTCCTGACGCGTGATATAGAGCGTATTCAACAGTTTTTTCATGGTTTGAAAAGGTCCCGGATATACGCAGCGGAGTGGTCCTGACGCAAGGCATCAGGCTGGCACAGTTCATACAGAGAACAGGCCTTGCACCGTTTACGATCTTCGGTGGGCGGAGGAGTCGTACCGTTTCGAATGAGGTTTCGGGCATTGACGATAATGGCTTCGGTACGCGCCCGCAGAGAGCTGTGGAACCGAACCTCTTCGCGTCGACGCGTTTCCCAATACCAGATGGCACCCTCTTCGATATCGACATGACGCATCTCTTCCAGGCAGAGCGCTTGAGCACATAACTGTAGCCGGTCCCAGTCCTGGGTTTTCGAACGGCCTCGCTTGTACTCCACCGGAATGAGGCGGTAACCAGCCGAGGTATCAATCTCTAGCAAGTCCATTTTGCCAATCAGTCCCAGCCGCTCCGACTTCAGTAAGACGGCACGTTCGTAGCGGATATGCCCACGCTGCTCTGGCTCTCCACCGTCAACACGCCGATGCAGCAACAGCCCCTCGGCAGTGAAACGGTTATCATCCCAGGCCTGTTCAACATGGATCAGCGCAAACTGACGCGGGCAATAGGCATAGTGCTGGATAGCGGATATGTTGAGAGTGTCATCCATGACCTTATCCTCGATTGAATCAGATCAACTCCTCGACCGACACACCGGCCGGAATGGCTTCGGCATCCAACACGATGCGATAGTCATCAAAGGACTGTGCCGGGCTGCCGGACGCACCGTTGATACGCTCAACCTTAACGGTTTCAAATAGTTTGTGCGCAGGAGCATTCCCCAGTTCTGATTCGTGTTTGAAAAGAATCAGCTGACGGGCTGCCATCTCACCACGGGCAGCCGAGCGGTCATGCTCGAACAGGTTGATCAGTGACTGCCACAGCAACTGCAGGTCATCTTCGGAGAAACCGGTTTTCTGCGCCAGCTTAGCCGACACGTAGCCATGCACGCGGTAAAGACCATAGGGAATTATATGCTTGCGCCCCATGGTGCGTTCCTTTTCCAGGTCTTTTTCGTTAGTGACAGCCATCCGAGTGATGGAAACCTCCAGCGGCACAACCGGATCAATGGAGCTGGCAAATGCCAGCTGGACAGGACCACGTACCTGACCGGCATTCACCTCTGTCGTCATCACGGCTCCAAAAGTACGCACGTCGAAGAAGTTTCTGCACATCCACCTCGTCAGTTCCAGTGCCTGCTTCTGATCTTTAGGCAATTTTTTCGCCACCGGTTCGATGCCTAGCGCCTCGTAAGCCTGCTTGTGCTGATTGTTCAACACAGACTTTTCCTGCATGTAGATAGCGAAGCCGGACTCTTTTTCCTTGGCCATTTCTACAAAGTTACGGATCTTGCGCTTCAGGCACACATCCGTCACCAAGCCACGGTTGGTTTCCGGGTCGAGCCTAGGCATGTTGCCGGCATCGGGGTCACCATTGGGGTTGCCGTTGGTAACATCAAATAGAAAAACGAATTCATAACGGTTGTTGATGGCGCTCATTCTGTGTCTCCTTCCTGGATATCCGGTGCATGCTTGTTGAAGATTTCGTTGCGCTGGTGGTAATAGCCGATCGCAAAACGGCCCTGTTCTTCCAACCCAAGCGTTTTCGGGAACTCGGCCGGCAACAGCTCCATGATGGCACCGGTCTGCTTTTCGAGATTGACTGCCAAACCGGGCTTTTCCTTGCGCACCTTGCTGAAATGGCTTTGTGCATTACGCAGCAATACCGGGAAAACGCTGGCGGGTGTCGCCGACGCTGCCCCGTAATAGCGGTCTCTTATGGTTGCGTTCACTTTACCGCCCAGCGCTGCACGCTGAACAGACTCAAGTGTTGCGAACAAACGTCCGAGCACGTAGCCCGGATCCCTGTTGTCGATATCCAGACTCACGGGAATCTCCTTGTCTTTGATTGAACCGAGGCGCTGATCGCGCACCAGTACCGCCTTGCACAAAGCGACGCGCAGTGACGACATATAGCCATCAGCACGCATACGCATGATCATGTGGGTTAAAAGATGACGCGGATAGCGTCGCCCGGTCAAAATGGCACGAGCCAGTTCCCCGGCCAGATGGGGCGCAACATCGTCAGATTTCGATTTACCGTTACGGTAAGGAACTGTTTCCAGTAACAGCCGCCAAATGGAAGGAGGCTTTTTCCAAGGGGCAGGCTGAAGCAAAAGATCTCGATAGTGCTCACCTATGCGTTGGGTGAATCGCTCCAGCGTATCCACCTCCCAGAAACGTACCGACAAACGAGCGGCATTGGGTGCTAACCCCAGTATGTAAATACGCGTATCAGGGTTCAGCTGCAGATTCAGATTCTGCAAAGGCTCACCTGCCGCCACCTTGTTCAGTGTCGCATGCAGACGTTCAACTTCGGGGTTATCCAGATCTTCCGAATTGGTTGGTGGTGACAGTAACCCACCGAGAAAATCTTCACTTGCCTCGGCCTCCTGCGGACTCTCTGCCTCCGCCCAGAACACAACGGTACTGTCACCGATCTGCAGACGTTGCCGATTCTTCGGATCGCGCCGCAGCAGGTAATTCAGTGCCGTACCATAGCCAAAGGCGGCTCGCTCTGAGACCGGCGCATTCATGCCCTGTTTCTTGCCATGGGACTCAAAGGCTGACAGGTTGAAGGACACCAGTGACGCTCCTGATGACTGTGCTCCGTTGACACCCTTGATGGTGGGATGGAGTGCTGCAACAGTTGCCGATTCGCCTGTTACCAGACAGGTTTGCGTTTGCTGATCCGGCGATGCCAGTTGTCGATCTCGAATCGCTTTTGCCCCATCACGCTGATGCAAAAAACCCAGCTCTTCATCGAGTCGGAAAACCAAATTGGTATCCAGTGCTTCAACAGGAATCAGACTGACACAAGCCTCATCCTCAGGGTCCCACCGGTCCATAAAAGCAAGCAGTGCTTGCAATCCAACATCATCCTCACCTTCCAACCATTGGCGATGATATTCCTTGAATTTTTCATGGGTCTGCCGAGCGCGGTGAATGTCCTTGTCCTTCTCACTGGAAGTCAGTCCTAGTACATAACTCGACTTATCCCAAAGGAAGTTCGGAGCGATATTGGATGACTTCTTAGGGGGCTGAGGTACCAAACAAACCGACGGACGCGGCTTTTTCCCGGTAGTATCCAGCAGGCTGACCACGTCAATCAAAGCCCCTTCGCGGTCAATAACGAGGCTATAGCTGATATTTTCAGGGCTATAGCCATAGGGCGGCACATCCGGATTCCCTTGCTCTACCAATCGGCCATAGTAGTTGTTCAACGCCGTCAGAATCATGCTTTCACCTCTTCCGAGCGGAACGGTGGCACCTCGATCACACCATCGTTCATCAGAGCACGAAAGTAGTGTGGGGTGGACTCTCGACTGAAATCAAAGTCATGCAGCATCCAACCCAAATCCCGCACCCCGGTCAGCTCGCCAGCGGTGGTCGGCAACTGCTCCTCCTCTTCGATCAGTTCGAAGTTGGCCGGAAATTCACGCACACCCAAACAGGGGGCGTGAAAGAACTGCCCCTTGCGAGCACGGCGATTGAAAATATCCAGATGTTTGCCTTCGCTGTCGGAGGCATCAGCCCGGCTGGTCAGGTCGAAGTGCGCCTCGATCACATAGGCCACATTGCGCAGTATCGTGGCGGCACGCTGCTGGCGATCCTGATCGACATAATTGACCAGTCCTGCAGTGTTACCCGCTTTCACCGCTTTCTTGATATTAGCGGCGGACACTTTGCTGCCCACCTCGTTACGACGAATAGATTCAAAAGCAATGGGGTTCAGAACGTGAATTTTATCAATGTGCCACCGAATGGCCGGCTTCCAGTGGATGGCTTCGATGATACCCCGCGCAGCCGACGGCGTAATCACATCATAGCTGACACGCTCCACCTTCATCTCTGGACGGGTAAAACAGGCGCGTTCGCCCCATACTTTCAAGCGAATTCCGTATGCCATGTAACCTCCTGTTTGGGGTGACTCCCCTACCATTTGTAAGGGAGTCCTGAGCCTCATCAATTAAAGCCAATAGTTTCTATCCACACTCTAACAGCACTTTAAGAGCGTCCAACACCTTATCTTGGGCGGCCAATACGACTGTTATTGTGACAACTGTCGATACAAAACCGAGCCCACACAACAGTTTCAGGTGGCAGTAATACCTTCTGCTCCCTAGTCTCAAGTCCATAAGAAACCATGGTTTTTGTTCCGATGGGGTTTGCATTGGGCGGCCTTTATTGCATCGACAATAATCAGTCTAGACACACCTGGCTAAAAGTCAAAAACCATCAACTAAATTCAATAGAAACTAACAATCACAGTACCAACTTTTCCGCACAAACAAAGCCAGGCTCATCCCAGCTTAATCCGCACTCGGCGTCGTAGAGGTTCTCATTCACCAGCTCCAAAAACTGATACCCATATTTTTCCTCAGCAACCGGCTGTACAGCACCCGCCGACATCAGCGCCTTGAGCCCTTGCTCCGGTACCTGAACCAGATAAGGCTGTAGCTTGCGCGCAATTCCACCTACTCGGTCAGCAAATGCCAGGCTATTCAGCTGACTTCGGGCCTCGTAGTCATAGGGCACAATTACCGGCAGCATATTGCTTTCGATCATGCGGAACCCATGCGCCATCTGTTCATAGGGTATACCTTCCAGCTGGCGCACACTGCCGAGGATACCTGGAGCATCCATCTGCTGTTCCTTGACCCAATAGACCTCACTGAAATAAGCGCGAATCGCATCCAGTGACAACAGGTTATCGGCATATTGACGATAAACGCGATGAAATGCCTGGGCATATTGTTCAAGCTCCGCTGGCATCGTCCAGTCATCGGCAACGGTAAAGACATTGACTCGACTGTCCAACTTGTCGAGCCGCCCCTCCCGGTTGCAGCGCCCGGCCGCCTGGGCAATGGAATCCAGCCCTGCATCGGCACGGTAGACCGCCGGAAAGCTCACATCGACTCCAGCCTCAATCAAGGACGTTGAAACAAGCCTTACCGGCAGGCCCTCCAGTAGTCGCTCACGAATATGCTCCAGCATGGCGGAGCGGTGTCGGGCACACATCAGCGTAGTCAGATGGAAAGCCGCTTCGCCCTGTTGTCGCAGCGACTCAAACAGGCTGCGTGCATGACGCCGATTATTGACGATACACAGCACCTGTTCCTGCGCCAGCAAGGCATCCAGCAGTTCTTCATCGGTCAGTGCCCCCACATGCGCTACGCTCACCCGCTCCAGCTCGGCATGTAGCCGCTGCGGATCCGGGGCCAGTTCGCGCACATTTTCCAGCCCATTACTGAAGTCATCTTCTTTTCGCAGGGCAGGCTGGGTCGCGGTACAGAGCACCAGACTGGTGCGATAGTTGCGTGCCAGTTCCGCCACCATAGCGACACAGGGCTGCAGCAGTTTTACGGGCAGGGTTTGTGCTTCATCCAGTATCACGACGCTGTTGGCAACGTTGTGCAGCTTGCGGCAGCGCGACGAGCGGTTGGCATAAAGGCTTTCAAAAAACTGCACCGCCGTGGTAACGATAATCGGCGCTTCCCAGTTCTCGGCGGCCTGGCGCAGCTTGTCCTTGCTGCCGGGGTCCCTGAAAGACTGTTTTTCCTGATCGAAGGCACTGTGATGCTCGATCAATGCCACTGCACCCAAGGGCCCCAGTGCTTCGCGCCATACCTTCGCATTCTGCTCCACAATACTGGTAAAGGGGATCACCAGAATCACCCGCCTTTTCCCATGCCTAACAGCATGGTCCAACGCAAAGGCCAGCGAGGCTAAGGTCTTACCCCCACCAGTTGGAACATTCAGCGAAAACAGCCCCGGTTCCAGCTCAGCCTGTCGGCGGACATGGCTTAGAATACGCTGGCGTATGCCGTTGATACCATTGGTCGCGTTGAAACGCAGTTGAGACATATAAAGATCGAGTTGCTGTTTCAACTCCGTCATTGTGGGGAAAGAACTATCACGAAGGGGCTTATTTTCAATGCTGTTATAGAAGGCTTCGGTATCCAGAAAATCCGCATCCACCAGGCAGGAATAGAGCATCCGCCCCAGCACCGACATCTGAAACAACTTGCCCGTGTACTCTTCCACCATATTCAGCGATGGCGGCGCAGGCCTGGGCTTCAGAGTGATTTCAGATTGCCACGCTTCATCCAATTCGGTATCGGGCGGTGCTGCCAACCGGTCGGACAAGGGGGTAATCGACTGTGGCCTATCCAGCCTCAATCCATCCGCAAGGCCTGTGTGGTGCCCCGCAATGGCGTAGGCCAGTAATACGCCCAAATCCTTGTATCGTTCGCAGGCAACCTTTGCCCCCCAGATCGCGTGGTCAACCCGCCGCTTGCTGCCACGCAGACGCTGCTGGAACTCGGGGCAATATTTACCCAGATCGTGCAACAGCCCTTCAACTTCAGCCCATTCCTCGGCACCAAAATACGCCGCTTTTGAAGCAGCTATACTCCCCACAGCTTTCAAATGATCTTCCAAAAGCTGCCATTCGGTTTCGGGGAGGTCACATGAATGTGCATAATATTTTTTCGCTGTCATCCCGAAAGTCCCTATCCAGTAACTCAGTGAACCGTCAGTCTTCGGTTGAACTCCTTAAAACTATCCCTGCTCATACAGCTTATTCAATGCTTTACACTCACATTGCAGCCAATACTCACCCCCACGTTTACGTACACGTGTTTTGCTGCTGTTGCATTCAGGACAGGCGGTTTTCATAGAGGTATTGGTACCGCATTGGCCGCATTTAACGTAGTAGCCATACTGACCATACATGGCGGTCAAATTCTGCTCACTGCCGCATTTTTTGCAGGCGAGGCCAATCATATCGATCGGTGCCTCTGTACTGTAGGCAACAGGGACTTCCTTTACTTCTGCAACGGACAACGCTGGTTCATGCGAAGCGGATAATTGGGCCGAGGCAGACACCTCATCCTGTACTGGGGCAGGTTCCTTTATCGTTTTCTCATTTGAAGATTTGGCTTCTGTCCTGGGCTGGTAGTGCTGCAACAGAAACTCCCCAATGCGGTTCAGCTCTTCCAGAGAAAAGTAAGCCTTCCCCTTTAATAGACCGAAAGGAGAGTAACCACCTAGTTTCTGTATTTCGTCGGCAATAAACTCACTTTTCACCACTTGTTTACTCAGTGCACCTGGCATCCCCTTGCGGTGCAATATACAACTGCTGGACACAGTACAGAGTACAGCCCATTCCCGGTGGCGGACCTGGGCCTGCAAACCAAACAACTTGCCAAGGAAGGCTTCAACGTTATCACTCAAAAAATCGCGCAGCAGCTCCATCTGCAACTCTGCTTGCCGGATGGGCGACGGCATGCCACTCCACTGTCCTTTGTAACTGCGTGACCACTCACCTTGGGCGTTGACTTTGACTTCACCGTAAATACTCTTGGACTCAATTACGATCAAACCTGCACGGTGAACAATAAGGTGATCAATCTGGGCAGCTTCGCCGTTGTGGGTAAAGCGGTAATCGTTGAGTACCAGAATATTGGGGTCATCCTTGAATGCCCTACGCAGGTAAAACGCCACGTCTTTTTCCTGCCGGTCACCTGCTGCTTGGCGAACAGTTGTACTTTCCAAAAAGTCCTTTGTTTTCAAGATGGTCATATCTTCTCCGTGACTCCTTGATCATCAATCATTTCATACTAGCCACTTTAACGGTCAGGCTACAGTCTCTTAGCCTCAAGATCCCCCCACCCCGGCCGATACCCGTCTATTATTTGATCAGAATACCAAGCCCTCGAGGTTGTTATGAAAATCCAGTCTCCACCTACTCAGATCTACTCCTCTCGTCCACAGTCGGTCCCGGTTGCCGAGCGAGGCAACGGCAAATCGCAGGATGCGACGCAGGTGTTGCTTGGAAAACTGGCCGAAAAGATTCCCGGCATGACGACCAAGAAGCTGTCCGGGCTGGATGCCCAGAACTTCACGTCTGACAAAGTGGCGGGACGCATCAGCGATTTCGTGGCGGCCGGTCTTGCGGCGGCCAAAAACAGAGGCGCCTCGGACGAGCGGCTGCAGCAGATGTATGACGCGGCTTTGAAAGGTGTGGAGACCGGCTTCAAGGAAGCACGTGAAATTCTGGACAATCTCAATGTGCTGCAGGGTGATATCAAGACTCAGGTGGATGAAACCGAGCAGAAAACCTTTGATGCCCTGGCAGAGATAGCACCGGGAAGTCGGGATGCCGTAGCACAGGCAGTACTGGGTGCAGCCGAGCGGTATCGCAACGCCGAGGACATGTCACTGACCGTGAAGACGCAGGACGGGGACGAGGTAACCATCAACTTCAGCCGCAACCAAAGTTACGACGCCACCTATGGTGCCGGGGCCGACAGCCAGGGCAACTCGGTTGCGTGGATGGATGTGAGCCGCAGTGAAAGTACTCAGTACCAGTTTAGCGTTAAGGGCGAACTGGATGAGGATGAAATCGAAGCACTGCAGCAGATGGTGCGTGATATTTCAGGCGTGGCCGATGAGTTTTTCAATGGCGATGTGCAGAAGGCGTTCGAGCAGAGCACCGGTATCCGCTTTGATGCATCCGAGTTGAGTTCAATGGACCTCAGCATGAGCTACAGCCGCTCACTTTCGCAGGCCGCCAGTTATGAACAGGTTGGCAGCCTGGAGCAACCCGCAGACAAGCCGGGATTGCGTTTGGGTCAGTTGATGAAGGATCTGGCCGAGTCCGTGGGTGTGCCCTCACTCGGATTCCTGCAATCGCCGTCTCAGGCCGGACGCGACCTGATGACCGGGCTGGTCGAGCAGGACGGCCGTTTCTCGGATGCCATCAAGGAGCTGCAGGACAGCTATCGCAATAATCTGAAGCAGTTGCTGGATACGGTATTGCCGCTGAAGGCGGAGCCCGCCGCTGAGCCCGCTGCCGAAAACGGGTCAACCGACAAGGCTTGATCCCCTCGGGCACACCTTGGCGGTGTGCCCCTGATCAACTTGCGTACAGCCGATCCAGCGCCTGTCGAATCCGTTTGACCGCCTGCACCGATTCGGCGTTGTCGCCGTGTACACAAAGCGTGTTCGCCACCAGCCGAACCTCGGTCCCGTCCAGTGTTGTGACTATCCCCTCCTGAGCCAATCGCACTGATTGTTCCACGATGCGGTCCACATCGTGGTAGACCGATCCCTCCACCGAGCGCGGCACCAGATAGCCACGGGTATCGTAGGCACGGTCTGCAAAGGCTTCAAACAGCAGCGGCACGCCAAACTCGGCCGCAATCGTCTTAGCCGGACCATTGTCCGCCGTGGCCATCAGCATCAGTGGCAGGCTAGCGTCATAGCAAGCAACACCTTCCAGTACAGCGCGCAGAATGTCGTGATCACGCATCATGTCGTTGTACAGCGCCCCGTGGGGCTTGACGTGGTTCAGCGTCAGCCCGTGCGCACGGGCAATACCGGCCAGTGCGCCGACCTGGTACTGGATCAGCGCAACGATTTCCTGCGGATGGCACTGCATACTACGCCGACCAAAGCCGACCAGATCGGGGTAGCTGGGGTGGGCACCGATGGCGGTACCGGCATGTCGTGCCAGCATCACGGTGCGCGTCATGGTGACCGGGTCAGACGCATGGAAACCGCAGGCCACGTTGGCCAGCTCCACCAGCGGCATTACCTGATCATCCAGCCCCATGTGCCAAGGGCCGAAGCTTTCGCCCATATCGCAGTTGAGCAGCAGGCGTTTGGTATCAGTCATTCAGTTGCCTAACCAGATCAAGCAGTTCAGTCATGCTGTGGATATCGTTGCGTTGCAGGATCAGCTCACGCCCCAGCTGCAATGCCATCGCTTCACATTGGGCGCGCCGCGCCGCGTCTTCAATGGTTTCCAGGTCGGCCACATGGGCCAGGCCGATGGTGCGGCGGACCAGTTCGGTACCGGCAAAGCCCAGAGTGTCGGACCAGATCTGCAACATGCGACGTGCCTGCCAGCGCGGATTTTGCAGGCTTTCATCGATTGTCTGCTCCGCCATCAGGTGGCTGAACTCACGGCTGAATTCATGCCAAAGCTTGTCGATCTGAACCAGCAGCCAGTCACGCCAGTCCTGGCGCTCCTGTGCATCACCGGCCTGTTCATGCTGACCGCACCAATTCAGCAACAGATTGCCGATCACGCTACCAACATCAAAGCCGATGGGGCCGAAATAAGCAAACTCCGGGTCGATCACCTTGGTGCTCTGCTCGGTCACGAAGATGGAACCGGAGTGCAGATCAGCATGCAGCAGGGCTTCGGCCCGGTTGAGGAACGCATACTTGAGGTCGGCCACCTCGACCTTCAACCGATCATCCTGCCACAGGGCCTCGGCTGCCTTGCGCAGCGGCGGGTTGATGGCGTTGCGCTCGTGATCGCAGTAGGGATCGAGGAAGAACAGGTCTTCCGTGATCTTGCACAGGTCCGGGTTGATGAAGCGCTTCACCAGCGCCTTTTTCTGATGGGCATCCAGGTGCATGTCACTGGTGTGGAACAGCGTGCGTGCCATGAACAGGCCCAGGTGCTGTGCCAGCAACAGCAGTTTGCGCCGCTCATTCAGTGCATGCCGCAGGTTCTGATGCTCGCCCAGATCCTGCATGATAATGGCCGCCAGATCATGTTCGTAATGGTACACCTCAGGCACCCACTCACCGGCGTGTTCGGCTTCCAGCACCAGCGATTCCGCCTCGATCCGAATCCGATCCAGCGACAATGGCCAGCCTTCACCAATGATGCGCACGTAAGGCAGCGCCTGTTTGACGATAACGCTGGCCCCTCCGGGCTCGGCCACGCGATAGACAAAGTTGATGTTGCCATCGCCGATTTCGGTCACGACCAGGTTGGCATCATCATTGAAAAGACGTGTGTGACGGCGAACAAAAGCGATAACGGCCGCATCATCCGAGAACTTGTGCTTCGTCATTGGGATTTCCGTAGCTGAAGTTTAATGACCCAATTCTGACAAAAAACAGCGGGGCTGTAAGCGCCTGGGCAAGACTCTTTTCTCTGCGGGTTATAACGCTTAAGCTCTTCGCCTCTATTCACCAGCCGGATCTCATGATGAAAGACCTGATCTCCACCGCCCTGCGCTACCGCAACCACCGCCTTGAACTGCTGGACCAGCACCAGCTGCCTGACCGCGAGCTCTGGCTGCACTGCGATTCGGTAGAGGCGATGGTGGCGATGATCCGCAAGCTGCAGATTCGCGGCGCACCGTTGATTGGCATCGGCGCAGCACTGCTGCTGGCGCACCTGGCGGAACAGGGTTTAAGTGAGGATCAGCTGCGCCAAGCGGCCGCCACGCTGCGTGAAGCCCGACCGACCGCCGTCAACCTGATGAACTGCCTGGATCGCATGCTGGCGGTGATGGATCAGGGGGCCGAAGCACTGGTCGCCTGTGCCGAAAATCTGTTTGAGGAAGATGTGGCCCTGTGTCAGCGCATGGCAGAGCATGGCGCTGCCCTGCTGCCGGAAGGCGCTCAGGTGTTGACCCACTGCAACACCGGCAGCCTTGCCACCGCCGGTGCCGGCACCGCCATCGGGGTGATTGCCGAAGCCTTTCGCCGTGGCCGGTTGAGTCATGTCTGGGTGGATGAAACCCGCCCGCTATTGCAGGGTGGCCGTCTGACCGCCTGGGAGATGTGCCGGCTCGGCATTCCGCACCAGATTCAGTGCGACAGCATGGCCGCGATCCTGATGCGCGATGGCCAGGTGGATGCGGTGCTGGTGGGCTCGGATCGCATCGCCGCCAATGGCGATTTTGCCAACAAGGTGGGCACCTACAATCTGGCGGTCAACGCGCACTACCACAAGATTCCGTTCTATGTGGTGGCGCCTTGGACCACCGTTGACCCGCACTGCCCCAACGGCGATGCGATCCCGATTGAGCAACGCAGCGCCGAAGAGGTCAGGGGCGTCAGCGGCAGTTTTGGCGATGTGCGCTGGAGCCCGCTTGAATCACAGGTGTTCAATCCCGCATTCGATGTCACCCCCGCCGATCTGGTGACCGGCTGGGTGCTGGATACGGGGGTGTATGACCGCGATGGCATCGTTGCGGCCATCGCGGCAAACAACCAGCGTGAATTCGCAACTGCCTGAAAAGCGTTGGCGAGGCCGTCAGCGCAAGGCAAAAAACGGCGAAATGAGGGAGTTTACAGATCGTAAATGACCGATTTGAGCCGTTTTTTAACGCCGCGGTGACAACGCAGGTAGCTTTTCAGGTAGTTGTCGGTTCAAAGCGTGGGTGGCGATCAGCTATATCAGAGCCGGTAAAGTTCGCCACCCAGCCTTCCGGGTTGTTGAACAGGCGCAGAGCAGTGAAACGCGGTGCCGGTCCCATATCGAACCAGTGAGTGGTGTTGGCCGGTACCGAGATCAGGTCGTTCTTGCAGCAGTGCACCTGATACACCTTGTCTTCCACATGCAGGTAGAACATGCCTTCGCCATCGACGAAGAAACGCACTTCATCCTCTGAATGCGTGTGTTCGCTGAGGAATTTCTGCCGCAGGGCTTCGCGGTCGGGGTGATCCGGCTGCAGGCTGATCACATCCACGGTGACGTAGCCTTCCTCGTTTTTAAGCCGTTCGATCTCCTTGCGGTAGGCCTCCAGGATCTCTTCGCTGGCCATGCCCGGCACAATCTCGCGGTCGGCTTCCCAGCGCTCGAAACGCACGCCTATGCCACTGAGGATCTGTTGAATCTCATTGAAGTCGGTGCTGCTGCCGAGCAGTTCGGCGCTCTGGTCGGCATGGATATGGATGGCGCTCATCGGTGGCTCCTCAAGAAAGTGTAATCTGGTCAAAGTTTTCCACAGCATTGTGGCGCTCGGCGCCGTCCGGTCGCTCGCCGCGCATCAACAGGCAGGTCTGCATGCCTGCAGCCTTGGCCGCGTCCAGCTCGGCCACCACGTCCGACAGGAACAGAATCTGACTTGCAGGCAGGCCGATACTGGCACCGATGCGTTCATACGCAATCGCTTCACGCTTGGCGCCGGTGGTGGTATCAAAGTAGCCGCTGAACAGCGGAGTCAGGTCGCCGAAATCGCTGTAGCCGTACAGCAGCTTCTGCGCCTTCACCGAGCCGGAGGAAAAAATGTGCAGCTGTTTGCCGCTGTCGTGCCAGCGCTTCAGCCCTGCGTAAGCGTCCGGGTAGAGGTGGCCGGTAAAGTCGCCGCTCTCGTAGCCCTGCACCCAGATCAGCCCCTGCAGCGCCTTGAGGCTGGTTTCCTTTTTGTCCTGATCGATCCAGCCGATCAGCCCCTTGGCGATGGCATCGAGATCATCGGCCGCGACATTCAGGGCGACCGCTGCCTCTGCAACGGCTGGTTCATTAGGATGGCTGTGGATAAAGTCCGTCATCCGTTCACGGGCATAGGGAAACAGCGTCTTGTGGACAAAATCGATATCGGTGGTGGTGCCTTCAATATCGGTCAGGATGGCGTTGATGCCGGTAAAGGTTGCCATGGTGATATTCAGACTCCTGCGCTCAGACGGCGCATTTCCAGTTCGCAGGCGAAGAGAAACTCCAGCCCTTCAAGATGGCGGCGTGCTTCATTCATGTCGTGACCCCAGGTGTAGAGACCATGTCCGCGAACCAAAAAGCCCCACTGCAGCGCTTCAGGCTGCCAGCGCTGGCTCAGCTCGGCGGCCAGTGCCTGCATGTCCTGAGCATTATCCAGAATGGCGATGCGGATGCTGGCATCATGGGTGTGGTTGCCACTGAGCGATTTCTGCATTTCGTAACCGCTGATGGTCAGCCACTGGCCCGGCTCCAAACGAGACAGCACCGTGGAGGCCACCGAATGCGTGTGCAGCACGGCGCCGATCCGGTTATCAAGCTGATACAGGCGGGTATGCAACAGGGTTTCGGCCGAAGGCTTGAGCAAGCTGGCCTGAGGCTGACCATCAAGATCCACCTGCAACAGCTGCTCGGGCATGAGATGCCCCTTGTGACAACCCGAGGCGGTAATCAAGGCACGCTCTGGCCCTGACCGGACGGAAAAGT
Source organism: Marinobacterium iners (assembly GCF_017310015.1). NCBI lineage: Bacteria > Pseudomonadati > Pseudomonadota > Gammaproteobacteria > Oceanospirillales > Oceanospirillaceae > Marinobacterium > Marinobacterium iners. The sequence goes on from NZ_CP022297.1 coordinate 3,454,120, forward strand.
TGCCGCCGGTCGCAGGACACCAGCCCTGGGCATCAATCCACTGCCCGGCATCGATTATCTGTTGTGCCGCGGTATCGATCATGCAAAATCGCCCTCAACGTCAGAGAAAAAGCTGAACTCATCCGCATCCTGCCAGGCCGGAAAGTTGTCCCGAAACCGCTGCAGGTCGTCGGCATTCAGGGTGCCGGTTTTGACGAAAGCTTCACCGACAGAGGCATCCAGCAGCGCCTGCCCCTTGAAGTCCACCAGCAGACTGTCGCCACTGTACTCCAGCCCCTTGCCGTCCTCACCGATGCGGTTTACCCCCGCCACATAGCACTGGTTTTCGATCGCCCGTGCCAGCAGCAGCGTGCGCCAGGCATTGCGACGTGGCGCGGGCCAGTTGGCCACAAACAGTGCCAGGTCATAGTCATTGCGGTTGCGACACCAGACCGGGAAGCGCAGGTCGTAGCAAACCTGTGGCAGGATGCGCCAGCCCTTGTACTCGATCACCTTGCGGCTGTCGCCGGCCACGTAATACTGATGCTCGTTCGCCATGCGGAACAGGTGACGCTTGTCGTAATGCTCAACGGCTCCGTCGGGCGTTACAAACAGCAGCCGGTTACGATACCCCTGATCCTCGATCACTACGCTGCCACACACGGCGGCACCCAGTGACGCCGCCTGTTCCTTCATCCATCCCAGAGTCGGACCGGACATGGACTCGGCAACCTCATCCGGGGCCATGGTGAAGCCAGTGGTAAACATTTCAGGCAGTACGATCAGGTCAGTCTGCCCAGCCAGCGGCGCCATCAGCTCGGCAAGACGGGTACGGTTCGGTTCCGGCTGCTGCCAGTCCAGTGGAGTCTGGACCAATGAAATTTTCAGATTCTGCATAGTCGCTCCGCGGCTTGATCAAGGGTAGTTTCGCTCTTGGCGAAGCAGAAGCGCACCAGACGCATCTCGGGGGGTTGTTGATAGAACACCGATAACGGAATGGCCGCAACGCCCGCCTGTTCGATCAGCCAGAGGACAAACTCGGTGTCCGGAAGTTCACTGATGGCGCTGTAGTCCATGACCTGAAAATAGGTGCCCGCTGCCGGTGTAAACTGGAAGCGGCTCTTCTCCATACCGGCGTTGAATCGGTCACGCTTGGCCTGATAAAACGCGGGTAACGCCTGATCATGCTGCGGATCGTCATTCAGGTAATCCGCCAGCGCCAGCTGCATTGGCGTGCTGGTGCTGAAGGTCAGATACTGGTGGATCTTGCGCAACTCGGCTGTCAACGGTGCCGGAGCGACGCAGTAGCCGATCTTCCAGCCGGTGGTATGGTAGGTCTTGCCGAAAGATGACACCACGAAGCTGCGCTCAGCCAGCGCCGGATAGCGGTTGATGCTCTGGTGTTCAGCGCCATCGAACACGATATGCTCATACACCTCATCGGCCAGCAGCAGAATATCGGTGCCGGCCACCAGGTCGCTCAGCTCCTGCAGATCGGCGGCGGCCAGCGTCTGCCCGGTCGGATTGTGCGGCGTATTGAGGATAATCATGCGGGTATTGGGGCTGATCGCCTGTCGTACCTGCTCCCAGTCGATCTCAAAAGCGGGGGGTTGCAGCGGGATATGCACCGCTTTGCCACCATTGAGCGTGATGGCCGGATCATAGCTGTCATAGGCCGGATCAAACACCAGCACTTCATCCCCCGGGCGCACCACCGCCGAAATGGCCGCGAACAGTGCTTCTGTTGCCCCGGAGGTCACCGTCACCTCTGTTTCCGCATCAACCATGCGACCGTAGCAACGTTCCACCTTGGCGGCGATCGCAGTGCGCAGGCCTGGCACACCACTCATGGGGGCATACTGGTTGGCGCCTTGGCGGATATAGTGATCAACTCGCGACAGCAGAGCCTGAGGGCCATCAAAATCGGGAAAACCCTGCGACAGGTTGATCGCCTGGTGCGCTTGCGCAAGGGCGGACATGCGAGTAAAGATGGTCGTTCCGACCTGTGGCAGCTTGGTATCGGGGTAGTGCATGACGGGCTCGGGTTTGTGATAGAGGTCAAATAGTACCGGAGAGGGCCCGACACGCTCAACAAATGCGCTGGTCTATCGGCGCCTGAGAGGTAGAATAGCGCATGCTGGACTGGATTCTGGAGCACAACGGCTTCATTCTTGAAGCAGCCATACTGGCTTTGGTCGTGTTGTATGTAGGACTGAAAATCAAATAACTACTCTGTCCGGAGTTGCAATGACGAATCGTACACCCCTGTATCGGCTGGCGCCGCTGCTGGCCCTTGGACTGACAAGTCCCGCTCTTCAGGCTGACGAGAGCCTGTACCTCAGCGAACAGGATTTTCTTACCGATATTCCCGAAATCACTTCTGCCACACGGCTGGCCCAGAAACTCACCGAAGCGCCCGCTTCCATCAGCATTATCGATCGCCAGATCATTGCAGCCTCCGGCGCCCGTAATATTCCTGACCTGCTGCGTCTGGTGCCCGGCTTTCAGAGCTATCATGTCAGTGCCAACAAGTTTGCTACCAGCTACCACGGTGCCAGCGATGACTTTCCGCGCCGCCTGGAGGTAATGGTTGATGGCCGCAGCGTGTACTTGCCGCTGCTGGCAACCGTGGACTGGACCTCTTTGGGCATCAACCTGCAGGATATCGAACGGATCGAAGTGGTGCGGGGCTCCAACGTGCCAACTCAAGGTTCCAACGCCTTTATGGGCTCGATCAACATCATCACCCGCTCACCGGCCCTGCTGAGCGGTGGTTACGTCAGCGCCACCGGTGGCAGCATGGACACTCGAAACCTGCAGTTTGGCCATGCCGACCAATTGAGCAGCTGGAACTACCGCCTGTCGGGCGGACATGAAGAGAATGACGGTTCTGATCTCTATGGCGACGCGCTCAAGCGCAACTATCTGAGCTTCAGCGGCAGCTACACACCCACCCTTACCGATACCCTCTGGATTCAGGCGGGTGTGGACCGTGGGCATACGTATGTAGGAGGGGCTGACAAACTCGAACCCTTTAGCAAACGCGATCATGATGCCAACTACCAGTCGATCAAGTACCAGCACCTGTATTCAGATACCGGGACCGTTCAGTTGACGGCTTATCACAACTACCTGGATCTGGAAGCACCGGCAATGAGCTTTGAGCGTGTTGGTGATTTTATCGGAACCGACAATCCGGCAATCGTGAATGGTTTTATCGCGTTGAATTCCCCACGCGAAGACTCTGAGCATGGAACCGCCCACAGCTACGATACCGAATTGCAGCTAACGGATCAGATAGGCTCTTTGGAACTCGTTGGCGGTTTGGGTTACCGCTACGAAACCGCCGAAAGCGATGTGTTGCTGCAAAGCGGCAAGGTAACCGAAGAGCGCTGGCGCCTGTTCAGCAACCTGGACTGGGATTTTGCACCTCGCTGGAGCCTGAGCACCGGTTTTATGTACGAGGACAGCTCAGAAAACAGCGATGCCCTTTCCTATCGTCATGCACTGATTCACCGGCCTGATGAGCAGAGCAGTTTCCGGCTGGGTTACTCCATCAGTGAGCGCTTGCCTTCTCTGCTGGAACGGCACGCAAACAATACCATCTATGCTCCTGCCGGCCTGTTTGGCCCAGACCCCGTTGTCTATGATCTGGACAAGGCCGCCAACCCAGACCTTGGCCCTGAAAGGATCAAGACGTATGAGTTGGGTTACTACCGCGCATTTGATGATCATCAGGGACATTTCGACCTGCGTCTGTTCCACGAGCAACTCAGCAATGTGATCAGCTCCTATTTCTTGCCGGCTGACGAGCTTGCTCCCCCCCCTCACCCAATGACCCAGGGTCGGGTGTCTACTAATGAGAACAACTTCGGCTGGGAAAACCAGGGCGTTGAAATTCAGCTTCATCGGCAACTCAGCAGTCAGCTCTCGGCACTGCTGAACTATACCTATACCAACACGTTGACTGATCGCTGGGAGACCAATAAAGATCTACAGGGACAGACTTTGATATTCCGTGATGCGATCACCCCCGAACACACCGCATCATTAATGCTTAACTGGACTCCTGCTTCTGATTTAAACTTGAGTTTAATGCACTACTATATGGATAGCGTGCACTGGTTCGAGGGTGGTCTTCGCGAAAGCTATCAGCGCACAGATCTGCGTGCCGCATACAACTGGCAGCTGAGCGCAGGTACTGAACTGGAAACCGCACTGACAATTCAGAATGCTTTCGGTCCAACGTACGAAGAGTTTTATCAGTACAACCTGTTTGACCGTCGAGCCTGGCTGAGACTGACGCTCAGATATCATTAATCGGGAAGCAGAGATAATTTCAGGGATGTCATTATTACGCAGGACAACGACCCGACTGAGGCATTGGCTGCTGTGCAGCCTTGTGATCTGTCTTGTGCCTCTTAGAGCGGCCGTAGCCGGGGAGTCACTGATCGTGCTCAGTGACTTCAGCCCCAGTTATAATCAGGTCTTGTCGGCCATTCGGGAGCATTCCGTACACCCGATTCGAGTACTGACTCTCGATCAGTTCAAAACCGATGACAGCCGCGCACCTGTTATTCTCGCAGTGGGTACCCGAGCTTGTGAACGCATGCTGGAGCGCTACCATCCCGATTCAAGCCTGATCTGCTCTTTCCTGCCATCGGCAACCTTTGATCAGCTCAAGCGAAAACTGCTGCCGAAAGGCTCGTATGCAGCGGTCAGTGCCATTTATATTGACCAGCCTCTGGCACGCCAGATCCGGCTGGCCCGCCTGGTCAAGCCGGCTGCCGCCATCTTGGGAACCGCATTAGGCAGCAACAGCCTCAATATGCGTGATGGGCTGGAGCAAGGTGCACAGGCCGAGGCATTCGAGCTGTCTCTGGTTGAATTGACTCGACAAGACAATCCGGTCGAGCGTCTGACGCCAGTAGTGGAAGGCAGCGATCTGTTCCTGGTTGTTCCTGACAGTTCGGTGTTCAACCGTGCCATTTCCAAATGGCTTCTCTATCTGTCATTACGCCACAAGGTACCGGTGATCGGTTTCTCTGCCAGCTATACAGAAGCCGGTGCCGCAGCGTCGGTTCACTCGTCTGCAGCACAGATCGGACGCCAAAGTGCCGAATGGCTTAACCTGCTGCAGAACGGCGGCAGCCTGCCCAGTGCCAGTTTCCCACGCTACTTCGATGTCAGCGTTAATCCGGTTGCAGTACGCACCCTCGGTATTGAGCCACTTTCAGCCGAGTGGCTGCAGGAAAAACTGGCGCGGATAGAGGCAGATGGCTGATGCCGGGCACACGTAGCCGGCTGAGTATTCGTCATCGCGTGCTCCTGCTGTCGATTATTCCAATGCTGGTACTGGCAACGATTCTCGGCAGTTATTTCATCTACAGCCGCCTTTCGGATAACACCGATAAATTGATTGAACGAGGCAAGATTATGGTCGATCTGCTTGCCTCCGCAGCCGAGTTCGGTGTTATCAGCGGTAACCAATACCAGCTTCGCGTTCTGAGTCAAAAAACCCGGTACAGTCATGCCGAAGTACTGGATGTCCTGTTTTACGACGATACGTTCAATCTTTTACACCGCAGCGGCCAATTTGCTGTAGAACTGAGCGCCGAGAGCCCGGCTCTGCAGTCAACATCGGGCCAGTGGATATTCCTGTCGCCGATTTTCAGCAGCGCCCTGCTGGCAGACAATAATCCCGAGCTGAGTATCCATGCGCCTGAGCCCGAGCAAATTGGCTGGGTAGCGGTCGTATTATCGGCCCACAACAATATCGCGACACGTCAAGAGATGCTGCGCAACAGCCTGCTGCTGATCAGTCTGGGCCTGATGCTCACCGCCATTCTGGCAAGCCGTTTTGGCCGCCGCATCACCCAACCGATTCGTGGGCTTAGCCAGGTTGTCGAGCGCCTGGAAGCGGGCCATCTGGATACCCGTGCCGCCACGACACATACAGCTGGTGAGCTGGGCTTGTTGGCACGGGGCATTAACCGTATGGCCGCCAGAATTCAGGCATCCAGCCAGGAGCAGGAACAGCAGATCAACCGGGCCACACGTCAGCTCACATCCACCCTGCGCCACCTGGAGCGCCAGAATGAAGAGCTTACCGTTGCCCGCCGTCAGGCGGATAAAGCCAACCGCTCCAAGGACGAGTTTCTGGCCCGCATGAGCCACGAGCTGCGCACCCCGCTCACATCTGTACTGGGCTTTTCGCGCTTGCTGGAGCAAACCGAGCAGTCGGCTGAGCAACGGCACTACTGCAGCATCATCAACCAGACATCCAGCCTGCTATTGACCATTATTGACGATATTCTCGATTTCTCACGCCTGCAGTCCGACGCCATCCAGCTCGAGCAGATTCCGTTCGATCCAACCCTGTACTTCAATAACCTGTTGCAAATGCAGGCACCAATGGCGCTGGAGAAAGGACTGCAGCTAAGATCTGAGCTGGACCCGGAGTTGCCACCGGCACTGTTGGGTGACCCAACCCGAATCGGTCAGATACTGACCAACCTGTTGAGCAACGCAATCAAGTTCACAGACCATGGAGAGGTCTGCTTCAGAGTCAGGTCTCAACGACAGGATTCAATCTGCCATATCGAGTTGAGTGTACAGGACACCGGCATTGGCATTTCCGAGCAACAGCAACAACATCTGTTCAAGGCGTTTATTCAGGCCGACAATACCATCAGTCGCCGCTTTGGTGGTTCTGGCCTTGGGCTGGTCATCGCCCACCGTCTGACTCTGCTCATGGGGGGGGACATCAGACTCAGCAGTGAAAAGGGCAAGGGTACCTGTGTTAACGTAAGCCTGACCTTGCCTCTGGCAGACGCCGATACGGTCGTTTCGCCACTTTACCCCGCTGAGCCAATACTCCATGCAGCATCCAGTTATCAGCTACCCTGCAAGCTGAGGGTGCTGCTGGCGGAAGACAATGAGTTCAACCGGATACTGCTGAACAAGGCACTCGGCCAAGCTGGCGCTGAAGTCATTGAAGCCCGCACGGGCGTAGAAGCGTTGCAGATATTCCATAAGCAACCGATTGATATGGTATTGATGGATGTACACATGCCGCAGATGGATGGTATTCGGGCCAGCCATGAGATTCGTCGGCACTCGGCCTCATTGCCGATCATCGCGCTGACCGCCAACGTCATGACCCATGAACATGAGGCTCTGCTAGAGGCGGGCGTGAATGAAATTCTGCTAAAGCCTGTGGATCTGAGCACCCTTTTCCGACTGATGTCGCTTCATTGCCCGGTGGATGAAGACGCCGTTGTCACCCTGAGTGACTGTGCGCCAATGCCTGCACTGCTGGATCAGGTCGATACCGGTGAGTTGCATACCGAGCTCCAGCATCAGGCGCAATCCGTTTGCGCCGCTGTCCGATCAGGTCAGTTTGATCAAATACGTACACACTCACATCAGTTGTTGGGACTTGCCGGTCTGTACCAACTGCCAGAGCTGGAAACAGTGGTTGCCGAATTGCATCAGGCAGCTGTTGCACACGATCTGGAGACCTGCTGGCGCAACAGCCACCGCCTGACCCGGCTGATTGAACACCACCAGTATGTGTGATCAAAAACGCCGATAATAAGGCTCAGAAGCGATCAACTGCTCCAGATCTGCCATGATCAAAGCCAACCGGGCACGGGCTTCACGATCATACAGATAGGGTTCAAGCCCGTCTCTTGCTGGTGAGTGATCAGCATCGCCCTCATGCACCGCCACGCAACGGCGCCTGATCTCTTCCAGCTCAGGGTCATGCAGCGCGGCAATACCTATGAACAGCTCCCACTCTTCGCGCCGGGCGGTGCCATCCTGCAACCGTTGCATGAGTTGCAATACCGCGCGTCGCTCAGGTCGCCAGGTGGGTGCCCGCCCATAGGTCAGAGCGACCACCAGCCCAACGACCAGCAACAGTGAGATCAAAAACGTGAGCAGAAACTCCATCCCTGATCAGCTCAGATACTGGCCTCGGCTTAATGCCTTGGCCGCTCCCTGTATTGCGTTCAGGTGCCCCTGTTCAAGCTGCTCCATCTCACGCTGATACTCCAGCTTGAGCTTTGTCGGCAGGGCCTTCCATTCATCCTTGATCGGGATGTGACTGGTTTTGTCATGCACTTCGGTGATCACTTGAAATGTCTCTTCCTGCAGCAGCTGGGGACGAAAATTCTCCAGCAGTACTTTAAGACGAATACAGCCCTCGGTTGCTGTCATTTTCTCATCATGCAAAATGGCATGTGCAACCAGCCGGATACTTTCACTCAGATATTCCTGCCGTGCCTCAAACTGCTTCAGCCATTCGGTTTCCTGAGCCGCCTGCTGGGTCTTGCGCGATTTTTCCTGCTGCAGCTGGCGAAAAATGATCGCTGCCAATACGGTGATCGCAACCAGTCCGGCTGCAATCAGGCCATAGATCAGTGTATTGTTCATGCTAAACCTCAAGGACAGATGGATGCCGTTTGCAACCTATTATGCCAAATACGGCCTCTTCTGACTCATTACGGAGTTGTCATGTCGAGCGATCAACATTACGAGCGTTTGATCAGAATGTATCAACAGGCCCCCATCAACCGCCTGTACCCGTCCCAGCTTACACTGGATAAGGGGCACGCCCGCATTGAGTTGGCGCCGGACCCTGGCCTCTGCCACGCGGCAGGAACCCTGCACGGTTCAGTATTGTTCAAGTTACTGGATGATGCCGCCTATTTTGCTGCGGCCAGCCGAGTACAGGATCAGTTTTTGGTAACGGCCAGCTTTCATACGTTGTTCATGCGACCGGCAAAAGTGGGAGCTCTTCATGCGGTTGGCCGCTTGATCAGTGCCGGGCGCCAGCAGCTGATTGCCGAAGCCAGCGTGTATGACGAACGCAGCCGTGAGCTGGCGCGGGGCCAAGGCTGCTTTAGCCGCAGCGGTATCATGCTGGATGAGGTAACTGAGCAGGAGAGGTCTTAGCGACCCCTCCTGGAAACCTTTACTCGAACGTAAAGCTGCGAGGCTTCAGGTTGTCCGGCTTGAGGAACGGCTTGTCGCCGGTGTTGTCATGCTGGCCCAAGACCTTGCCGTTGAACTCGGTACCGTAGCGCGTATGCTTGTGAAAGTTCAGGTGCTTTTCACGAGTCTCGGCAGCATCACCGGTAAAGCGCGGGTCCTGCGGGCGCTCCTGACTGTTAATGTACCAGGCCACATTCCAGGCATCCTGCTCGCTCAGTGAACCCGGCTTGCCCAACGGCATGTTCATGTGGATAAACGAGGCCGCCGTATAGATACGGCTGATACCGGCCCCCCAGTTGTAAGAGTTGTCACCCCATACCGCAGGAAATACAACCTTGCCGTTGACTCGCTGGCCATTGCCGTCATCACCATGACAGATTGCGCAGTTTTCCTGGTATACTTTCTGGCCAGCTTCATAGCTGATATCAGCCGGAATCTGCTTGCCCAGACTGCTGAAGCCGCGCCCACTGATGTTGCGCTCATACACCTTCGCGCCGGTTGCCAGCCACTGGTGGTAGGCGCTGAGGGCTACCATTTCATCACTGCCATAGGCCGGCGGCTTACCATTCATTGAGTAGGCAAAACAGCCGGCGATGCGCTCTTCCAGCGAGTTCACATGGCCGTTTTTGCCACGGAAATCAGGCAGTGTGGTAACCGCAGGCCAGACCGGGCCGGACCAGTTCTGTCCGCCTTCACCCATATGGCAGTTGCGACAGCTGTTGTCGTTGAACACATATTTGCCACGCAGTTGCTGGGTATTGTTGAACAGATCACGCCCCTTGAGGATCACTTCCCGCAGTTCGGGATGGATGCTTTGATCGGCGTATAGATCTTCCAGTGTGGGTGCCTGGTGTACATAGGCACCTTCCTTGTGAGCCGGCAGGTTAACCGGAACTTTCGGCTCCGCCGCATGTGTGGCCGATGTCAGTACGGCAGCAGACACCGCCACTGCCAGCGCATTGAAATGGTTCATTACTGACCTCCTTCGACAACAGTGACAGGCTGAGCCGCCAGATACGTCGCGACCGCTTCAATCTCAGCATCAGTCAAACGCTCGGCAACGCCGGTCATCAGCTGCACTGGATCGTTGTGACGGCTGCCACTCTGCCAGGCCTTGAGTTGCTGGCGAATATAGGTCGGATGTTGGCCGGCAATGCCTGGAAATGCAGAACCAACACCCGCATTACCGGGACCGTGACAACTGTTGCAGGAAGGCACATGCTTGCTCCAGTCGCCGCGCAGAGCCAGCTTTTCACCCAGGGCCAGTACCTCTTCACTGGCGCTGGACGCTTTCACGGCAGGCACTGGTTGCGACGCGTAATAGGCGGCAACGTCCAGAATCTGTTGCTCGCTGAGGTTATCCACATTCGGCTGCATGATCGGGCTGACCCGGGTACCCGCGTTGTAGTCCTGCATCTGCTTGGCCAGGTATTCGGCACTCAGTCCAGCCAAGCGCGGAAAACCACCTGCATCATTACCGGCACCGTCCATGCCGTGACACGCCAGACAGGGCGCACCACTGCCATCCCCCTGCATGACGATTTTCTGTCCGTCAGCGGCCACACCCGCTGCCTGCGCAGTACCGCTGGCCAGCACAACACCGGCCAACATGAGGCGCAATCCTGATTTGAACATGGCACTCTCCCCATTGCTCATGTCTAATTTAGAATAGGCTTAACCGGCATTAGTTTATGCCAAAAAATGACATAAATCATGAAAGGGCACCTCTCTTTGGTCTGAGAAGAAGGATTTCACCTGTTCAAGACAAGCGTATAAGCCTTTTGCCTAACCCACTGGCCCGGCGCACTCGCGCACGTACGGCATCATCCAGTCGGCCCGGGTGGCTCAGCAACAGGGTGAACCAGCGACTGGCGCGTGTAATACCAGTGTAAACCAGCTCCCGCGTCAGCACCGGGTTGACCGCGGGTGGCAGCAGCAGAGCCGTGTGTGCAAATTCCGAGCCCTGCGACTTGTGCACAGTCATCGCGTACACGGTTTCGATCGCCTGCAGCCGACTGGGCAGGACCCATTTGAGACTGCCGTCCGCGAGCGGGAAGACCACACGCAGCCCAGTGGATCCATCCGTCTCCTGGCGCATAAGGGTAATACCGATATCACCGTTCATCAGTCCCAGACTGTAATCGTTACGGGTGACCAGTACAGGCCTGCCTTCATACCAACCTTCACTGCGTAATATCAACCCGGCACGCTGCAGCACAGCGGCAATACGTGCATTCAGCCCCTCGACTCCCCAAGGGCCGCGGCGCAGCGCACAAAGCAGTTGAAACTCACCAAAGGTGTCCAGTACTTGTCTGGCCCAAACGTCTTGTGTCTGCTCATCATAGCTTTCGGGTCTGTGTGTACTCAGCTGCTCAAGATACTCGCGATAGCCGCGAGGCTGAATTCCTTCAGCCGTGGCCGGCTGGGGGCCGCCATCCAGTATCAGTCGCTCCAGTGCCCTGTCCGCATCACCCTTGAGGTGAATCCAGCCAAGATCGACATAACCCGCCGCCAGCACGGTATTTACCGCCTGTGGCTGGCCACTGTTGACGGCTCGCGCCAATGCTCCTATCCCACTGTCGGTACCAAAGCGGTGGCTGTGTCTGAGCATCGCAATGGCTTGCGCCAGCGGCTGCTCAGAAGGACTCCCGGCTTCAGACTGCCAGTGCGCCACATCCTGCCCGGTACGCCGCTGCAGTTGCAGCAGGGTTTCACGGCTGTAACCGCCTCGTTCGGCACCTTCGCACAAATCCCCCAGTACCGAGCCGGCTTCCACTGAGGCCAGCTGATCCTTGTCGCCCAACAGAATCAGCCGTGCCCTGGCCGGCATCGCAGCCAACAACTGGTGCATCATTTCCAGGTCAATCATGGAAGCCTCATCCACGACGACCAGATCGGCATGCAGCGGGTTATCCACATTGTGGATAAAACGGCGTGTGTTGGGCCGAGCTCCCAACAGCCGGTGCAAAGTTGTTACCTCCTGCGGGACACCCTGCTGCATCTCTGCAGGCAGGTGTCCAATTGCGCCGCTGATTGATTCGGTCAACCGCGCCGCAGCCTTTCCTGTGGGCGCCGCCAGCCGAATACGCAAGGTGCGACCTTCATCACGGGCGAGACTTTGCAGCAGTGCCAGCAAACGAACGACCGTGGTGGTTTTGCCCGTACCGGGGCCACCGGTAATGATGCCGAAGCGACTGCCCGCCACCAACGCACAGGCCAGCTGTTGCCAGTCCAGGTGCCCCTCTTGCAGATGAAACAGCTCTGACAGGCGTTGCCGCAGGCGAACGTCATCCACCTCAACCGGTTGCAGGCGATCGGCTATCCGTTCAGCGACCTCCACTTCGTAACGCCACTGGCGGTAGAGATAAAGACGGGTAGTGCCCGGTTCCAGCACCAGCGGTGCGGGCGGATCACCTGCACTGACCAGCACCGTTTCCGCCAGCACCTGCAGCCACTGACCACGCCCAAGCCCCTGCAACAATTCAACCGGTCGATCTGGCAGAGCTTCGCCAAATTCTCCGTCTGGTGGTAGTGATAGAGCACTGTCCGGCGCCGAGAGCAGACTATCCAGATCAACGCAGATATGTCCTCGGCCCAACTGGTGGCTGACCAGCACAGCCGCCAGCATCACCAGCGGCGAGGCATTGGGATCAAGGTCATGCAGGAAGCGACCCAGTGCCAGATCCAGCGACCGTATCCAGCCCCGTTCCTGCCAGCGCTGCAGCAGCGATTCCAGCACAGTCCAGTCGGCCAGCGCTGGATGCAAAGAGGCTTCGGTTGCGAAAAGATCGACCTGTTCAGACATGAGCACTCTCCCTGTTGGCCAGCAGTGCATCCAGTGTTTCAATCAACTGCGCTGACGGACGATCAATGCAGCAGCCATGCTGCTCCGGTTCTGTAATGCCACGCAGAAACAGATAAAGAGCACCGCCTACATGCTGTTCGTAGCCCCGGATGGGGTCATCGGCATAACCCGGCAACCGGGCCTTGAGCAGCCGGTGCAACGCCAGCAGATAAAGCACATACTGCACGTCGTAGCGCTTATCCAGCACCGCCTTTTGCATCGCCGCAGCGCTGTAGTGACTGTTGTCCGGCCCCAACCAGTTGGACTTGTAATCGGCCACCCAGTAGCGCCCCTGATGCTCGAACACCAGATCGATAAATCCCTTGAGCATGCCGCCCAGCTGCTGCGGTGCCAGTGCAGGACGCGGCAGGCCCGGTAACACCTGCTGCGTGATCAGGCGGTCCAGTCGACTTACCGGCACCTCAGCAACCTCCAGCCAGAACTCCATCTCGGCCTGATACTGTTGCAATTGCGCCAGCGGTACACTTTGCCCAACCAGTGGCAGGGGGATAGTCAGCAGCTTCTGCAACCAATCGTCCAGCACCGGCAACCAGGGTTGCCATTCCCGCCGCTGGCAGCGCGGTGCCAGAAACTGGTGTCGCAGTGGCGCCTCCCGTGCCACTCGCTCAAAGCCCTCTTCCGCTGCCCATTCCAGTACACCGTGCAAAAAGGTACCCGCCTGAGGGCCTTTCCAGAAATGATGCGGATCATAGGCAAACTCAACCACAACGGCACGCGTTGACGGCTCATCCAGATTTTCCCGAGCGGTTTCTTCACGGGCACTTTCAGCCGGCTCAGCCTCGGCGGGCTGCTCCTGCTCGGCCCGCCCCTGCAGCTGGCTGATCGCACTGTAACTGGCGATCCACCAGCGTTCAGCTGCAACCGGTCTATCGCAGAGGCGTGCCGGTGCCAGTGCTGTTACAGTGGCAGTGTCCGGCAGCAACTCGGCATCGATTGTCGGCGGAGGCTCCACTTCGATCACACCGGCACTGACCAGCGGTTGCAGCCGGGCCTTGAGCGTCGCGCTGTCGGTTTTCGATTCGCAACCCAACAATTGGCCGAAAGCGCTTTTGTGCAGACTGAGCGAACGGTTGTATTTGATTGCAGCCACCCCCAGCCAACACGCGAACACGGGGCGGGTCAGTGCCACATAGAGCAGGCGCAGATCTTCCTGAAGCCGCTCGGCTTCTGCAGCCCGCTTGGCGCTTTCATCCTTGCTGTCCAGTTCCAGTACACTGCCCTGCTCCGACTGATAGCGGTAGCTGCCGTCACTGGCAGTCACTTCACGGTAGGCACAGATGAAGGGCAGAAACACCAGCGGATATTCCAGCCCCTTGGACTTGTGAATGGTCACCACCTGCACCAGGTCGGCATCACTTTCCAGCCGCATGATGTGTTCATCACCCCCCTGGCCGCTGTCCATGATCTGTTCCTGCAGGTAGCGAATCAGGGCCTGCTCACCTTCCAGCTGGCTACTGGCCGCCTGCAGAAGTTCGGCAAGATGCAGCAAGTTAGTCAGCACCCGCTCACCACCCGCATCCTGTAGCAGACGGGCAGGAAGCTCAAAACTGTCCAGAAGGTGACGTACCATTGGCAGAACACCCTGCCGCTGCCAAATGTCACGCAAATGGCGGAACCGCTCCACTGCCTGTTCCCACAGCTGCTCATCACGGGTTATCTGTTCCAGGTGAACGTAGCCCAGATCCAGCGTTCGACTGGCCAACGCACCCTGCAGCAGGCCCGGCTGCTCCGGTTCGGCACAGGCGCGCAGCCAGCGCCAGAGGTCCTCAGCTTCGGCACTGGCATAGACCGAAGCCTGATCGGAAAGGTACACACTGCGAACGTTGCGTTGCTGCAGGGCATCACGAACCAGCCGGGCCTCGCTGCCGTTGCGCACGAGAATGGCGATATCACTTGGCCTGATCGGGTTCAGCTGGCCATTCTCGGAGCGAAAGCCAGCCCGTTGCTGTTGCGACAGTGAAAGCAGGTGACGAATCTGGCTGGCACTGTGCTCGGCCATCAGCCTGCGGTAATCACCGACGGCTATCCCATCAGCCGCGTCCTCATCCAACAGCCAGTGCGTCAGGGCTGATGGCCGTACGCCTTCAACCTCAAATACCGTTTTGCGGCCGTTGGCATCCACCGGAATAAACGGCAACGGGTTATCACCCTCACGGGCAAAACGGAAGGCACCACTGGCCTGGCTGGCTTCAGCATGCTCAAACAGCCGGTTGACCGCCTCCACCAAGGCTTTTGATGAACGGAAATTGCGGCCGAGGGTATAGTGGCACCCTCTGGTATCACGTCGTGCCTGCAGATAGGTATGAATATCGGCACCACGAAAGGCGTAGATCGCCTGTTTGGGGTCACCTATCATCAACAGTGCGCATTCTGAAGGGTCGGCATCCGGCAGGTTCGTGCCGCGATAGATGCGGCTAAAAATACGGTACTGCAGTGGATCGGTATCCTGAAACTCGTCGATCAGTGCGACCGGGTACTGACGACGAATGGTTGCGGCAAGGCGATCACCCCCTTCGCCCTGCAGTGCGTGATCCAGCCGCACCAGCATGTCATTGAAGCCGAGCGCCGCTGCGCGCTCGCGGGATCGATCAAAACGCTGCTGAATCCATTGCGCCGCATGCAGCTGTACCGGTTGCAGCGGAGGCTGCAGCTGCAGGTAATCCACCAGCTCCTGTAACAGGTCGAATACCGGATGCTCCGGCGTCTGGTCCTGCATCTTTTTGGCTGTTTTATCGGTCAGCTTTGCACGCGCAAAGTGGGCCAACCTGTCACTCGACAGCATGCCCCCTTCAGCCCAGACCACCATGTCAGCCAGCTTTTCAGGCAGGGTTTCCGGCTTGTAGCTGGTGTTATTCAGAATCTTCTTTTGGGCGGCACTGATTAGCAGCGTTTCAATTTCGTCGTGCTCAGCCAGCCAGAGGGTGCGTGCCCGCTGCTCCAGCTGCTGCTTCTGTGGCAGCCAGTCGTTCAACTTCCGGGCATATTCTGCAGGGGACTGAGCCTCGCTGATACTGCTGCCCTGATATCGTACCTGTTGATCACCCGGCTGCAGCAGGGGTTTGACCGCCTGCAGCAGAGCATCGGGATCAGCGGCCAGTTCACTCAGTGCTTCGGCCACGATCGGCGACAGTGCGTAGCACCAGCTGCGCCAGTAGTCACGTGCCATCTCGGCCAGCAATTCGCTGTCATCCTGCTCCAGCTGCTGGCGGAACAGGCTGCCGGTATCAAAAGCGTGCTGGGTGAGCATGCGCTGGCACCAGCTGTGGATGGTGTATACCGCGGCTTCATCCATCCACTCAGCGGCCTGCTCCAGTTTGCGGGCGGCCAGCGCTCGTGCCTCTTCCATGGCAAACTCGGGCTCGGCGAGCAGCTGCTGCAGGAACGGATCAGGCGCGGACTGACCACGAAATACGCGCGCGGCCTCGGCCAGGCGAGTGCGGATTCGGTCACGCAATTCACGGGTGGCTGCATTGGTGAAGGTCACCACCAGAATCTCAGGCGGTAACAGGTCACGTTGAAAGCGAGTATCAGTATTGCCATGGCCCAGTACCAGACGCACATAGAGCGCGGCGATAGTGAAGGTCTTGCCGGTACCGGCACTGGCCTCGATCAGGCGATGCCCATGCAGTGGAAAAGCCAGCGGATTCAGTGTCTGTGGCTGAGTGTGCGGTGTAGTCATACGCTCTCCCACTGCAGCAATTCCGCCTGGTCGATCAGGGGTTGATACAGTGCATACGCCCAATCTTCCAGCCCCTCCTCCAGCAGGCGGTCAAAGTTTGGCCACGCCCGCTGCAGGTAACGGTCCCGTATGCCCTCCCCCGGGAAACGACTATCGCCGTTGTAGGCGTGGTAGGCCTGTGTAATTGGATCTTTCCCATCAGCAGCCGTCAGCAGAGCAAGGCCAGTTCGACAGGCCAGCGGCGCCGGCTTTTCAAGCGCCTGCAGGTAATGGGACAGCAGTGTATTGAGCTGCGCTTGTGCCTGTGAGGCCGTGATCGGCCTGATCCGGGCACTGGTATCCGGCCCGACCAGAAAGGTGGTCAGTGAGTACCCGCTTGCACTGACGGCAAGGTGATCCAGCCATGCCCGGACCAGCCGGTGCCAGCGTGGTGCTCCCTTGTCGCTGATGGCCTGAGGCGAATGCAGTATCAGAGCCAGTTCCGGCCCCGAACGGTGTCGGTAAAGCCCACTGAGCCAGTCTTCCAGCATCACCTGCCCTCCATCCACTTGCAGACACAGCTGCAACTCCAGCGCATCAGGCAAGAGTTGCCAGTCGGCGAATAACGGCTGTAGATGACGCAGCGTTGAAGCGGCCGGGCTGACGATTTCTCGCAGCGAACGTTCGCCGTAGGCACCCAGCGGCAACTCCCCCGCTCGCTGCCAGCGTGCCAGCTGCGCCTGGATGCCCAGCTCCGGTGTGTCGGCTTTAAGCCCGGCATCGATCAGGTCAGAACCCAGCCGATACTGGTCAAGCCGGTTAAAACGGAAGGGCTCATGCTCCTGTGGCACTTCTTCCAGCGTATCGAACCAGACATTGAGGCGCTGGTTGAAGAAGATTTGCACCGGGTTGCGCAGGAAACGCTGCAGTGGTTTCAGACTGAGACTTTGAGGCAACTCCACCGGAGGCAACTCTCCGGCCTCTACCCTGTCCACTGCCTCATGCACGTCACGCCACTCGCGGGCGTAGGTGAACAGGCGTGGGTTATGCTCAAAGTAGCGTGAACTGAACGGTTGCAACGGATGCTCGGTGGTCAAAGCATGTAACACTGCCCTGCCGTCCTCTGCCGCCGTTGCCCACCCCTGTTGTATGTGGTCACGCAATTGAGCCACCAATACTGAGGGCGGTTGTTCGGCATTATCACGTACACTGCGACCCACCCAGCTGATATAGAGCGCATCTCGCGCCGACAGCAGTGCTTCCAGGAACAGGTAGCGGTCATCTTCACGCCTTGACCGGTCACCAGGGCGGTAGCGCCCCACCATCAGGTCGAAATCCATTGGCGGCTGTACGCGTGGATAGTCGCCATCGTTCATTCCCAACAGGCAAACCCGACGAAAGGGGATGGCACGCATCGGCATCAGGGTCGAGATGTTGACGGCCCCAGCCAGGAAGCGTTGTGACAGGCTTTGTTCATCGATGCCATCAAGCCAGCTTTCGCGCACCACTTCCAGCGGCAGCGGACGATTCAACCCGGCTTCGGCACAAGCCTCCTGCCATTGCTGCAGCTTCAGTCCGAGCCGCTCCAGCAGTATCAGATCCTGATCGCTGACGGGCAGCAAAAAACGCTCCAGCAGATCAGTAAGGATTAAACCCCAATCAATATGTGACTTTGGGGTTAGCAAGTGCTCACGCCACTGCAGCAGAGCGGCGATCAGCTCAGCCAATGGCCCCACTTGTGCCGCCTCCAGCCCCCCGACTTCGCCATAGGTCTCAATATCGGCGAATGTCTGTTCTTCGCCCATCGCATAACCCAGTAACATGCGACGCAGGCCGAACAGCCAGGTGTTCTGCTCCAGCCCTTCGGGCAGCTCCAAGCCTGCGCGTTGGGCACTGTCCAGCCCCCAGCGAATACCGGATTCACGAACCCAGTGCTGCAGTCGAGGCAGGTCTGTCTCGGCCATGCCAAAACGTTCACGCAACGCCGGCACCTCCAACAGGTCAAACAACTGACTGACGCCAAAACGCTCCTGCGGCAGCTGCAGCAAGAGCTCCAGTGCAATCAACAGTGGCGCCTGACCACGGTTCTGCTGGTCATTGAGGGTGAAGGGGATGAAACGCGGGTCCTGTCGCTGCAGACGGCCAAACACGGCACGAATATGCGGTGCATACTGGTTGACGTCGGGCACCATCACGATGATATCGCGGGGCCGCAGTGATGGATCCTGTTGAAACCAGTGCAACAGCTGGTCGTGCAGTATTTCGACCTCACGCTGACGACTGTGTGCTATCTGAAAAGTCAGTGAGTAATCACCTTCAACCCAGATCCGGGGAACATGAGATGTTGGCTCCAGCTCCAGAATATCCTGCTGAATCTGGTTCAGCAGTGGCAAAGATTCAATATCGCGTTCGGCTTCATCAAACAGATCAATGCGCTCAAACCAGTCCTGGTAACGCCCGGGTTCATCAAACTGATCAAGCAAGCGGATATAGTCGCGCCCCTGCTTGCCCCAGGCTGCCAGCAGAGGCTGTGCATGCAGATGCAGCTGCGCATCACTCAACACCTCCGGCATCCCATCCTTGCGGGCCTGACGACGCTTTTCGCTGCGCAGCAGCTCCTTGCCATCGATAATATCGGCCCAATAGTGTCGGCAAGGATTATGTACGCACAGTAAAACCTGTGTGTGGCATGACAGCGCAGCCAACGCCTCAATGAACTGCTGCGGCAGTGCCGAGATGCCAAACACCACCAGCCGGCGCGGCAGACCCGCCGGGCGCTGATGCAGCGACTTGCAGCCATCAAGGAAGCGCTGCTGCAGATCGGCACGACTCAACATTTTCTGGTGGTCATCGAGATCCACACGAATGGCACGCCAGAGCAGTGCCTGCCAGCGCTGATCATCCGGCAACGGCTGCGGCTGGCCATGGGCATCAATCAGGATATCCCGACCATCGGCCCACGCCTTTAACCAGTCGGCACGGTAGACCTGATACTGGTCAAACAGATCCGCCAGCCGTTCGGCCAGCTGGTATTCCTTGCGTGCACTTTCATCGTCTTTCAGAAAATGCGACAGCGATTCAAAATCAGGCTGCTTGAGCAGGTCGGGCAATAGTCGCAACAGCCGCCAGGTCAGGCGAGACTTGTCATAGGGTGATGCTTTAGGGACTTCATCGGGACCGAGGACAGCCCGGTATGCCTGCCACAGGAAGGCCGAAGGCAGCTGAATATCCAGCGCAGCGGCGATGCCACAGCCAGGCTGCTCCGGGTCATCCGCCGAACGCGCCAACGCCAGCTGCAGCCACTGGGCAATACCATTGCTTTGCACCAGTACGACTTCGTTTTCCAGCACCCCAAGCGGGTTAATTTGCATCCACTGCACCAGCAACGTGCGCAGTGCCTCAAGCCGATTGCTGTGGATAATCGCCAGTCCCGAGGATACGGGGGTAGTTGAGTCATGTGCCATCTGCCTGGCTCCCTGTCATACAGCGTTCCGAACGGACTAGGATACACCGGCACTCGAAGGCACGACAGGACTGAGATCGACGTCCTCTCCTGTCTCCAATACTTGACAGATATCAACCCTCTACCAATTGCCTGCAGATCAGTTCACACTCTGCGCGTACAATCGTCCGACTATAAATAAAACAGCAGTGGTTCATATGTCACGTCACTCGCCATCCATCCGGCGTTACCTGCTCAACCGCACATTTCTTTTTTCTGCCATCGGATTTCTGGTGTTGCTGCTGGTCTGCCGCCAAGCCTATCAGGCCAGTGTACGTGACAGCGCTCAGGAAATTGCCCGCTCGGTCGCCGAAAGCACCTTCAACTCAATGTATCTTGTCATGAGCCAGGGCTGGACCCGGCTGCAGCTGGAGCAATTCATGCGCCAGCTGTCCAACACCGAGCACCCCGCTTCCAGCCTTAAAGTGAGTGTTTTCCGTGGCACCAAAGTAACCGAGCGATTCGGCTCCATCGAGCAGCCCGATCTGGATGCTTTGATGCGCGAGGCCATGCAAAGCGGTGAGATCATTGAGGAGAATGACGGTACTCATCAACGCTATCTGTATCCGCTTCAGGCCCGCGAAAACTGTACGGGTTGCCATACCAATGCCCGCGTTGGTGACAACCTGGGACTGATCGAGGTACGTCAGGACCTCAGCCGTCAGATGAGCGTTGCAAACCGAAACCTGCTGTATTACCTGTTGCTGCTTTCCCCTTTGCCCTTCCTGTTTGGTTTCTGGGCGGTGCGGACCGTGACACTGCGTATCAATCAGTCTGTAGAAGAGCTGAGCAACAGGATTTCACGAGTCGATTCGCTTGAGGATCTCAGTCAGCTGTCAAAAGACAAAAAGGATCTTGGTTTCAGGGAGCTGAATCACATATTCGGGCAGGTCGAAGCGCTTGCTGAAAAATTACGCACCATCGCGGTGGACAAAGACCTGCTGGAGTTCGAAATCCGTCTGCTGGAGAAATTTGTCATCACGTCGGAAGTGGTACGGGACTGGCGCGAATACGTTAATCTGTTGATGCTGGATATCAACCAGGTCATTCCGATCTACACCATGTTTTCCATCTTCAAGGTGGACGATGAGATGTTTGATCTGGAAATTTTCTGGCTGCGCCCCCCCGCCAAGGAAACCAAGAAGATGATGGAGCAGGCGGTGCTCAATCGCCTGCAGGGCAACGATCACTTTTCGATACCCGGCGAGATTATTATTCACCACAACTCGGTACAGCTTGAGGGTCCCGAGATGGTGCTGAACACGACCGAAATTGAGTTACAGACCAAGTCTCTGTTGGTCGAAACACCCAAGATCGGTGGCATTGTCGGTATCGGTGTGCATGCCGATATCGTCAAGGACAGTACCAAGGTACTGGTACTGGAGAGCATTTTGTCCACCCTGCTCAATGTGGTCGGCTCGGTTAAAGCGATCTACAAGTACACCCGTGACCTTGAATACTATGCAACACGTGATCCGCTGACCAACCTGTATAACCAGCGCATGTTCTGGGAGCTGTTGGACTACGAACTGGATCGCTGCCATCGTCACGATTATCAGGTCGCCCTTTTGATGATCGATCTGGACAACTTCAAGGCGGTCAATGACGGCTATGGTCATGCCATGGGAGACAAATTGCTGCGGCAGCTTGCTCTGGCCATGCAGGAGGTGTTGCGTACCGGCGATATTCTGGCCCGCTACGGTGGCGATGAATTTGTAGTGGTGCTGCCTGAAACAACGCTGGAACAGACCAGCGAAGTCTGTGAACGCCTGCTACATTGCCTGCAATCCTTCAGCCTTGAGACCGAGAAAGGCGGTCTGGTACGCGTCACCGGCTCGATCGGGGCAGGCATCTTCCCTGACCATGCGGATAACCGCAAAGACCTGTTCATGTTCGTCGATAACCTGATGTACCGGGCCAAAACTCAGGGCAAGAACCGTATCAGCCTGCCACATAAAGAAGATGTAGCGGATATTTTCAACGACCTTAACCAGAAGATGCTGCTGGTCAATGATGCCATCGAGAATCGCAGCGTGGTGCCGGTTTTTCAGCCCATTCAACCACTGGATGAGGATACGCCTGCTGTAGAAGTACTCAGTCGTCTGCAGCTGCCGGGTGACAAGCTGATGTCAGCCGGCGAATTCATTGAGATTGCAGAGTCCATGGGCAAGGTACATCTGCTGGACTACATCGTAATGGAAAAGGCGTTCGCCAAGGTTCAGGAAACCGATTATCAGGGCCTGCTGTTCATCAATCTGTCACCCCGTTCGATACTGGTGCGCGACTTCCTGCAAACGCTTCACGAGCTGACTCAGCGATACCGACTGACCCCATCCCGGATTGTGTTTGAAATAACCGAGCGCGACACTGTCAAGAACATGGGGCTGCTGGAGAACTTTGTCCGCAGCCTGAAGGATTCGGGCTACATGATGGCCATCGATGATTTTGGCTCCGGCTTTTCATCGTTCCATTACCTGAAGTACCTGCCAATCGATTTCGTTAAGATAGAAGGCGAGTTCATCGCCAACATGGGCAATGATCCTCGAGACCTGGCCTTTGTGGTCAGTATTACCGAACTGGCCAAGAAGCTGAACCTTAAAACCGTGGCCGAATTCGTGGAAACCGAGGAAGTGTTGCAGATGGTGCGAGACGTCGGCATCGACTACGCCCAGGGTTACCACATTGGCCGACCCGCGCGTGAAATGCCGGGCCTTGAATAAGCCCGGCATTTTTTCGGTTCAACGAGCTTCCTGAATTAACCGATCAATGGCGCTGACGATTTCACCAGACAGTTGAGCAACCTCCTGATACTTGCGTTCAGCCTCAGGTTCTTTGCCATGATGCTTGGCCTCGATAATCTCGCCAATCAATTGATGCAGACGGTCATGTGGTTTCTCGATGGCCTGTAAAACCGATGAGTTACCGTAGCGTTCCTTGCCGGTAGTGTAGTACCAGCGGCCGAAATCGCATTCGTGTGATGATACCGCCTGCTCATGCGGAATATCCGCGTGCCCATCAAGAAATGCTCGTAGCCTCATCTTCCAGGCCTGATGTGCAGCTTTCGCCACTTCCAGCTCAATTACATCGTCCTGCGTCACTCTGAACTTTCGAATCACCCGCATCAACTGCGAGAGCTCAGAGCCTATGCCGGCAGCTGACACAAGGATATCCGACGCGCCGACCGAGGTTTCTTCAGCACCGGTACCAACGCGCTCAACCGACTGGTTAATGGTTTCACTGACCTGTGTCTGCTCCTCGGCAGCAGAGGCGATCTGCGCGGTCATGTCACGTATCTCATCCATCCCCCGCGTAATTGCCTGCAGCGCTTCCCCTGCACGTGCGGCAGTGGATACCGTCTGTTCAGACTGGCTCTGACTCTGCTCAATAACCCGAACCGTATGCCCGGTCCCTTCCTTGAGTGCACTGATCATGTCGTTGATCTCGGCTGTAGAGTTTTGAGTCCTGTGTGCAAGTGCTCTCACTTCATCCGCCACTACCGAGAAGCCGCGCCCCTGCTCACCTGCACGGGCAGCCTCTATTGCGGCATTCAACGCCAGCAGATTGGTCTGGTCGGCGATATCACGGATAACATCAAGGATGGTATTTATTTTTTCACTGCGGGTTTCTACATCCCGTATCACATCACGCATGGAAGCAACATCTGCTGCCAATGCATTAATGGCGTCAATGGCATCCTCTACAACCCGATGACCAATCTGTGCCTCTTCATCAGCTTTTTGCGTCACCTCTGCAGAGCTGGCTGCACTGCGCGCTACCTCTTGGGCCGTCGCAGTCATCTCGTTCATGGCTGTAGCGATCTCGGTAGTTTCGCGACGTTGGCGGTTCGCAAGTTCCAGCGTATGGTCACTGACATCAAACAGGTGTGAGCCGGAGCTGGAAACTGACGCGACTGCACGCATCAGTTCCTGAATCAACGCTTCAATACGGCTAATGAAATGATTGAACTCACTTGCGATGTCTGTCAGTTCATTCTTGCCATTAACCGGTAATCGTTGTGTCAGGTCACCGTCACCACTTGATATGTTTTTCATCGCATGCGTGATTTGCAATAGTGGTTTTGCCACACTGCGACTGATATAAAGAGCAATCAAAACTCCCAGCACCAAAAATGCACCAATGATGGCCAGCAACTCATAAAAAGCTTGTTCATATGCATCAATGTAGCTGCTGCGGTCCATTGCCAATGACAAAACACCAATCGACTGGCCTGAAAAATCCTGTAACTGGTTGGAGTAGATCGCGACAGGAGAGCCCTCCAGTTCTCCTGTCCCCATCTGCCCCTCGCCCCGAAGCGCAAGCTTGAATACATCGGGATCGAGCAGCGCCTGATCGCCCCACGTGGACGCGAACAATGTTTGTTGACCCGCATTATTCAGAATTAATGCGACATCCAGCCCGGTTTCCTGTTTGACTTGATCAAAAAACGATTGTCCCAGAGAGAAGCCAAACTCTACCGATCCCCAGTGATGCCCGGCCACTTCCAAAGGCACCATGCCACGGATGCCAAGGCCAGCCACTCCCTGCTCAACGCCACTGACCGCTACTCGTTTCTGATTGGTTTCCACAACAGTCTGGCGGAACCCGGAGAGGTCGTCTCCATACTTTTCCGGTCGATGTACACGCAACCAGGACACCGCTGGTGGTGTGTGAAACTGCAATTGGCGCAAGCCAAAATCTGATTGCAGTCGAGCAAAGGCACCCTCAAGTTCTGCCAGTAACCGGTCACGCGCCCCGTCCGACAGGGCGGCCTGAACACTTGGCTGGCTAGCAACCAGGGTCGCCATAGCTGTTGCCAAACGACGTTCAGACTCTATCCGTTCAAGTACCTTATCAAACTGAACTTTCAGCTCCCGCTCTTCTGCTGCATGGATAAGATTATTGAAGTCTCGCATGACAGCTGGCAGTACCAATAACGCAACCAGCAGGAGCAAGAGACAAAAACCACCTATAACACGCATTCGGATACTGAGATGGTTCAGCATAAGAGGGTCCTTTCTTCAGCTTTGTTTTATTTTTAGTTCGATCATACCTGTTCAACCAGACAGAAAACATGGATATAAAAGCTCACATTACTCACAGATACAAACATTCAGCGTTTTAACCATACAGTCACCGAAACCTGATGAGATAATGGCATCGCACGATTCAATCAGACCCCCATGGAAGCTGAAATGATAGATTTGACCGGAAAACGTGGTGTTATATTCGGCATCGCTAACAACAAAAGCATCGCCTACGGCTGTGCAGAAGTCCTCAGCGGCCTTGGTGCGGAGCTTTGCATTACCTACCTGAATGACAAGGCACGTCCATATGTCGCCCCTTTGGCAGATCAGTTGGGTGCCACTTTGGTACTGCCCTGCGATGTTGCCACTGAAGGCGAGCTTGAGCAGATTTTTGAACGTCTGAAGCAGGAGTGGGGACAGATCGACTTTGTTATCCATTCAATTGCCTGGTCACCCCTGGATGAACTGCACGGCAAACTGGTGGACTCATCTTCAGAAGGTTTCTGCAAAGCGATGGATATCTCGTGCCACTCTTTTATACGAATGGCGCGGCACGCACGTGAATTGATGCCTCAAGGTGGTTCACTGCTCACCATGAGTTATCATGGTGCTGAGCGTGTCGTGGATCACTATAACCTGATGGGACCCATCAAGGCCGCCCTTGAAAGCTCCGTACGCTATCTTGCAGCAGAGTTGGGACCAGAGCAGATCAGGGTTCACTCTCTATCCCCAGGACCCATGCCAACGCGTGCTGCCGGCGGTATTGATTCCTTTGATGAACTGATGGGGGATGCCATTGAACGATCTCCACTGCACCGGTTGGGGTCACCTTCCGATGTGGGAAAACTTGCTGCATTTTTGATCAGTGAACACTCATCAGCCCTCACAGGCAACCGCATCTATGTTGATGCAGGTCATCATCTTATGGCATGAAAACGCAATATAAGAGTTTTCCTATATACCCGGAAAGACAACACGCCTATTATGCGCCCTGAGGTTCACAAGGTGTGACCAAGACGACAGGAGTTCGGTATCCGTCCGGTGATCACACCTTGTCAGGCGTCATCTACCGGTTTCCAGTTGTGAGGCAACAACTCATGGATCGCACTGGTTTTCTGCGTAGGCAGCCGGGCCAGCACATCTTTCAGATACGCATAGGGTTCATGTCCGTTAAGCTTCGCTGACTGGATCAGGCTCATGATGGTGGCCGCACGGCGACCACTGCGTAACGAGCCCGCGAACAACCAGTTCTTGCGACCCAGAGCCCAGGGACGGATCAGGTTTTCCACACGGTTGTTATCGATGGGGACGGCACCATCCTGCAAGTACCGCGTCAGCGCGACCCAGCGTTTCAGGCTGTAGTCCAACGCTTTGGCCGTGGCTGAGCCATCCAGTACTTTTAGACGCTGAGTCTGCATCCATGCATGCAGCGCTTCGGCGATGGGTTTGGCCCGTGTCTGTCGTAGCTGATAACGTGCCTCCGCTGTCATCTCCCGGCCATCCTGCTCGATGCCATACAGCTGGCCGATGTACTCAACCGCCTGAGCCGCGATCTGGCTTTTGCCCGTCACCTCCAGCTCAACGAACTTGCGACGAGCATGGGCCATACAGCCGATCTCGGTGACGCCTGTGCCGAAGCTGGCCTTGTAGCCGCTGTAGTCATCGCAGACCAGCTGGCCCTGCCAGGGCCCGAGAACATCCCGCGCATGCTGGCCACCGCGTCCCGGTGTGAAGTCATAGATCACGCCCTGCAGACGCGAGAACGCAGTACTGGCATAGGCCCAGATGTAGGCCTTGTGTGTTTTCTTCTTGCCCGGTGTGAGCATGGGGACAGGCGTTTCATCCGCGTGTAAGACCGGCTCCTGCAGCAAGGTATCCCGCAGTGCATCCACCAGCGGTTGCAACTGCACACCGCAGACACCGATCCACTCCGCCAGCGTTGAGCGTGGCAGCGCAACGCCCGCACGGGTAAAGATCTGTTCCTGCCGGTACAGGGGCAGGTGATCGGCATATTTGGCGATCAGCACCTGAGCCAGCAGCCCCGTGGTCGGGATCCCCTTGTCGAGCACATGAGGTGGCATGGGAGCTTGTATCAATGTCTCGCAGGTGTTGCAGACCCATTTGCCCCGGATGTGGCGCTCGACCGTGAACACGCCGGGCGTATAGTCGAGCTTCTCGCTGACCTCCTCGCCGATGCGGGTCAACTGGCAACCACAGTGGCAGGCCGTGTGGTCCGGCTCATGATGGATCTCGGTACGCGGCAGTTCCGGTGGCAACGGCGAGCGCTTGGGCTGACGCTTTTCGGAAGGCGTGGTTGCCGGGGCTTTCAGCCGTTCAAGCTCGGTCTCGATCGCCGCGATGTCTGCATCGACGACCTCGTCCAGCAGGCTGATCTGCAGCACGTTGAGGTGTTCACTGCGTTGGCCGTATTTGTGCCGCCGCAACAAGGCGACCTCATGCGTCAGCTGTCCGATTTTCAGATCACGCTGTTGGATACCCTGATCACGTTCCTGTATCGCCTGTTCCTGCTGTTCAACACGGCTGATCAGCTGCTCGGCCAACTGACGGAGCTGTTCGGGTGTGAGCTGGGTGAGGTCGGGTGTCGTGGTCATGCGGGACAGTATGCCCACATTAAATGGTCATGGGGATGCCCGGATCGGCTAATGGCTCATCGGGCGAGTCTGTGTTCGACTCGGCACCGCTCTCAGACGACGGTGATGACACCTGCGTCACCCATACGCTGCCAGGGCAGGCCTTGTACCAGCGCCTGCAGTTGCTCGGGTGTTAAGGCGATACGGTCGCCGCGCCATGTCTCGGTCCAACTGAAGCGGCCCTGATGCAGTCGGCGCGAACAGAGCCAGATACCCAGGCCATCATGGATCAGCACCTTCATGCGGTTACCGCGCTTGTTGGCAAACAGATAAGCCGCATGCGGTCGCGCCTCGCCGAACACCTTAACCACCCGTGCCAGCGCCGTATCAGGCCCCGCCCGCATGTCCATGGGCTCGGTGGCCAACCAGATCTCATCGATGCGGATCATGACAACAGGTCGCGCAACAGGGCAAGGCACGGCTGGGCTTGATCAACTGGCCACTCAACCACGACTGTTCCCGAAGGTCTTGTACACTCGATGCGAATAACAGAGTGATCGATCTGAGCTGGCCGATGTGGTGCAGGGAGTTGAACGGGGACGAAGGCTGGCATCGGGAGCGGTGTATTGGCGCGTTCGGCTTCTCGCATCCAGCGCCGTACCATGTTGGCGTTAAGGCCATTATCCAGTGCAATCCGTGAAACGGATACGTTCGGCTGGCGGCATTGCGCCACGATCTCGGCCTTGAACACGGGTGAAAAATGACGGCGTTTGCGTGGGCCTTGGGGTGCGCTTGATGGGGTCATTGATAGTGTCCACTTAAAAATAAGTGGACACTATCGGATGGTCAGCCTGTTGAGCTCAAGATGGGTTCACCGGACGGATACCTTTTGCCTGCCGTCTGCGCGTGTTTAGCCCCAATGCAAAAACCCCGGCCTCAACGAGACCGGGGTTTCTGGTATTAAGTGCCTGGCGATGACCTACTCTCACATGGGGAAGCCCCACACTACCATCGGCGATGACGCGTTTCACTGCTGAGTTCGGTATGGGATCAGGTGGTTCCACGTCTCTATGGTCGCCAGGCGAAACTGGTACAAACCGGATCTGATTGAGCCTCGTGCCTGTATGTCACGTTGCTCTGATTGTCTGTGTTGTTGCTACAAGCGTTCAATCGGTGCTCTTGCGAGCCGATAATCGTGTTTTGACTGTTTCCAGTCGAACCATTCATTTCAAACGCCTTGGGCGTTATATGGTCAAGCCTCACGAGCCATTAGTACAGGTTAGCTCAACGCCTTACAACGCTTACACACCCTGCCTATCAACGTCCTGGTCTCGGACGGCTCTTCAGGGGGCTCAAGGCCCCGGTGAGATCTCATCTTGAAGGGGGCTTCCCGCTTAGATGCTTTCAGCGGTTATCCCGTCCGAACGTAGCTACCCGGCAATGCCACTGGCGTGACAACCGGAACACCAGAGGTTCGTTCACTCCGGTCCTCTCGTACTAGGAGCAACTCTTCTCAAATCTCAAACGCCCACGGCAGATAGGGACCGAACTGTCTCACGACGTTCTAAACCCAGCTCGCGTACCACTTTAAATGGCGAACAGCCATACCCTTGGGACCGGCTTCAGCCCCAGGATGTGATGAGCCGACATCGAGGTGCCAAACACCGCCGTCGATGTGAACTCTTGGGCGGTATCAGCCTGTTATCCCCGGAGTACCTTTTATCCGTTGAGCGATGGCCCTTCCATACAGAACCACCGGATCACTAGAACCTGCTTTCGCACCTGCTCGACGTGTCTGTCTCGCAGTCAAGCACCCTTCTACTCTTGCGCTCATTGGCTGATTTCCGACCAGCCTGAGGGTACCTTCGTGCTCCTCCGTTACGCTTTGGGAGGAGACCGCCCCAGTCAAACTACCCACCACACAATGTCCTCGATCCGGGTAACGGATCTGAGTTAGAACCTCAACAGTACCAGGCTGGTATTTCAAGGTCGGCTCCACCGGAACTGGCGTCCCGGTTTCAAAGCCTCCCAGCTATCCTACACAAGTAATGTCAAAGTCCACTGTGAAGCTATAGTAAAGGTTCACGGGGTCTTTCCGTCTAGCCGCGGGGACGCTGCATCTTCACAGCGAGTTCAATTTCACTGAGTCTCGGGTGGAGACAGTGTGGCCATCGTTACGCCATTCGTGCAGGTCGGAACTTACCCGACAAGGAATTTCGCTACCTTAGGACCGTTATAGTTACGGCCGCCGTTTACCGGGGCTTCGATCAAGAGCTTCGCGTGAGCTAACCCCATCAATTAACCTTCCGGCACCGGGCAGGCGTCACACCCTATACGTCCACTTTCGTGTTTGCAGAGTGCTGTGTTTTTAATAAACAGTCGCAGCCACCTGGTATCTTCGACCGGCCTCAGCTCAGAGAGTAAATCTCGTCACCGACACCGGCGTGCCTTCTCCCGAAGTTACGGCACCATTTTGCCTAGTTCCTTCACCCGAGTTCTCTCAAGCGCCTTGGTATTCTCAACCTGACCACCTGTGTCGGTTTGGGGTACGGTCGTCTGTAACCTGAAGCTTAGAAGCTTTTCCTGGAAGCATGGCATCAACCACTTCGTCTCACATGGAGACTCGTCATCAGGTCTCAGCCTTAAGGGAGAGCGGATTTGCCTACTCTCCCAGCCTACACCCTTAAACGCGGACAACCATCGCCGCGCTGGCCTAGCCTTCTCCGTCCCTTCATCGCAGTTACAGCCGGTACAGGAATATTAACCTGTTTCCCATCGACTACGCATTTCTGCCTCGCCTTAGGGGCCGACTCACCCTACCCTGATTAGCATTGGATAGGAAACCTTGGTCTTCCGGCGAGGGGGTTTTTCACCCCCTTTATCGTTACTTATGTCAGCATTCGCACTTCTGATACCTCCACCATGGTTTACACCTTTGGCTTCAACGGCTTACAGAACGCTCCTCTACCATGCCCTAAGGCATCCGCAGCTTCGGTGTCTGGTTTGAGCCCCGTTATATCTTCCGCGCAGGCCGACTCGACTAGTGAGCTATTACGCTTTCTTTAAAGGGTGGCTGCTTCTAAGCCAACCTCCTAGCTGTCTGAGCCTTCCCACATCGTTTCCCACTTAACCAGAACTTTGGGACCTTAGCTGGCGGTCTGGGTTGTTTCCCTTTCCACGACGGACGTTAGCACCCGCCGTGTGTCTCCCATGATTGCACTCTTGGGTATTCGGAGTTTGCATCGGGTTGGTAAGTCGGGATGACCCCCTAGCCGAAACAGTGCTCTACCCCCCAAGGTGAGACATGAGGCGCTACCTAAATAGCTTTCGAGGAGAACCAGCTATCTCCGGGCTTGATTAGCCTTTCACTCCGATCCACAGGTCATCCGCTAACTTTTCAACGGTAGTCGGTTCGGTCCTCCAGTTGATGTTACTCAACCTTCAACCTGCCCATGGATAGATCGCCCGGTTTCGGGTCTACTCCCAGCGACTGATCGCCCTATTAAGACTCGGTTTCCCTACGCCTCCCCTAAACGGTTAAGCTTGCCACTGAAAGTAAGTCGCTGACCCATTATACAAAAGGTACGCAGTCACCGTCCGAAAACGGCTCCCACTGCTTGTACGTACACGGTTTCAGGGTCTATTTCACTCCCCTCACAGGGGTTCTTTTCGCCTTTCCCTCACGGTACTGGTTCACTATCGGTCAGTCAGGAGTATTTAGCCTTGGAGGATGGTCCCCCCATATTCAGACAGGATAACACGTGTCCCGTCCTACTCGATTTCACTGCATATAGGTTTTCGCATACGGGGCTATCACCCACTATGGCCGCACTTTCCAGAGCGTTCTGCTAACCACAACACAGCTTAAGGGCTGGTCCCCGTTCGCTCGCCGCTACTAAGGGAATCTCGGTTGATTTCTTTTCCTCCGGGTACTTAGATGTTTCAGTTCCCCGGGTTCGCCTCTCAAAGCCTATGTATTCAGCTAAGAGATACCCGCAAGCGGGTGGGTTTCCCCATTCGGAAATCCTCGGATCAAAGTCTGTTTACCGACTCCCCGAGGCTTATCGCAGGTTACTACGTCCTTCATCGCCTCTGACTGCCAAGGCATCCACCGTGCACGCTTATTCACTTGACCATATAACCCGAAGGCGTCTGTTCAAATGAATGGTTCGTAACGATTATCGCCGATTGGCGCTTGTATCAAACAATACAAGACAATCTTTCAGATCCAATTTGTTAAAGAGCGTTTAAAGCATGATGCTTTAAAAGATAGACTCGGCATTGATGCAAGGGACAGACTGTCCAGTGACGGATACCTGAGCGTATGTTTTAAAACTCATTCAATCACCATTCCAGGCAAGGAATGGTGGAGCTATGCGGGATCGAACCGCAGACCTCCTGCGTGCAAAGCAGGCGCTCTCCCAGCTGAGCTATAGCCCCAACGAGATATTCCAAACAGCCATAACCGAATGGAAAATTGGTAGGCCTGAGTGGATTTGAACCACCGACCTCACCCTTATCAGGGGTGCGCTCTAACCAACTGAGCTACAAGCCTACTGTGCGAGCTATCGATTCAGATCGACAACTCTACGCTCTCTCTAACGTTATGATCAGGTAATATGTGTGAACGCTTGCCAGAATTTCACAATCGTTTAAGGAGGTGATCCAGCCCCAGGTTCCCCTAGGGCTACCTTGTTACGACTTCACCCCAGTCATGAATCACACCGTGGTAACCGTCCTCCCGAAGGTTAGACTAGCTACTTCTGGTGCAACCCACTCCCATGGTGTGACGGGCGGTGTGTACAAGGCCCGGGAACGTATTCACCGTGACATTCTGATTCACGATTACTAGCGATTCCGACTTCACGCAGTCGAGTTGCAGACTGCGATCCGGACTACGACCGGTTTTGTGAGATTAGCTTACTCTCGCGAGTTTGCAGCCCTCTGTACCGGCCATTGTAGCACGTGTGTAGCCCTACTCGTAAGGGCCATGATGACTTGACGTCATCCCCACCTTCCTCCGGTTTGTCACCGGCAGTCTCCTTAGAGTTCCCGACATTACTCGCTGGCAAATAAGGATAAGGGTTGCGCTCGTTACGGGACTTAACCCAACATTTCACAACACGAGCTGACGACAGCCATGCAGCACCTGTCTCAGAGTTCCCGAAGGCACCAATCCATCTCTGGAAAGTTCTCTGGATGTCAAGAGTAGGTAAGGTTCTTCGCGTTGCTTCGAATTAAACCACATGCTCCACCGCTTGTGCGGGCCCCCGTCAATTCATTTGAGTTTTAACCTTGCGGCCGTACTCCCCAGGCGGTCAACTTATCGCGTTAGCTTCGCCACTAAAGGATCAAGTCCCCCAACGGCTAGTTGACATCGTTTACGGCGTGGACTACCAGGGTATCTAATCCTGTTTGCTACCCACGCTTTCGCACCTCAGTGTCAGTATCGGTCCAGGTAGTCGCCTTCGCCACTGGTGTTCCTTCCGATCTCTACGCATTTCACCGCTACACCGGAAATTCCACTACCCTCTACCGTACTCTAGCTCAGCAGTATCAGGTGCAGTTCCCAGGTTGAGCCCGGGGCTTTCACATCTGACTGACTGAACCACCTACGCGCGCTTTACGCCCAGTAATTCCGATTAACGCTCGGACCCTCCGTATTACCGCGGCTGCTGGCACGGAGTTAGCCGGTCCTTCTTCTGCTGTTAACGTCACAGCAAGCGGGTATTAACCACTCGCCTTTCCTCACAGCTGAAAGTGCTTTACAACCCGAAGGCCTTCTTCACACACGCGGCATGGCTGGATCAGGGTTGCCCCCATTGTCCAATATTCCCCACTGCTGCCTCCCGTAGGAGTCTGGGCCGTGTCTCAGTCCCAGTGTGGCTGGTCATCCTCTCAGACCAGCTACGGATCATCGCCTTGGTGAGCCTTTACCTCACCAACAAGCTAATCCGACGCGGGCTCATCTGATAGCGTGAGGTCCGAAGATCCCCCACTTTCCCCCGAAGGGCGTATGCGGTATTAGCAGTCGTTTCCGACTGTTGTCCCCCACTACCAGGTAGATTCCCACGCGTTACTCACCCGTCCGCCGCTCGTCACCCAAGAAGCAAGCTTCTCTGTGCTACCGCTCGACTTGCATGTGTTAGGCCTGCCGCCAGCGTTCAATCTGAGCCATGATCAAACTCTTCAGTTTAAAATCTTGTGAACTCAAAGCTGCAAGCAGCTTTTCATTCGGCTCAAGGTATTACACAACGCTAAATGAATATTCAGTTAGGTTGCTTGCCTTGATTAAGCTTTGTGTGCTCAATCCTGACAAGCGCCCACACATATTACCTGATCAATTTGTTAAAGAGCGGGCTTGGCCAACCGCACCGTTCGGTGCAACCTGTTGTCTCAAGCGAGGCGCGTATTCTACCGCAACCCGTTTCAGTGTCAACCGTTTTTTTCGTTTTCTGTTTCAGTGCTGAGCACTCAAACAACGATTCGGCAGTCACTCAAGAAGCGCAATGATGAACCAAAAAACCACTTAATTCAACATTTTACCACTTGCTCAATCGATCTGCCCTGAACCGTTTCCGGTGGGGCGTCTCAAGCGAGGAGGCGAATTCTACAGACACCACTGAGGGAGTCAACACCTGCGTGTAAAAAAGTTTCAGAAAGATGAAAGCAGCCAGTAGCAACGCCTAACCCCCCAAAAAATAACGGACGCCGAGGCGTCCGTTATTTATAGATACACTTGCTATTCAGCCACGCAGTCAGTGCAGGTAGAACAGGTGATGCTTTTTCTTGCCCAACTTGACTAGAAAGTACTTACCGAACCGAGCCGCATCGCGTGAAAACAACTTATCTGCCGCCATATTCTGATCCATACCGCATTCTTGATCATTGATCACGACCGCGTTGCGTTGCAGCGCATCCTTTACCTGCTTGCCTGAAGCGGCCAAGCCAGCCTCAACCAATAGAGTTGTCAGCGGCAGGTCAGTCAACTCAGCTGGCACCTGTGTTGCCGGCAGCCCATCCTGCTCCAGCTGGGCATAATCCGCAGCACTCAATTGAGATAGATCACCCGAAAACAAAGCTTCAGTGATGCGACGAGCCGCCTCGAGGGCTTCTTTCCCATGGACCATCTCGGTCATCTGCTCTGCCAAAACACGCTGAGCCTCGGGCCGACCTTCACGGGCACGGTCTTCTGCCTCTATCGTGTCGATCTCGGCGACGGACAGGAAGGTAAAGAACTTCATGAAACGGTAAACATCTGCATCAGGCGTCTGTAGCCAGAACTGATAGAATGCGTAAGGAGATGTCTTTTTCGCATCCAGCCACACCGCACCGCTTTCAGTCTTGCCAAACTTGGTGCCATCAGACTTTGTAATCAGAGGTAAGGTCAACGCATGAGTGGCAGCGCCATTCACTCTGCGTGTCAGCTCAATACCGCCAACAATATTTCCCCATTGGTCGGACCCACCGATTTGGAGCGTACAGTCATACTTCTGATTCAGCTGCTGATAGTCATAGGACTGCAGAATCTGATAGGTGAATTCGGTGAATGACAAACCTGAGCCTTCACGCTCTATACGCTGCTTGACCGACTCTTTTGCAATCATTTTATTGACAGTAAAGTGCTTGCCGATGTCACGCAGGAAGCTGAGTACATCAACACTGGCTGTCCAATCGTAATTATTGGCCAATATGGCCCCATCTTCACCGTCAAAATCAATGAACCGGCTGATCTGGGATTTGAGGCATTCACTCCATTGCTGAACGATTTCAGCTGAGTTCAGCTGGCGCTCTTGATCCTTGAAACTCGGATCACCAATGAGGCCAGTCGCCCCACCGACCAGAGCGATAGGACGATGACCTGCCTGCTGAAAACGTTTGAGCATTAACAGAGGCACCAGGTGGCCCAAGTGCAAACTGTCTGCCGTGGGGTCAAAGCCGCAATAAAGCGTCACCGGCCCCTGAGACAGATGCTCGACCAGCTCTTCTTCATTGGTCGTCTGGGCAACCAGACCCCGGGCCTTGAGATCCTCAATCAAACTGTTTGCGTTCATACCGCCTGAATCCCTCTATATGGGTTGAGTGTAAGCCGATGGCGCATTCTAAACGCTCACAGGAATGTGAACAAACTCTATCCATTACCAACGTTCCACTGACACCCGACAAATATAAAAATGTTGAATTTCCGTTATACTCCGGTGTCAACGTCAGCGAATTTTCAAAATGACATGGGTGTGTTCGTGACCTCTTTTCTCCGTACTTTGCGCCAGCTTCCTCCGATACACATTGCCGCTGCCATGATTTGTATTGCGGTGATCAGCCTGATTTTCATTTTGATGCCAACTGAAGAGGCCGAAGCGATTAACCGGCCCATTTCACATCAGGAGCCCCCTGCCTCATTCACTGTTGACGACACATCACAACTTGTGGAACCCGATACACAAAATAATACTTCACCAACCTCAGTGGCACTCCCCATACCCACCGAATCCGAGGCCAGCATCCATCCAGCCGAAGCAGCAAGTCCGGCCGAAAACTGGGTCGAATACCGGATCCAGTCCGGGGACAACCTGACCTCTCTGTTCAAACGAGCAGGCCTCGGTCCGCGTGATGTGTATCGAGTGTCCAGTGCCGTAAGCGGAAGCAATGCTCTCAAGCAACTGCGCCCCGGCGAACATATCTCTCTTCTTGTCGAAGATGGCCAATTGACAAAGCTGCGCCATGTTCGCAGTCGCTTGAGCAGCACCCTGCTCGTGCAAACAGAAAAAGGCTATGAAGTTGTGGAGGAAGAGCGCACACCAGAAAAGCGCACTGCGCACGCTCAGGGCCAGATAGAAAATTCGCTGTTCCTTGATGCCGCCCGTGCAGGTCTTTCTGATAAAGTCATAATGGAGTTGGCCTCGATCTTTGGTTGGGATGTCGACTTTGCGCTCGACATTCGGCGCGGTGACAGCTTCCAGGTGCTGTTTGAGGAAGAGTTTCTGGAAGGTGAAAAAATCGGGGACGGCAAAATTCTCGCAGCTCGCTTCGTTAACCAGGGGCAGAGCTACGAAGCCGTCCGTTATACGGACAGCAAAGGCGAGACCAACTATTTCACCCCTGATGGTCGCAGCATGCGCAAGGCATTCTTGCGATCCCCCGTCGACTTCCGGCGTATCAGCTCGCACTTCAAACCGGAACGCTTCCATCCAGTATTGGGCAAGAGACGCCCCCACCGAGGGGTTGATTACGCCGCCGCCACCGGCACACCAATCAAGGCTGCCGGTGATGGCAAAGTCATTTGGCGAGGCACCAAGGGCGGATATGGCCGTACCATCATCATCCAGCACGGTGGCAATATTACAACGCTGTATGCGCACATGAGTCGCTACCAAAAGGGCGTCAACAACGGCAGTCGCGTCAAACAGGGCCAGATCATCGGTTATGTCGGCGCATCAGGCCTCGCCACCGGCCCACACCTGCACTATGAATTCCGCATTAATGGCACTCATAAGAACCCGCTCACTGTAGCCTTGCCTCAGGCTGAATCGGTTCCGGCAAACGAGATGAATGCTTTCAACTCCCAGACAGGCAGCATCATGGCCGAGCTGAATCAGCGAACCGACACCCGCCTTGCCCTGAATGAGCCTGAACAATGACAGACCCGGAGTTTTATATCGGACTGATGTCCGGAACAAGCCTGGACAGCATAGACGCGGTACTGGTTCGATTCACACCGTCGTTCGAACTCTGCTCGGCTTACAGCCACCCCCTGCCCAGTGAGCTGCGCCAGCAGATCACCCAGCTGACGCAGCCCGGCAATGATGAGATTGAACAACTGGGGCGACTGGATATAGCGCTCGGTGAAATCTTTGCAGACGCAACTCTGTGTTTGTTGCAACAGGCCGGAGTATCGACTGACGCAATCAAGGCGATAGGCTCCCATGGCCAGACCGTTCGCCACCGGCCGGGGGCTGGCTTCAGCCTTCAGATTGGCGATCCAAACACGATTACAGAGCGCACCGGTATTACTACCGTAGCTGATTTCCGTCGCCGGGACTTGGCCGCTGGTGGTCAAGGCGCCCCACTGGTACCCGCCTTTCATGAGGCGTTATTCCGCAGTCCGATTGCCGACCGGATGATCGCCAACCTTGGCGGCATGGCCAATATTACCTTATTGCCGGCTGACCCGATGAGTCCGGTGCTGGGCTACGACACTGGGCCGGCCAATGTGCTGATGGATGGATGGATCGAGCACAACCAACTCGGCTGTTACGACAGGGACGGCGCTTGGGCTGCAACGGGTACAGTCGACACCAAACTGCTGAATGCCTTGCTTGCACACCCTTTTTTTCACGCTGCGCCACCGAAAAGCACCGGACGCGAAGACTTCAACCCGAACTGGCTCAACATCATGCTTGCTCAATTCAACCATGAGCAGGCCCCTGAAAACATACAGGCGACACTGTTGGAACTGACAGCCATCACCCTGTGTGACGCCATCCGCAGCCAGCTGCTAATCCAACCTGAAGTGTATCTGTGTGGCGGAGGCAGCCATAACAGTCGCTTGGTGGAACGCATTCGCGCCCGACTCTCAGATTGCCGAGTTGACAGCACAACTGCACTTGGGCTTGACCCTGATTGGGTTGAAGCAACCGCTTTTGCATGGTTTGCCATGCGGACCCTTCAACAGCAAACCTCAAGCCTGCCAGAGGTGACAGGTGCCAAAGGCCCTCGCATACTGGGCACTATCTGTCCGGCCTGAATTCCGAAATGCAAAACGCCAGCTCAGCGGCTGGCGTTTTGACTGACTGATCGGTACAGAGAGATCAAATCGAAAAGGAAGAACCACACCCACAGGTTGTAGCGGCGTTGGGGTTGTTGATTACAAACTGCGAACCCTGCAGCCCTTCCTTATAATCTACCTCAGCGCCAGCCAGATACTGGAAGCTCATCGGGTCAACGACCAACAGCACACCATCACGCTCTACGACTGTATCGTCATCAGCCGTATTTTCATCGAAGGTGAAACCATAGGAAAAACCGGCACACCCCCCTCCGGTGATATAAACCCGCAGCTTCAGATTGTCATTTTGCTCTTCATCAAGCAAACGTCTAACTTTTCGAGCTGCCGCCTCGGTAAACGCAAGCGGAGCATCCTGTGCAGTTTCACTCATAGTCACACCAAACCTTTTCAATGCCGCGCATTTTGACTAAACCAACCAAATTAGTCAAGTATTACGGCATCAGTGCGACCTGTTCGAGGCCTGAACGCTCCGGCAGATCAAACATCAGGTTCATGATCTGCACTGCCTGACCGGATGCCCCTTTGACCAGATTGTCGATAACCGACAGCACAACAACGACATCTTCCCCCTGCGGCTGGTGCACACTGATGCGGCACATATTGGAGCCTTTCACACTGCGTGTTTCAGGGTGGCTGCCGGCCGGCATCACATCAACAAATGGCTCATTGCGATAGCGCTCTTCAAACAGCGCCTGCAAATCAGGCCCCACTGGATCCTTCAGCACAGAGTACAGGGTTGCATGAATACCACGAATCATCGGCATCAGGTGTGGCGAGAAGGTTAGTCCCACCGGGCGTTCAGCGATACCGGACAGACCCTGACGAATCTCCGGCAGATGGCGATGACCGGGCACACCGTAGGCCTTGACGCTTTCGCTGGCTTCACACAGCAGAGTACCCACGCTGGCACCACGTCCCGCACCGCTGGCACCTGACTTGCAGTCCGCAATCAGGCGACGGTGATCAACCAGCTTGCTTTCCAGCAGTGGCAGATAACCCAACTGCACGGCAGTAGGATAGCAGCCAGCACAACCAATCAACTCAGCACCCTTGATCTGATCACGGTTCAGTTCAGGCAGGCCATACACAGCCTTGGCCACCAAATCAGGGCATGTGTGCTTAAGGTTGTACCATTTTTCCCACAGCTCGATATCCTTGATACGGAAATCAGCGCCCAAATCGATTACACGCACACCGCGCTCGACCAGCTCTGGCGCCATGCTCATGGCAACCCCGTGAGGGGTGGCAAAGAACACCACATCACAGGCCGCCAACCGATCCACATCCGGAACCGTAAAGGTAATATCATGGTGGCCACGCAGGTTGGGATACATGTCGGCAACCGGAATACCCTCCTCGGATCGGGATGTAATGACCTCAACCCGCGCTTGCGGGTGATTAGCCAGAAGCCGCAACAATTCAACACCGGTATAACCGGTTCCGCCGACGATACCTACCTTGACCACATGCACCTCTCATCAGTATGCGAAAACTGTTAGGGTATAATACTCAGCCGTTCTGCAGATGACCACCGAGCACCCGAGAACCCATCATGCCACACCGACTGCTGTCACTGGAACACTTCCGCACCCGGCTGGCTCATGTTGATGCCTTGCCCCAGCTGGTGGTGCTTGGCGTATTGTCGGGGCTCGTGGCCGGCGGACTCATGAGCCTGTTCCGAGGCGCTTACAACCTGTTGCAGCACTGGCTGCTTTCCGGTGGCACCGAAAACTTTGAAAGCCTTCCCGAAATCAGTCGCCTGCTGTTTCCCGTGGTCGGCAGCCTGTTGCTGATTCTGCTCTACCTTTCGATCCCCGCCCATGCTCGCAGCGTGGGTATCGTCCACCTGCTGGAACGCCTCAACAACCATCAGGGTCGCATGCCCGGCAGCAACATGCTGGTCCAGCTGCTGGCCGCACTCATTGCACTGGCCAGCGGCCATTCGGTTGGCCGTGAGGGCCCGGCCGTCCATATGGGCGCCGCCTCCAGCAGCTGGCTTGGCCAACGCCTCAATCTGCCCAACAACACGCTGCGCCTGCTGGTTGGCTGCGGTGCCGCTGCCGGCATCTCAGCCGCTTTCAACACACCGCTGGCAGGTGTCATTTTTGCCATGGAAGTGATTCTGCTTGAGTACACTCTGGTCGGTTTTTTGCCCATTATGGTAGCAGCCGTGGTCGGGGATGTTGTTGTGCGCCTGACTGTAGGCGAAGCCATTGTATTCAATGCCCCGGCCCTTCAGATCCACAAGCTGTCCGAACTGCCGCTGGTAATGCTACTGGGGCTGATGACCGGGCTTCTCGCGGTCGGCTTTCATTTTCTGTATCGCCACACCTTTCGCATCTGCCAGTGGAGCATACCCACTCGCTTCCTTCTCGCTGGCACTCTCACCGGACTGGTAGCTATGCATTGGCCAGAAGTCATGGGCAGTGGCTACGATACAATCGAGGCCCTGTTCCACACCCAGCCTGCGGCAATCTGGCTGCTGGGGTTGTTGCTGGCCAAATGGCTTCTGACTCCAGTGATCATCGCACTGGGCATTCCGGCCGGGCTCATTGCACCCTCTCTGTTTATCGGTGCCTCGGCAGGCGCTTTACTTGGTGCGACAGGCAACAGCCTGGGGCTGACGGCCGACACTGCACTTTACGCCATGCTTGGCATGGGTGCGATGATGGCGGCTCTGCTCAACGCCCCGCTGGCAGCCCTGCTGGCGATGCTGGAGCTGACCCACAACACCGCGATCATCCTGCCCGGCATGCTGGCAATCGTCACCGCCAACCTCACCACCCGTTACGGTTTCGGCCTGCCTTCGATATTTCATGCCTCTTTGCAGGCACAGGGGATGGATCTACGCCAGGCACCCTTGACTCAGGTGCTGTCTCGAGCAGCCGTTGGCAGCCTGATGCAACGAAACTTTGCGGAGACTGAGAGTATCATCAGCCTGTCGTCTGCACGTGACCTGCTGACCGCAGCACCTCAGTGGCTGCTGGTGCAAAAGGGTGATAACAGCTTTTTGCTGCCGCCGGCGGACCTGAAAGTCTGGCTTGAAAATGAAGCGGCAGACAAAACCGACCCCGAGCTGTCGATAAACCTGCTGGAAATACCGGCACAGCGACGGGATGTAATGCCCCTGCTCTATCGCTCCACGCTGAAGGAAGCGCTTGATCTGATGCTGCAACATCAGCTTGATTACCTGCTTGTCGTAAGCAACCAGGAGTCCCCACTGGGGCTGATCAGCAAAGAACAGATCGAGTCCTACTACAACCACAAGCAGAGCCTCTGATGCCTACATTCTCTTTATCAGGTCTTTACGGCATTACCGATGCCACCCTCATGCCCGATACCCAGACCATGCTGAACGCCTGTGAAGCGGCCATCGCTGGCGGCATGAAAGTCCTGCAGTATCGGGACAAGTCAAAC
This sequence comes from Marinobacterium iners, assembly GCF_017310015.1. Classification (NCBI taxonomy): domain Bacteria; kingdom Pseudomonadati; phylum Pseudomonadota; class Gammaproteobacteria; order Oceanospirillales; family Oceanospirillaceae; genus Marinobacterium; species Marinobacterium iners. The sequence goes on from NZ_CP022297.1 coordinate 3,495,942, forward strand.
AATTCAGCGCATCGCCTCGATCAGGCCAGCGCCTTGCGTGCATTGTGCCAAAGCCATAATTGTATCTTCCTGATCAACGATGATGTGGAGCTGGCACTGTCCTGCAAGGCTGACGGCGTCCATCTGGGGCAGAAGGATGGCAGCCTCACGGAGGCACGACAGCGACTGGGCAAAACCGCCATCATCGGACAGACCTGCCATGACCGGCTTGAGCTTGCAATCAGGGCCCAGGCCGAAGGTGCCAACTATGTTGCCTTCGGCGCTTTTTTCCCCTCCAACACCAAACCAGGCGCCAGCCCGGCTCCTTTGTCACTGCTCTCCACGGCACGAGCGCAACTGAGTGTACCCATGGTAGCGATAGGCGGCCTCAGCGTGGATAATGCGACACAAGTGATTACAGCTGGCGCCGACATGACCGCAGTCGTGCACGCCCTGTTCGCCGCGCAGGATATTCGCACTCGGGCTGAACAGTTCAGCCGGCTGTTCCGTATTCAGGCACAAGACCATTAAAGGAAGCGACACATGTCCCGTTCAGAATCCCTGTTCAAGGCCGCTCAGACTCACATCCCCGGTGGCGTCAATTCCCCGGTTCGCGCATTCAAGGGTGTTGGCGGCACCCCGGTTTTCTTCAAGCGAGGTGAGGGTCCTTTCCTGTATGACGAAGACGACCGCCGCTACATCGACTATGTAGGTTCGTGGGGCCCCATGTTGCTTGGGCACTCATTCCCTCCCGTGATTGAAGCGGTGCGCGCTGCACTGGATAACGGCCTCGGGTTTGGTGCCCCCACCGGCATTGAAACCGAAATGGCTGATCTGGTCTGCGAACTGGTGCCCTCCATGGAGATGGTCCGCATGGTCAGCTCCGGTACCGAGGCCACCATGAGCGCCATCCGTTTGGCCCGCGGTTACACCGGTCGTGACAAGATCGTGAAGTTCGAGGGCTGCTACCATGGTCACTCCGACTCCCTGCTCGTCAAGGCCGGCTCCGGCGCATTGACGCTGGGTGAGCCCAACTCACCCGGAGTGCCGGCCTCACTGGCCGAGCACACGATTACGCTGACTTATAACGATATTGACAATGTCCGCCAGGCCTTTGCCGAGATCGGCGATCAGGTTGCCTGCATTATTGTTGAACCCGTTGCCGGCAACATGAACTGTATTCTGCCCGAACCGGGCTTTCTGGAGTGTCTGCGCGAAGTCTGTGACGAACACGGCAGTGTACTGATTTTCGACGAGGTGATGACCGGATTCCGTGTGGCGCTGGGCGGTGCTCAGGAATATTTCAACATCAAACCGGACCTGACCACACTGGGCAAGATCATCGGTGGCGGCCTTCCGGTCGGAGCCTTCGGGGGTAAGCGTGAGATTATGCAGCATATCGCCCCGCTGGGTCCGGTGTATCAGGCCGGCACTCTGTCAGGTAACCCGCTGGCGATGGCGGCAGGTCTGACCATGCTACAGGCACTGCGTGAGCCGGGCATTCATGAGCAGCTTTCTGCCAAAACCGAATATCTGACCCAAGGGCTGGAAGCAATGGCCAAACGGCACGGTGTTGCGTTCACCACCAGCGCCATTGGCGGCATGTTCGGCCTTTTCTTCACCGAGCAGGAGACAATCAGCAGCTTTGCTGATGTGATGCACTGCGACGCGAAACGTTTTGGTGAATTCTTCCACGGCATGCTGGACGCAGGTATCTATCTGGCGCCCTCTGCGTTTGAAGCCGGCTTTGTTTCCAATGCACATACAGAAGCCGAACTGGATGCGACTCTGGAAGCGGCTGACAGCGTATTTGCCAAGCTGGCGGGATAACACATGGCGGGCGATATTGTACTGCTGGCAGCCGCCCTGTTCAGTGCGGTACTGATGTTCCGCCAGACGGAAGACACGTCTGAAGAGCAGAGTCTGTTGTTGAAAGTGAGCTGCCTCGCACTGGTGTTTGTGGCTCTGGCCGCACTGGGCCGCCTGACACTCACTGACAGCGGGCAGGATATCGAAACGCTGCAGCGCATGCTGGACAACCTGGCACTGTATGCCGCCCTGCCCCTGCTGGCCACCGTCATGGCAGGGCAGGCGATGCAATGGCACTGGTCCAGAGCGGGCTGGGGAAGGTGGCTGCTGGGACTGTTTGCTCTGTTTGAACTGTGCCGACGCATGGGGCTTGGCGAGGCCTACACACTGGCGATCGGCATCGCCATCAGCTTTGTGCTGCTGGGTGCCGCCCTGCGCCTGCACGGCACCTTTGCACGACTGGCCTCAGCCGGCAGTGGGCTGCTGCTGGCGGTTGCCGTGTGCAGTCCGCTTCTGCCGGTGCCCCCGTTACCAGCCTTTGTGCTCAGCTCAGCACTGGCAGCGGCCCTGCCTCTGTTTGCCTTTGCCCTGTTGAGCCAGGTTAAACAGCCGTCGCCTCAATAGGCGGCGGCTCGCTGGCGCGCTTCAGCCGCACCTGCACTGTTACCTCCTTCATTGCGAATTTCGGCAACCAGCGTCCATAAACGGCGCAGGGCGCTGTCCTGCCCGGAAGCGATGCTGATTCCCTTCAAAGCAACCTGTTCCGCTTGCAAAAACTGCCCCTGTCGACGCTGCACATCTGCCAGCTGGATATAGACCTCAGGGTCACGCGGGGCGATACGCAGGGCTCGCTCCAATCGACTCTGGGCCGTGCGCAAATCGCCACTGCCGGTATCGCTGCGGGCATTTTCCAGCAAGGCAACAACCGCTGGGCTCTGTGGCTGTACCGGCAGCGTTTCAGTGATAGCCTGACCAGACATGGGCTGCGGTGCTTCACGCTGGGCACGTATCACCGGCGCTTCACCCACCGGAATCACCTGCACCCCCGGGGTTTCCTCAACCGGAACCACACTGCCAGGCGGCTCTGCAGCGGGAGCGCGCGCGCCCCTATCCTCTACAGGCGCACGATAGGGATTGGGGCCTGCACAGCCGGCAAGCAGAGCAGCAAATGCTGCCATCAAACAGATCTTTTTCATCCTGTCCTTCTTTGATCAGTGATCAGTTAAACCAGTTGCGGAACCAGTCAAGTGAGCGGTTAATCGGATTATGCTGACCGCAATCGACGCTTTGTTCTGGTGCTGTGCCCTTCAGGAACGGCAGCTGACGAGACCCCTCACAGCGCTCATCCGAGCGTAGACCTGTAGCCTCATCGATCCAGACATACTCAACACCGGCAGGGCGAGTTGCGATAAACGGTTCCGGACGTTCGCGTCGCATCAGCTCGGTCCAGACCCGCAGGGCTCCACTCGATCCGGTAAACGGCAGTGACGTATTATCATCACGCCCCAGCCAGACCACTGCAAGCCGATCACCCGTAAAACCAGCAAACCAACTGTCGCGCTGGTCGTTCGAGGTACCGGTCTTGCCGGCCACGTTCAGATTCGCCGGCAGAGTATTGTATACGCTGCGTGCCGTACCTTCGCGCGCAACCTCCTGCAAGGCATACTGCATCAGATGTACAATTTCCGGCTTGACCTGCTGTTTCAATGTAAACGGATAACGTGACAACTCTTTGCCTTCGGCATCGGTCACCCGGCGTATCACTCGCAAAGGCATTTTGAAGCCATTCGCCGCGATAGTCTGATAGATACTGGCCAGTTCCAGTGGCGAGAGCGCCTGCGCACCCAGGAGCAGAGAGGGAAAAGACTTGAGTTCGCGCTCGGCACCAAGACGCTCCAGCATGTCAATCACGCGCCCCAGCCCAACCTCCATACCCAAACGAGCGGTGGACTGATTATAGGAAAGCGCCAGTGAACGGTGCAACGGCACCACCCCGTGACTGCGGCGATCAAAATTCTGCGGCTGCCACAGAGATCCATCTGGCTGCTTCAGCTCAAAAGGCTCGTCTTGCAGCGGCGTTGCCAGTGTATAGCCCTGCTCCAGCGCCGCCAGATATACCGCAGGCTTTACCAAAGAGCCGATTGGACGCAGCGCATCCAGCGCACGGTTGAAGCCTTCGTAGCGTGTTTCACGCCCACCAATCAGCGCCAGCACTTCACCTGTCTGAGGATCCGTTACCACCATGCTGGCCTCAAGTCCGGCAGCCTTATTGCCATAGCGCTGCTCAAGCTGCTTCAGGCTCTGTTCCAGCGCCGCCTCGGCACGGGTTTGTACCAGCGGGTCAAGGGTCGTGAAGATGCGCAGCCCTTCCGTTGCCAGATCATCATCGCGATACTCTTCCCTCAACTTGCGCTTGACGAGATCAAGATAAGCGGGATACATCCCCTTGTGTAGGCTGCGTTGCTGTACCACGCCCAGCGTCCGGCCTTGGGCTTCATCATATTCCGCCCGGCTGATGTGGCGCTGTTCAAACAGCATTTTCAGCACCAGGTTGCGGCGCTCAAGCGCGCGTTCTGGATGGCGACGCGGATCATACCAGGATGGGCCTTTCACCATCCCAACCAACAATGCCACCTGATGCAACTCCAGCTCGGTAATCGGTCGAGCAAAGAAGTACTGACTGGCCAGCCCAAAGCCGTGAATCGCGCGACTACCGGACTGCCCCAGATACACTTCATTCAGATAGGCTTCAAGAATTTCTTCCTTGGAATAGTGCAGTTCCAGCAGTACCGCCATCGGCAGCTCCAGCAGCTTGCGACTCAGGGTACGGTCCGAGGTTAGGTAGAAGTTCTTTATCAGCTGCTGGGTCAACGTACTGCCGCCCTGGGCAAAACGACCGGCACGGATATTGACCCACATTGCACGGGCGATTCCCTTGAGCGAAACGCCGTGGTGTTCATAGAACGCCCGGTCTTCGACCGTGACCAGGGCTTGCGCAAGATGAGGGGGGGCCTGCTCCAGCTTGATCAGGTCACGATCTTCATTGGAGCGAGGGTAAATACCACCGATCAGAATCGGCTCCAGCCGCACCAGCGGCAGTTGCTGTCCACCCTGAGCCCGGATGGATGCAAGCCGATCACCGGAGAAACTCAGCAGCATGTTATGCGATGGCTCAGCCCCATCAGGAAAATTGAAACCTCGACTGTGAATACGCGCCCTGCTACTTGCCCATTCGACACTTCCAGGCCGGCTGGCCTGGCGCTCAAAGCGATACCCCAGCGCTCTGAGTTCCTGTTTGAGCTCATCCATGGCCAGTTTCTGTCCGGGGTACAGCTCCAGCGGTCGTGCATATACTTTTGCCGGCAGTGCCCAGCGTTTGCCTTCAAACTTGCTGCGCACCTGGGCATCCAGATAGATCAGGCCAACGCCGGCGATAACCGACAAAACCACACCCAGTTTGAGCAGCCATCCCAACAGGCGGCGCAGACGAGAGGGTCGTTTTGCCTGACGGGAGGCAGATCGTTTTGCGGTGGTGGTTCTCTTTTTAGTCATCGCGTCAGTATAATCTTATGCCATCGCTGACAACAGCAGGAGTCTCATGTTACCCAAACTGATACAGTCACTGAGCGAGCCCGGGCATTATCCTCACCCGACCGGCCCGATCCGAGTGATTGAAACACACATCTCCTGGCTACTGCTCACAGGCGAGTTTGCCTACAAAATCAAGAAGCCGGTCAACTTCGGCTTTCTTGACTTCACCACGCTTGAGCAGCGACGCCACTGCTGTGAAGAGGAACTGCGTCTAAACCAGCGCCTTGCACCGGATATCTACATCGATGTGGTTCCAATTGGAGGCTCTTGCACAGAACCCAAGCTGGGAGCCAGCGAGGGGATTATCGAATACGCGGTCCGAATGTATCAGTTCGATCCTGAACTTCGGCTTGACCGCCTGCTGCAGCGACAGCTGTTTGAAAGCCACTGGATCGACCTTTTGGCCGAGCAGATTGCAGAATTCCACCAAAAAATCCCGATCGTGGCTCAGGACAGCCCCTGGGGTGAGCCTGATACACTGTGGGAGGTCGTGGCTGACAACTTCCGTCATATCCCGCCTGATCATCTCGATACCGACGACTGGAGCCTGCTGCAGCGTCTGTCTGCACAGATCGCACAGCAGTTCCGTGCACTGGAAGACAGGCTCAGGCAGCGCAAACGCGAGGGGCACGTCCGCGAATGCCACGGCGACCTGCACTTGGCCAACATAAACCTGTTTCACGATCAGCTGCGTCTGTTTGACTGTATCGAGTTCAATCTGGAGTTTCGCTGGATAGACACGATCTCCGATCTGGCGTTTCTGTTGATGGATTTGGAGGCCAACCAGCAATTCCGTTGGGCCAACCGCTGTCTTAACCGTTACCTGGAGCTGACCGGCGACTACTCCAGCCTGCCACTGCTGAATTTTTTCAAGGCCTACCGCTCCATGGTGCGCGCGAAGGTTGCAATGCTTGGGCTGGAGCCCGACCTTGAAACCTGCCGCCACTATCTGCAATTGACAGCCCACTACTGTCGAGAGCGCAGCCCTACCGTATTCCTGATGCACGGGGTCAGCGGCAGCGGCAAAAGCTATTTGAGCGAACGCCTTGCAGAAGCGGTCGGCGTCATACGCATTCGGTCTGACGTCGAACGCAAACGCATCTACCGTGAGCTATCCCTGCAAGGCCATTCACTGGCGCTGTATGGGGCCGAAATAAACACGCGGACCTTTCAGTATCTGCATGACACAACGGCTCAGGCATTGAAGGCCGGATACTCCGTGGTGGTTGATGCCACGTTCATTCGACAGCGCACCCGCAATGCCTACGTCGAGCTTGCAAAGAACCTCGACATCCCGGTGAGAATTATCAGCTGCCACTGCGAACTCAACCTGATTGAGGCGCGTCTGAAACGACGTGAAGCGGAAGGCCGCGACCCTTCCGATGCCGATGTCAGCGTCATGCGCGAACAGATGAAAATACAGCAACCCCTGACCAGCGAAGAGCAGCTGATTACATTGCCGGTGGACACCCGCGATGATGAAGCGATCGAACAGCTAATGGCGCAGCTGCGCGCGCAACGCCTGATCACTGACTGACACCAACCGAAAGGCTGCTATCCCTTGAAACTGTGCACACTCGATGAATTACAGCTCAACAGCCCGCGGGGGTTTGATCTTGAGGATGGCACCGCTCTGTTGCTGATCCGACGCGGTGAGAGTGTTGTTGCCTGGCGCAACAGCTGTCCGCATCGTGGTATCCGATTGGAGTGGCAACCGAACCAGTTCCTCGACTACGAGAAACAGTTCATCCAGTGTGCCACCCACGGTGCTCTGTTCGGAATTGATGACGGCATCTGTATCGCGGGCCCCTGCCCCGGCGAGCAACTGGAAGCGTTGCCCGTCGAAGTTCGCGATGGCGAGGTGTGGCTTACGCGCGACTGATCCGCTGCTGCAGGCGCTCCAGCGCCAGTTCGATCCTATCCAGTCCCGTGGTATAGGAGAAGCGGATATATCGCTCAGACCGGTTATGACCAAAATCGGCCCCTGGTGTCACCGCGACATGATCCTCCTCCAGAAGCGACCAGCAGAAGGCAAAGCTGTCATCGGTCAGGTGAGAAGCATCGGCATAGACATAGAAAGCACCTTCCGGCATGCGAGGAATACCAAAGCCCAGCTCCCTTAACCCAGCCACAAGCCGATCACGACGTAACGCAAACGCCTGTCGGCGCTGTTCCAGTATCTCGATCGTGGCCGGCTCAAATGCGGCCAGCGCGGCATACTGTGACAGCGTTGCCGGCGAGATGAACAGGTTTTGTGCTATTTTTTCCATCTCGGCCACGGCCTCCTCCGGCGCCACCAGCCAACCGAGGCGCCAGCCGGTCATGCCGAAATACTTGGAGAAGCTGTTCAGCACCAGCGCATCCGGTGCCACCCCCAACACAGTGTCCGCATCAAAGCCATAGGTGAGACCATGATAGATCTCATCCACGATCAGCGAGCCGCCACACTGGCGCACCTGATCCGCAATGGCGCGCAGATGATCCGTTGGCACAACCGACCCGGTAGGGTTTGATGGGGACGCCAGCAACACCCCTGCCGTATCGTCGGCCCAGTGTTGCTCCACCAGATCCGCATTCAACTGATAGTTCAGCTCCGGTCCCACCGGCACCAACTGCCCACGTGCTTCCAGCAGGCGCAGAAACTGACGATTGCAGGGGTAGCCCGGATCCGCCAGCATGAAACGACTGCCAGGCGCCGCCAACAACGAGAACGCCAGCAAAAGAGCTCCAGAAGCACCGGCCGTAACCAACACCTGGCGCGGACTGATGTTGACGCCATAGCGCCGCTGGTAAAAATCCGCGATAGCCTCACGCAGCGGCATGATGCCACCTGCCGGGGTATAACGCGTATGCCCTGCATCCATGGCTCGACGTGCAGCCTGCATGATTGGCTCTGCTGTGGGAAAGTCGGGCTCCCCGGCCTCCATATGCACCACATCCCTGCCCTCGGCATCCAGCTCGGCCGCACGCTTGAGCAGATCCATCACCTTGAACGAATCAATCTCGCGTGCCCGTGCAGTCCAGTCCGATATCATCTTCACTCCTCCGATCCAGATAAGCGCCTCAGTATATCCGACAACACCTGTTGCAAGCCTCTGTTGCAGCGGGTGAAATCAATCGCGATGGCAAAAAGGCCAAACAGGTCTAGCCTAAAGACTGGGGTTCTGGTACTTTCACCGGCTTTTAAAGCACCATAGTGTTCCCATATCAGGGCGCCAGGCCGGAGCAATCGGGCTTTCCATGGTCTGAGCCCCCAATGACGTGAGGCTGCGCCCATGCCTAAAACAACAGATACCAAGTTCATGCACTTCGAACCTTACCCGCTGGATAACGGCGAAGAATACATGAACGAAGCGCAGAAAGAGCATTTCCGCAAGATTCTTCTTGGCTGGAAACGCGAGCTGATGGAGGAAGTCGACAGCACCATCACGCATCTCAAGGAAGAAGCCTCCAACTTTGCTGACCCAAGCGACCGCGCCAGTCAGGAAGAGGAATTCAGCCTTGAACTGCGCACCCGTGACCGCGAGCGCAAACTGATTCGCAAAATCGACGAAGCGCTTGAAAGCATCGACTCCGATGACTACGGCTACTGCGAGGCCTGCGGTGTCGAGATCGGCATCCGCCGTCTTGAAGCACGCCCGACGGCCACTCTATGCATCGATTGCAAGACGCTGGCTGAAATCAAGGAAAAGCAGCTCGGACGCTGAGCCTGCGCGTCGGGGCCTCTGGCCCCCGACTCCCGCCTGACATCGAGCCCTCACCTTGAGTTGCATCGGACGTTTTGCCCCGTCACCGACCGGCCCACTCCATTTCGGCTCTCTGCTTGCCGCACTGGCAAGCTATCTCGATATGCGTTCGCGCAATGGCGAGTGGCTGCTGCGGATAGAAGATCTTGACCCGCCACGCGAACAGCCCGGCGCGGCCGATTCGATTCTGCACACCCTTGACGCCTTCGGCCTGCACTGGGATGGCCCTGTGATATACCAAAGCACTCGGCTGAAGTGCTATCAGGACGCACTGGAGCAGTTACTGGACCAAGGCACTGCCTATCGCTGCAGCTGCAGTCGCAAGCAGCTCAGAGCCAGAGGCGTGACGGGCTTGTATGATGGCCACTGCCGGCGTCATCCGCCATCCGCCTCTGCCAGCTGCGCCGTTCGGGTGATTCACCCACAGGCAGAGCAACAGTTTCATGACCGCATCCAGGGTTTCAGAACGTACGACTGGCAGAATGATCGCGGGGATTTTGTCGTGTTTCGCCGTGATGGGCTGTTTGCCTATCAGCTGGCCGTCGTCGTTGATGACGCGGCCGCAGGTGTAACCGACATTGTGCGAGGAAGCGATCTGATCGACGAAACACCGCACCAGATCGCGCTGCAAACCCTGCTTGGCTATTCGACACCCCAGTACGCGCATATACCCGTGATCACAAACCCGGCCGGGCAGAAGCTGAGCAAACAGAACCTGGCACCGGCGATCGACCCTGGCCAACGCCAACAACTGCTGCTGCGCGCGCTGTCACTTCTCGGCCAGAAGCCACCCGCCGACCTGGCAACAGCCAGTCGGGATGAGTTACTCTCGTGGGCCATCACGCACTGGAACATCACTGCAGTTCCCGGCACACTGAGCCTGTGTGAACCCGAGACCTGAATATGTATCTGCATCGCCTACTGCTGCTTCTGTTGCTGGCCACTCTGCTGCTGCCGGGACTGGTCGAGCTGTGGCTATTCCACAGCGGCCACTGGCTGATGCCTTTTCTGATCTGGGCGCTGCTGATCCTGCTGGCAGCGACCGCCGAATGGCGCCACCGTCACCATGAACTTTGATCTCAGTCTGCTGGCCCTGCTCGGCTGTGGCTATCTTCTCGCATTGTTCGGCGCCGCCTGGCTCACCGACAAGGGGTTACTGCCTGAACGCATCACCCGACACCCATTGGTGCATGTGTTGGCACTTGGTGTGTTTGCCAGCGCCTGGACCTTCTATGGCATCTTTGGCGTTGCGTATCATTCCGGCTATGTCTATTTGATCTCTTACATGGGGGCCTCCATCAGTTTTCTCCTTGCCCCATTGGTGCTGATTCCATTGCTGAGAATTACTCGGCGACACCAGCTCAGCTCGCTGCCGGATCTGTTTGCCTTCCGTTTTCGCAGTGGCGGTGTAGGAACGCTGACTACTTTATTAATGCTGTTTATCAGCCTGCCGCTGATCTCGATCCAGATTCAGGCACTGGCCGACTCGCTGCCCATGCTGAATGATCGCATCTCTTCCAATAGGGCGGCAGCCGGCTTCTGCATCATTCTCACCCTCTTCACCCTGCTGTTTGGTGCTCGACATGCCTCTCTACGCAGCAGCCATCGCGGGCTGGTATTCGCCATCGCGCTTGAATCTCTGTTCAAATTGATTGCCCTGCTGCTGATTGCAGCCTATGCATTCTGGGCCTTGCTGGGTGGTGTCGATGGGCTCGGGGACTGGCTGCAGCGTAACCCGGAGGCGCTGCAGCGACTGCAACAGCCGCCGGACACCAGTCACTGGCAAATTCTGCTGCTGGCGTTTTTTGCCTGTGCCTTTGTCATGCCACACATGTTCCATATCGCGTTCACGGAAAACCTGCCGACCGAAAGCCTGTATCGCGCCAGCTGGGGCATCCCCCTCTTTCTGCTGCTGCTGGCCATTACCGTGCCCCCCATTCTCTGGGCCGGCATAAAGCACAATGCGATCACAAATCCCGAATACCTGCTACTGCAGCTGGGGCAGAACCTGCAGCTGCCATGGTTCAGCCTGCTGGCCTTCATCGGCGGACTCTCGGCCGCCAGTGGCATCATCATAGTGGCAACCGTGGCGCTTGCATCGATGCTGCAGAACCATGTCGTACTGCCCCTGGTACGGGTACCGGACAATGTCCGCTTCTACGCCTGGTTGCTGTGGTTGCGACGACTGATCATTATGGCGGTAATGCTGGGCAGCTATCTGTTTTTCCGCCATATCGGTCAGCAGTTTTCACTGAACCAGCTTGGACTGCTGGCATTTATCGCCTTTCTTCAGTTTCTGCCGGGAATACTCGCAACCCTGTACTGGCCCAACGCCAGTCGCACCGGTTTTCTTCTCGGCCTGACAGGGGGGATAGGCCTCTGGGCACTGGGCATGCTGCTGCCGATGATGCTGGATGGCGCTCCGCTGGATGCCGGAGCCTTGAGTCAGTGGTACAAGGTCGCTCTATTATCGGTACTGCTTAACACGGCGCTGCTGGTACTCGGCTCTCTGCTTTTTCCCGGCCGCGAGGGCGAGAGACAGGCCGCCGAAGCCTGTGCGCTCAACGTCATGCCTCGTCCTCTGGGCTTGGGCCTGGCTACCGCCAGTGAAGCGGAGTTTGTCGCCCGCCTGACACCCAGACTGGGGGAACAGCCTGCACAGCGGGAAGTCCAGCGTGCCATGTTCACACTGCAGCTGAGCCCAGGCCAGCTGAGACCTTTGGACAGCCTGCGCCTGCGGACCCAGCTGGAACAGAACCTTTCCGCCCTGCTGGGACCTGTGGAGGCAACAGCACTGCTGCAACCATTGGAAACTGATCGCAGCGCCGGTTTCAAGGCTCGCGAGGTCCATCTGCTGGAGCAGCAACTTGAAACCTACGACCAACGCCTGTCGGGCCTTGCAGCCGAGCTGGACCAGCTCAGACGCTACCATCGCGCCACCTTGCAGCGCTTGCCTATCGGGGTCTGCACACTGGATGCAGACCACCGCATCCTGTTCTGGAATGCCGAGCTGGAGCAGTACACAGGGCTGATTGCCGAACAGACGCTCGGCAATCCACTGGCACACTTGCCTCTGCCATGGAGCCGCCTGCTGAAGGAATTTGCAGACAACGATACCCTTCACCAGGAAGCTCAAATGATTGAGCTGCACGGCGAGCATCGCTGGTTCAGCTTGCACAAGGCACGTCTGGATGACACGCCTGCGCAAGGCAAGGTCCTGCTGATTGAAGAGGAAACAGAGCATCTGATGATGGCCCGCAAGTTGGCCCACAGCGAACGCCTGGCCTCCATCGGTCGCTTTGCGGCCGGCGTCGCTCATGAGATCGGCAACCCGGTGACCGGCATCGCCTGTCTGGCCCAAAATCTGAAGCTGGAAACGGATCTGCCCGAGGTGCTGGAAACCGGCGATCAGATTGTTGATCAGACCCGTCGCATTAACCGCATCGTTCAATCGCTGGTGCGTTTTGCCCACACCGGCCGCCAGGAAGGCCCGGAGCATTTCGAGTCGCTCGATTTGCGCCACTGCATTGATGAAGCGATCCATCTGGTCACCCTCGACAGCCACAGTCGACAGCAGCATTTTGTCAATCAGGTTGATCCGTCCCTGCAGATCCGCGGCGACCTGCAACTGCTGCTGCAGGTGTTCGTGAACCTGCTTAACAACGCCAGTGATGCCTCGCCACCGCAGGGGCTGATTGAAATCGAGGCACAGGGAAGCGAAACCAGCATCTGCATTCGTATTACCGATGAGGGCACTGGCATCGCCCCGGAGCACCTCAATCGCCTGTTCGAGCCATTTTTCACCACCAAGGAACCCGGACGCGGAACCGGTCTGGGCCTGCCTTTGGTCTACAACATCATTGTGCAGCATTATGGTAATATCGAGATTCTTAGCCCGGCCAACAAAAACCAGAACAAAGGCACTCAGGTCGTAATCACCTTACCCCGGCTGAACGAGGAAAATACCCTTGCGTCGCCGGCTGCTCATGGAGAAGGTTTGTCCGGATGAGTCGAATTCTGATTGTCGAGGATGAAAGTATCATCCGCTCAGCGCTCAGGCGCCTGCTGGAAAAAAACGGATATGAAGTCAGTGATGCAGGCTCGGTGGCCGAAGCCTGTGGCGACTTCAGTCTGGAAAGCTTTGACCTGATCATCACCGATTTGAGATTGCCCGGTGCGCCGGGTACCGACCTCATCGGACTGGCCGGATCGGTGCCGGTATTGATCATGACCAGCTATGCCAGCCTGCGCTCCGCGGTGGATGCCATGAAGCTTGGCGCCGTCGACTATATTGCCAAGCCGTTCGATCACGACGAAATGCTGAAAACCGTAGCGGCCACACTGTCACAGCCCCGTACTGCATCAGACAGTGAAGTCAGCGGCAGCACCAGCGGTAAGGCGCCCGAACAGACGCGCATTATCGGTTCCTGCAAGTCAATGCAGGAACTCTACCGCCGCATCGGCAAGGTCGCACGCACCGATGCTACCGTATTGATCCTTGGCGAGTCCGGTACCGGTAAGGAGCTGGCCGCCCGCGCCATTCACGAACAAAGCAACAGGGCCAACCGACCCATGGTGTGCGTCAACTGCGCCGCCATACCGGAGACGCTGATCGAGTCCGAACTGTTCGGGCATGAGAAAGGCGCCTTCACCGGTGCAACCAGCGGCCGCAGTGGCCTGATTGAAGCCGCCGATGGCGGCACCCTGTTTCTGGACGAAATCGGTGAACTGCCTCTGGAAGCTCAGGCTCGTCTGCTGCGTTTCCTGCAGGAGGGTGAAATTCGCCGGGTTGGGGCAGTACAACCGCTCAAGGTGGATGTGCGTCTGATCGCTGCTACACATCGTGACCTTAAGACCCGCGCTCGTTCCGGCCAGTTCCGTGAAGATCTGTATTACCGCCTGTATGTGATGGAGCTGCGCATGCCTCCGCTGAGGGCACGAGAAGACGACATTTTGGAACTGGCGGAAGCCTTCCTGTCCAAGCAGGCCGAAAAGATGCGGTGTGAGTCTCTCAACTTCAGCCCCGAAGCACTGGAGCTTCTGCGCAGCTATCACTGGCCCGGCAATGTGCGAGAGCTGGAAAATGCGATTGAGCGCGCCGTCATTCTGGCCGATGGTCGGCAGATCACTCCTGATCTTCTGGGCCTTGAGCTGGAACAGCAAAGCCTGGCCGACATCGAAAGCCAGTACGCCCAACGGCACAGACCGCCACCTGTTGACAGCGACGCTTCCTCCGGCGCCCGCACAGACCTGTCCCTGGATGACTACTTCCAGCGCTTCGTCCTTGAAAACCAGGACCAGATGAGTGAAACCGAACTGGCCAAAACGCTCGGAATCAGCCGCAAAAGCCTGTGGGAACGACGCCAGAAACTGGGTATCCCCCGCAAACCCAAGGGGTAACAATCGGTAACACTCAAAAGTGTTACCTTACTACCCAACACCGCCCACAAACCGTGACATTCGGTAACACTCTGTTTCCAGAAACGAAAGAATGATCGGGTTCAATATAGACTTAATAATATAAAACAAAGGGTTATGATTTTTGGCACGCGTCCTGCTTTATTACAAGCAGAACAACAACAACGTACACCCTGAAACAGTGCCGGCAATAAAAATAAAAATGGCCCTGCGGATGAGTGACCTGCCTCGAATAAAAATAAAAATGAGGCTTAGTCGGTCGATAGAGTGGCACTGCAGCGCTCCCCAATCAGTGCTCTTAGGAAGAACAACAACAAGCTAAGCTTCATGGTGTCACTTTACGACCGACACCCCCCACCCTCCTGATTCACGCCTCACGCTTTGCCCCACCACGCAACCATGCCCGCTCCGAGCCTTATACTAAGCTTTAGCAGGTGTTATGATGCCCCATCCGTGATCAGCCATTACAGGGACCCCCAGTAAACGATGTCTAATACTCTGCTCATCATTCTGCTCGCATTTGCTGCAGCAGCCCTGATCGCCTTTGTCATGTTCAGTCGTCGCCGCACACCCAGTACCACAGCCCCACAGGAGAACTTGCCATCGGCACCCGTTGCCGAACAGCTGCTTCCATTGGGACAGCGACGCATCGTCAACGAGTCCGAGCACCAGATTCCTCGTCGTCACCTGGACGACAATGCGATGAAGGTTGTCTACCGGCTGCAGGATGCCGGCTTCGAGGGCTACCTTGTCGGCGGATGCATTCGCGACCTGCTGCTGGGACATACTCCCAAGGATTTTGACATCGCCACATCAGCTCACCCCGAAGAAGCCGAAGAGCTGTTTCGACGTGGTCGCCTGATTGGGCGCCGCTTCAAGCTGCTGCATGTCCGTTTCGGTCGCGAGGTGATTGAGGTCGCCACCTTCAGGGCATCGCATGATCAGGAAGAGACAACTCAGGACCAGGCCCGCACGGCTGCCACCGGCATGATCCTGCGCGACAACGTATACGGCACCATCGAAGAAGATGCCCTGCGCCGCGACTTCACCATCAATGCACTTTACTACGATGTGCGTGACCATACCGTACTCGATTTTGCCAATGGCTATCCCGACCTCAAACAGCGCCAGCTGCGCATGATCGGTGATGCACGTGAACGCTACCGTGAAGACCCGGTGCGCATGCTCAGGGCTGCACGTTTTGCAGCCAAACTCGGTTTTGAAGTGGAACCCGGTACCGCAGCGCCGATTCGAGAACTGGCAGCGCTGCTTGGCAATGTATCCCCCGCACGCCTGTTTGATGAAGTACTCAAACTGCTGCAGAGTGGACACGGCGAGGCGTCCTACCGACAGCTGCAACGCTTCGGCCTGTTTGCCTTCCTTTTCCCGCAAACCGATGCGGCGCTGGAGCATGACGAGTATCCGGTGGAAACCCTGCTGATCAACGCCCTGTGCAACACGGATCGACGTCTGTCTCAAGGCAAGAGCGTCACCCCGGCCTTTCTGTTTGCGGCCTTACTCTGGTATCCATTGCAGCTGAGAATCAAACAGCTGGAGCAGAGCTCAGATCTGCCACCGATCCCGCTGCTGCATGAGGCCGCCAATCAGGTTCTGGCCGAGCAGGTCCGCTCAACTGCCATTCCACGCCGATTCTCAACTCCTGTGCGTGAAATCTGGGAACTGCAGCTGCGCCTGCCGCGTCGACAGGGCAAGAAAGCCGATCAGCTTATGGAGCATCCTCGCTTCAGAGCTGCATACGATCTTCTGGTACTGCGTGAGAACAGTGGTGAGCCGCTGCAGGGCCTGAGCCAGTGGTGGACCGACTACCAGTCCTCCAACCCGATGACGCGACGTGACATGGTCCCCGCGGATCAGGATGACAAGCCTCGCCGCAAACGTCGTCGTCGCCCGCGCAACCGTCCGGCGCAGGACAGTCGTCCCAGCAATGAGTAAGGCTCAGTTACGCGCCTGGATTGGCCTGGGCAGTAACCTTGAGGACCCGCTGGCGCAGGTCAGCACCGCGCTGCAAGAGCTGAGGCTACTGCCTGACACTACGCTGGCTGCACGCTCGTCGCTCTACCGTTCCGATCCTGTCGGCCCCCCCGGCCAGCCCGATTACATCAACGCGGTTGCTGCTTTGGATACCCGTCTGGAGCCCGAAGCCCTGCTCGATGCGCTACAGGCAATCGAGCAAATGCACCAGCGCGTGCGCAAGATCCACTGGGGACCTCGCACCCTTGACCTGGACCTGCTGCTGTATGGTGACCAGGTGATATCGACGCCGCGCCTGACCGTTCCCCATGCCTACATGACTGAGCGCAATTTTGTTCTCTGGCCTCTGGCTGAACTGGAACCGGAACTGATCCTGCCCGATGGTCGCCCGCTGAATACGCTTCTTCAGCACTGCCCTCTGGGCACGCTGGAAAAGATATCGTTATAATCGCGCACAAGCTCAGACAATGATGAAGAGATTGCTATGTCCAACATTACGCTGCATACCCTGACCGCCCGCAAACAGGCCGGTGAAAAGTTTGCCGTACTGACCGCTTATGATGCGACCTTTGCCCATCTGGTGAGCAGCGCCGGTATCGAGATGATTCTGGTCGGTGACTCACTCGGTATGGTACTGCAGGGGCAGAGCAGCACCCTGCCGGTTACCGTCGATGAGATGGCTTACCACACCGCAAGCGTTGCGCGTGGTAATCAGGGTGCCATGATCATGTCGGACCTGCCGTTCATGAGCTATTCCACACCGGAGCAGGCTATGGACAACTCGGCCAAGCTGATGCAGGCAGGCGCGCACATCGTCAAGCTGGAAGGCGGCGAATGGCTGTGTGACAGCGTGCGCATGCTGGCCGAGCGCGGCGTGCCCGTGTGCCCGCACCTTGGCTTGACACCACAGGCCGTCAACAAGCTTGGCGGTTATCGTGTGCAGGGACGTGACCGACAGTCCGCCCTGAAAATGATTGAAGATGCGAAGAAGCTTGAAGATGCTGGCGCCAGCATGCTGCTGCTGGAGTGTGTCCCCACACTGCTGGCCGAAGAAATTACCCGCAACGTGGAAATTCCGGTTATCGGTATCGGTGCAGGCCATCACACGGATGCCCAGGTACTGGTGATGCATGACATGCTTGGCATTACACCTGGACGCCGTCCCAAGTTCGTCAAGGACTTCATGACAGAAGCCGACAGCATTGAACAGGCTTTCCGTTTGTATGGCGATCAGGTCAGGGCCGGTACCTTCCCCGGACCGGAACACGGGTTCGAGTAATATGAAAACCATCCACACCATTGCGGATCTGCGCACAGCCCTGAAACCGACACGACTGTCCGGCCAGAAAATTGCGCTGGTGCCCACCATGGGCAATCTGCATCAAGGCCACATCAAACTGGTGGAAACAGCACGCCGGCAAGCCGATACCGTGGTGGCCAGTATCTTCGTCAACCCGCTGCAGTTCGGTGCCAACGAAGATCTCGACAGCTACCCTCGCACTCTGGCCTCCGATCAGGAGAAGCTGATGGCAGCGGGTTGTGACCTGCTGTTTGCACCCGGTGTCAGCGAGGTCTACCCGGAAGGCCAGGACAACCAGACACTGGTTGAGGTCCCGGGCTTGTCCGATCTGCACTGCGGCGCCAGCCGGCCGGGACACTTCCGTGGTGTAACCACCGTGGTATGCAAGCTGTTCAACATTGTCCAGCCGGATCTGGCTGTGTTCGGACTCAAGGATTATCAACAGGTTGCCGTGATCCGCAAGATGGTACGTGACCTCTGCATCCCCGTTGATATTGTGGGTGTTCCGACTGAGCGAGCCGGCAGTGGACTGGCGCTCAGTTCACGCAACGGCTACCTCAGTGCGGACGAACTGGCCATTGCCCCCCTGCTGCAACAAACCCTGCAACAGACCGCCGATGCCGTACGTAACGGCGCCACGGATTTCATCGCACTGGAACAGCAGGCGCAACAGCAGCTTGAAGCAGGCGGTTTCCAGCATGACTACTACCGTATCCTCTGCCGGGATTCACTCCAGCCGCCTGAAGCCGGAGATGTTCGCCCTCTGGTCATTCTGGCCGCCGCTCGACTCGGTCCTGCCCGTCTGATCGACAACCTCGAGATCTGACACCGCCGTACAGGGGGGCCTTGTACTCCCGTTGTGCGGCGCACACAGTTTTGCCTTGGTCTACTTGACACCGCCTGAGCCCTTCGCGCAGACTCGAAGGACCTCATGGCGGTATGGATACCCGTACGCCTGCCCGAGCTGATGCCGACTGAAATATCCCTTTCACCGGCGTGCGTTACCCTGAGCCCGGGATCAATAATGATATAAACCAAAGAGGCACTTCCATTATGCGTGATGTTGTTATCGTTGCCGCTGGCCGTACAGCGGTGGGTACTTTCAACGGCTCCCTCTCCTCACTGACCGCGGCTACTTTGGGCGCTGAAGTACTCAAGGGCCTGCTGCAGAAAACCGGACTGAACCCGGCAGAGGTAGACGAAGTGATTCTGGGCCAGGTACTCACGGCCGGCTGTGGCCAGAACCCGGCTCGTCAGGCTCTGATCCACGCAGGCATCCCTCAGGAAGTGCCCGCCATGACTATCAACAAGGTGTGCGGCTCCGGCCTCAAGGCCCTGCAACTGGCGACCCAGGCGATCCGCTGCGGTGATGCTGACGTGATCATCGCCGGCGGTCAGGAAAACATGTCCCAGTCCCCCCACCTACTGCCCAACTCACGTAATGGTGCACGCATGGGCGACTGGAAGATGATCGACTCCATGATTACCGATGGCCTGTGGGATGCGTTCAATAACTACCACATGGGCATCACCACCGAGAACATTGTCGAAAAATACGGTTTCAGCCGTGAAGATCAGGACGCTTTCGCTTCTGCCTCTCAGAACAAGGCTGAAGCAGCCGTCACCTCTGGCCGCTTCAAGGACGAAATCATTCCGGTCAGCATTCCGCAACGCAAGGGCGATCCCGTAGTATTCGACACCGATGAACAGCCCCGCTTTGGCTGCACCCCGGAGGCTCTGGCCAAGCTGCGCCCGGCCTTCAAGAAAGACGGCACCGTTACCGCCGGTAACAGTTCCACCATTAATGATGGTGCGGCTGCCGTGATTCTGTGTTCAGCCGAAAAGGCGGAAGCACTGGGGCTGCCGGTTCTGGCCCGGATCAAGGCGTATGCCTCTGCCGGTGTTGATCCTGCCATCATGGGCACAGGCCCGATCTGCGCCACCACCAAGGCGCTGGAAAAGGCGGGCTGGGGCATCAACGACCTGGAACTGGTTGAAGCCAACGAAGCCTTCGCGGCTCAGGCTATGTCCGTCAACAAGGACCTGGGCTGGAACACCGACATCGTCAACGTGAACGGCGGTGCAATTGCGCTGGGCCATCCGATTGGCGCGTCCGGCTGCCGCATTTTGGTGTCACTGGTGCACGAAATGATCAAGCGTGATGCCAAGAAAGGTCTCGCAACTCTGTGTATCGGTGGTGGCATGGGTACAGCACTGGCGATCGAGCGCGACTGATTCGCACCACCTCAACGCAAACAGCCGCCCGAGGGCGGCTGTTTTGTTTCGGTAACACACCTGGTATGAATACCGCCAGGGCCATCACGCCGTAGCAATTGCACCTTTGCCGATGCCCTCAAATGCACGCACAACCACTTCATCCTGCGGGTGGTCAATTTTGACCTGCTCGACCAGATGTGCCGCAATTTGCTCGACGGTACTTTCGGTATCAATCAAATAGCAGCAGCGCGCCGGCAGCTCCAGCTCGAACGCGCCCTGAGGCGCCGTATAGGCATAATGGTGCGCACCGGCCGACTGGTTTTTCAGGTGGCTACGGGTACCTATATAGATATCACGGAAGCACTCGGCCCAGCGCCCTTCCAACACCTCATCGCGATGACCGTTACGGTAGATCATGATGCGCGAGCGGTGGCCATGAGCGATCCGCTGGCAGTTGCCGTCATGCTGCTGCAGGCCGTGACTGTAGTGATAGTAGCGCCCATCGATTGACTCGGTCGTGAAGGCAAGCTCAACCCCCTGCACCTGCTCTGGAAACAGCTGACGCAACTGATCTCGACACCAGTGGGCAACACTGAGCTCGTCAATTTCAGTACAGGGCAGTACAGCAATGGCCTGCTCGGGCGAACGGCAGCGAAAAAGACCACCCTCAGGATAATGCCAACGCACCTCGGTCATGCCGCCCAGCTGCTCAAGCTGCAAGCCCGGCAATTGGGCCGGCACAGCCAGCATATGATCAAGATGTGCATCCAGCCACTGCTTGACCCGGCGCTTGACCACACCGAAATCACAGATCATTCCCTGAGGGTCAAGACTGCCATCCAGTACCAGCTGCACCGCCCAAGATTCGCCCACCAAACCGCGCTTGGGATGAAGGTAGGAAAAATCCACATGGGTCAGATTATCGACGAAGAGCTTCACGGTGGCCTCGCAACAAGTTTGGGAGCGCTATTCTAGCGGATTCACCGACAGCTTTCATGAGCCCCTGTCGGTGATCTTGCCCGCTACTATATACTAGTACCCTTTGAGCACTTTGCAGGTTGACCATGCGACTCGACAAATACATAGCCAGCGTAACCGACTTTTCCCGCAAAGAGGTCAAGCGCATGCTGCATGCGGACGAAGTGACCGTCAACGGGGAGCATGAGCGTGACGCTGGGCGCAAGATCAGTGACACCGATGACGTATGTCTGCAGGGAATGCCCCTGGACCCGCCCAGCACCCGTTATATCATGCTGTACAAGCCCGAGGGGGTCGTATGCTCAAACGACGATCCGACCCACCCGACCGTAACGGCGCTGCTTGAGATGCCGCGTGTCGAGCGCCTGCACATCTGCGGCCGACTCGATGTGGATACCACCGGATTGGTACTGCTGACCGATGACGGCCAGTGGGCTCACCGTGTCACATCGCCCAACCGCCACACCGGCAAGATCTATCACGTAATCACCTCGGACCCGATCACGCCCGATACCGTCCGCATCTTTGCCGATGGCATCATGCTGAACGGGGAGCACCGACGCACCAAACCGGCTGAGCTTGAACTGCTGTCAGAGCGTGAGGCCCGTGTTTGCCTGCATGAAGGACGCTACCATCAGGTCAAGCGCATGTTTGCCGCCGTCGGCAATCGAGTTGATGCCCTGCATCGCGAGCAGATCGGCGATATCATCCTCGATGAAATGCTCGAACCCGGTGAATACCGTGAACTGACCCCTGCCGAGATCACCAGTGTCTGATATGGATCCCATTGCCCGCGAACTGGAACAGCAACTCAGCCGTCTGAGCGCTCAAGCCCTCTGGCTGGTGGATGAAAACCCGCTGCCACGCTGCCGTCCGAACCCGTCAGTAGAGGTAGTTGGCAACCGTTTCGATGTGATTGAGCAGCTCCAACAGCAGGGCTGGAATGCCCGGTTCAATGACTTTGAACTCGAAACACTGCCAAGTGCCTGCTTCAACACGATCCTGTACCGGGTCTCCAAGGAAAAGGCTGTGGTACACCATCTGATCGGCGCGGCAAAACGCCTGCTCAAACCAAACGGTGAACTGATTCTGCTGGGTGACAAGGCCGAGGGTATTCGTACCTACGTGCGCAAGGCCGAGACGTGCCTTGGAGGCAGCCGCACTGAGAGCAAACTCGGGGGCAACGGCTGGTGTGCTCGCATAGTGCGCAGTGGCGAAGGGGGTGAGTGCCCCGACAGTCAGAGTTATGCCGAACTGCGCTCGGCCTGTTCGGATCAGCGACTTGAATACTGGGCCAAACCTGGCCTGTTTGGCTGGAACAAAATCGACCGTGGCAGCGCTTTCCTGATCGAGCAGTTACCGGCCATGCTGGAAACACCTCTGCCACTGTCCGGTTCAGTGCTGGATCTGGGCTGCGGCTTCGGCTACCTTGCGCTCAATGCAGCAGGTCCTGAAACTCGGCTGGTGTGCACTGACAATAATGCCGCCGCCCTGCTGGCCTGCCAACACAATCTTCGGCGTGCCGGAATCAGTGGCGAGGTACTGGCCAGCAATGCGGGGGACAACATCCGGCAACAGTTTGATACCCTGCTGTGCAACCCACCCTTCCACAGCGGTTTCAGTGTCGATGGTGACCTAACCGACCGTTTCCTGGCAGCCGCACAGCGCCTGCTGACATCACAGGGCAGCGCCTGTTTTGTCGTCAATCAGCACATCCCGCTTGAGCGCAAGGCGGTTGGTCGCTTTGCCGACATCAGCCTGTGGGCCGATAATGGCAGCTTCAAACTGGTTCGATTGCGCAAACCGATTAATTTAACTGTTCAGGGACACTCATGACCTTCGATTATCTTCGCCAGAGCCTGTTCTTTTTCCGTACTCATCTTAGCCGACTGGCACTGATTCAGATCCCCTTCCTGTTGCTAATCACGGTGGTACAGTATCAGCTGCTGCAAGGAGGGGAGTCCGCCGAGGCTGCGCGCACTACCAGCAGCGTCTTCATCAGCTCGGCACTGGATCTGGCCCTGATGCCAATCTATTGGGGGGCCACTCTGCTGTATATGCAGTCGGTGCTGCAGGGGCAAACACTGTCCACCAGCCAGGCGATCAGCCTCAGCCTGACCTGCTGGGGACGCCTGCTGCTGACGTATATTCTGACAGCCCTGGCGGTTTCGACCGGTCTTTTGTTACTCATTGTACCCGGGATCTACATTGGCATCAGGCTGGCCTTTGCCGAGTTCTACTGCGTGATGGAAGGCAAGGGGCCAATGGAATCCCTTCGCGCCAGCTGGGCCAGCAGCAGTGAATTTTTCTGGCCACTTCTGCAGGGACTGGCACTGATTTTCGGTGTATTGATGCTGGCTGAAGTGATGATCGGGCAGATGCTGAGTGAGACTCGCATACTGATGCTGGCGCTGTCACTGCTGGCTCAGTTTCTGGGCGTTATGTCGAGCATCTACGCCTATCGCATCTACTGTGTGATGAAAGAGGAACACAAACCGCTCTGACCATAAAAAAGCCCCTGCCGACGCAAATCGGCAGGGGCTTTTCAAAGTCGATACAACGCTGTTTAGCTGGAAACAGACTCGTCTTCGATCAGGTCTTTCATGGACAGCTTGATGCGACCACGCATATCCACATCCAGCACCTTGACCTTCACCACGTCATCCATCTTGATGTAGTCAGTCACGGCTTGAACACGCTCCTTGGCGATTTGGGAGATATGGACCAGACCATCCTTGCCCGGGAGGATGTTAACGAATGCACCGAACTCTTCGATCCGCACCACCTTGCCTTCGTAGATCTTGCCCACTTCAGCTTCAGCCGTGATCGCCATGACGCGATCCAGAGCCGCTTTGCCCTTGGCCTTATCATCAGCGTAGATGCGGACAGTACCGTCATCTTCGATATCGATCATAGCGCCGGTTTCTTCGGTCAGGCCGCGAATGGTGGCACCACCCTTACCGATCAGGTCACGGATTTTCTCCGGGTTGATCTTCAGCAGCTGCATGGCCGGCGCGTTATCCGGCAGTTCAGGACGTGCATAGCCAATAACCAGCGCCATCTCTTTCAGGATGTGCTTGCGCGCTTCGTGTGCCTGCTCCAGCGCGATCTCCATAATCTCTTCAGTGATACCGGTGATCTTGATATCCATCTGCAGGGCTGTAACACCCGCTTCGGTACCGGCTACCTTGAAGTCCATATCACCGAGGTGGTCTTCGTCACCCAGAATATCGGTCAGAACGGCAAAGCGATCATTTTCCTTCACCAAACCCATGGCAATACCGGCCACAGGCGCTTTCAGCGGTACACCCGCGTCCATCATCGCCAGAGAGGCGCCACAAACGGATGCCATTGAGCTGGAGCCGTTGGACTCGGTAATTTCGGATACGATACGGATGGTGTACGGGAACTCTTCCTGTGTCGGCAACACAGCCGCAACACCACGACGAGCCAGACGACCATGACCAATTTCGCGGCGGCCTGCGCCCATCATGCGGCCCGCTTCACCCACGGAGTACGGAGGGAAGTTGTAGTGCAGCATGAACGGATCCTTGCGCTCACCTTCCAGCGCATCGATGATCTGCTGATCACGGCTGGTGCCCAGGGTACAGGTCGCGATCGCCTGAGTTTCACCGCGGGTAAACAGGGCGGAACCGTGCACACCCTTGAGCAGGTCGATTTCGACATTGATCGGACGTACGGTTTTGGTATCACGGCCATCGATACGCGGCTCGCCATCGATAATGCGGTTACGCACGATCTCTTTTTCCAGCGAGCTGAAAATCGCGGACACTTCTTTGCCGGAGGGCTGACCCTCTTCACTGCCAGACAGTGCTTCAACCGCCTGCGCACGCAGTTCAGCCAGGCTGGACTGACGCTGCATTTTGTCAGCAACCTGATAGGCAGATGCAATACCGGCACCAACCAGCTCACGCACTTGAGCGATCAGGGCTTCGTTCTTGGCCGCGGGCTGCCAGTCCCACTTCGGCTTCCCGGCTTCAGCTACCAGTTCATTGATGGCGTTGATCACCACCTGCATTTCCTGGTGTGCAAACAGTACGGCGCCAAGCATTTCGTCTTCGGTCAGCTCTTTGGCTTCAGACTCAACCATCAGTACTGCATCGGCAGTACCGGCTACAACCATGTCCAGCTCAGAGGTTGCAAGCTCCGCATAGGTCGGATTCAGGATGTAACCGTCAGCTTCAGTAAAGCCTACACGTGCTCCGCCGATCGGACCCATGAACGGCAGGCCGGAGATTGCCAGTGCCGCAGAGGTACCGATCATGGCCGCGATATCCGGATCGTTGACCTTATCAGCCGACATCACGGTACAGACCACCTGAACTTCGTTCATGAAGCCTTTCGGGAACAGCGGACGGATCGGACGGTCGATCAGGCGCGAGGTCAGCGTTTCCTTCTCGGAAGGACGCGCTTCACGCTTGAAGAAGCCACCCGGTATACGGCCTACAGCGTAGTATTTTTCCTGGTAATGAACCGACAGCGGGAAGAAGTCCTGACCTTCACGCATCTCTTTGGAGCCGACTACGGTACAGAGTACCTGAACGCCGTCCATGGTAACCATGACGGCACCGGTGGCCTGACGGGCTACCTTGCCGGTTTCGATGGTGATGGTATGTTTGCCGAACTGAAATGATTTACTGATCGCTTGCACGATAGAAACTCCTCGGGTTTGTGTATTCCCGTCAGCGGACCAACCAACCCTCTTTTCAAGCCAGTACTCAGTTGCCGACTGTAGCAGTCGTCAAGTGAGTACAGGCTGGATGATTGTGTCGCTTTAACGGGCTGTAGATAAAACTGAGGCCATACACTGTATGGCCTCAGGATGGAACTGCTTAGCGACGCAGCCCAAGACGGCCGATCAGCGCCAGATAGCGGTCAGCGTCTTTGCCTTTCAGGTAGTCCAGCAGCTTACGACGCTGGTTTACCATGCGGATCAGACCACGGCGAGAGTGGTGATCCTGCTTGTGCGACTTGAAGTGACCCTGCAGGCCTTCGATGTTCGCAGTCAGCAGCGCAACCTGTACTTCGGTAGAACCGGTATCACCAGCGCCACGACCGAATTCAGCAACGATTTCCGCTTTTTTCTCGTTAGAAAGAGCCATTGTATATCTCCTCGTTAATATGCACACAGTGACCTGCACTGCGGATTGATAGACGCGCTGCACCGAGCATATTTTCAGTACAGCGTCAGTTTGGCTTCAGCCAAATCGGTTCAAGCGGTGCTGACAAGGCGTTTGCCCTTCAGCGCCCCTTTGGCATCGCGTTCGGCGATACCGAGAAATTCGTCGGTTACACGATTGAATACCAGAAACTCATCCGCATCCGGCAATCGATCGTCAACACGCAGCCTTTGCCCCATCTGCAGTCTTTCGGCTTCAGCCGCTTCCAGCTGAATCCGTGGCAAATCGGACACCGGCGCCCAAGCCGGTAATAATAGCGCATCCAGCCGCTGTTGTATGCTGTTTTGAGCCTCCTCTGCCTGAGGTTGTGCCAGGTTTTGCAGCTGCTCCAGCGTCATCATCTGGTCGGCATGGAAAGGGCCGGTCTGCAGCCTGCGCAACACACTGACATGGGCACCACAGCCCAGCAGCAAGCCCAGATCCTCAACGATGCTGCGGATATAGGTGCCCTTGGAACAGAATACCTCCAAATCCACCTCATCCGCGCGCAACGCCAGCAGCCTGATCTCGTGAATCCGTACACGGCGGGGTTTAACTTCAACCTCGACACCCTGACGTGCCAGCTTGTACAACGGCTGGCCGTTAAGTTTGAGAGCCGAATACACCGGCGGAACCTGTTCTATCTCGCCACTGAAATGCTCGACCAGCAACGCTTCAATCTGCTCTCGGCTGAGGCTTGCAGGAACCGGCTTTTCTTCGGTTACCTCACCCTCAGCATCACAGGTATCGGTACGCTGCCCCAGTTTTGCAGTGGTCAGATAACGCTTGTCCGAATCCAGCAGGTACTGGGAAAACTTGGTTGCTTCGCCCAGACAGATCGGCAGCAGGCCGGTCGCCAGAGGATCCAGCGCCCCGGTGTGGCCGGCCTTGGCGGCACCATAGATTCTTTTGACCCTTTGCAGGGCAGCATTGGAAGATAGCCCCTGAGGCTTATCCAACAGAAAAAGGCCGCTGATTGAGCGGCCTTTTGGTTTACGGGCCATGCTTCAGTTCCCGTTATCGTCTTCGTTATCCGGGCGGTTGCTCTCCTGCTGCCAGGCCTTTTCAATCAGGCCATGCAGGTGGCGCCCCCGCTCAACGGTTTCGTCAAAATGGAATCGCAGCTGCGGCATGACCCGCAACTTGATTCCGCGAGACAGCTCCGTGCGCAGGAATCCAGCGGCGTTATTGAGCACCGTACGTGAACTCTTGATCACCTCGGCTTCAGTCTGATCACCAATCGCCAGCACGGTGAAGTAGATATCGGCATAGCCGAGATCCTTGCTCACCTTGACGTGGCTGATGGTCACCATACCCAGCCGCGGATCCTTTATCTCGCGCTGGATCAGGGTGGCCAGATCACGCTGGATCTGGTCCCCTACCCGGTCGGTACGTTTGAAATCGCGTGCCATGATGCTCCGCTTACAGCGTACGCTGTACTTCAATGGTGTCGAACACTTCGATCTGGTCACCGACCTTCACGTCGTTGTAGTTCTTCACCCCGATACCACATTCCATACCCTGACGTACTTCGGCCACGGCATCCTTGAAGCGACGCAGAGATTCCAGCTCGCCCTCATAGATCACCACGTTGTCGCGCAGTACACGGATACGCTTGTTACGGTAAACCGTACCCTCGGTCACCATACAACCGGCGATGGCGCCCAGCTTCGGTGAACGGAACACATCACGCACCTGAGCAATACCGACGATCTCTTCACGGTATTCCGGTGACAGCAGACCGGTCATCGCCTGTTTTACGTCATCAATGATGTCGTAAATAACGCTGTAGTAGCGCAGCTCAAGCTCTTCGCGTTCAACCACGGCCTTGGCCTGGTTGTCGGCACGGACGTTGAAGCCGATCAGGATCGCCGAAGAGGCCAGTGCCAGGTTGGCGTCGGTCTCGGCAATGCCGCCAACACCGCTGGAAACAATGTTCACCTTCACTTCGTCGGTGGACAGGTCTTCCAGTGACTGGATGATCGCTTCCAGAGAGCCACGCACATCCGCCTTGAGGACGATGTTCAGTGACTTCACATCGCCGGCCTGCATGTTCTCGAACAGGTTTTCCAGCTTGGCTTTCTGCTGACGGGCGAGCTTCACTTCGCGGTACTTGCCCTGACGGAAGAGCGCCACTTCGCGGGCTTTCTTCTCGCTGGACACCACGGTGAACTCGTCACCGGCATCCGGGGTACCGTCAAGGCCAAGGATCTCGACCGGAATCGCGGGACCGGCTTCATCGATCGGCTTGCCGTTTTCGTCCAGCATCGCACGTACACGACCGTAATGCAGGCCAGCCAGCACGATGTCGCCCTTGCGCAGGGTACCGTTCTGTACCAGCAGGGTGGACACGGAACCACGGCCCTTGTCGACGCGCGATTCAACCACAACACCCTGACCCGGTGCATCTTTCACGGCTGTCAGTTCAAGCAGCTCGGCCTGCAGCAGGATCGCATCCAGCAGTCCATCGATGCCTTCGCCGCTCTTGGCGGAAACATGCGCAAACTGCACGTCGCCACCCCACTCTTCAGGCAGTACGTCACGCTGAGCCAGCTCGTTCTTCACGCGGTCCAGATCGGCATCTTCCTTGTCGATTTTGTTGACAGCCACCACCAAAGGTACACCGGCGGCTTTCGCGTGCTGGATCGCTTCTTCAGTCTGCGGCATCACGCCGTCATCTGCGGCAACAACCAGCACTACAATGTCGGTCAGCTGAGCACCGCGTGCACGCATGGCGGTAAACGCCGCATGCCCCGGAGTATCCAGGAAGGTCACCATGCCATTGTCGGTTTCAACGTGGTAGGCACCGATATGCTGGGTAATGCCACCCGCTTCACCGGTTGCCACCTTGGTGCGACGGATGTAGTCAAGCAGTGAGGTCTTGCCGTGGTCAACGTGACCCATGACAGTTACCACCGGTGCACGGCCAACCTTTTCACCCTGAGCCGCCTGAACGCTCTCGATCAGCGCGTCTTCAATGGCATTTTCCTGCATCGGAATGGCCTTGTGGCCCATCTCTTCCACCACCAGTACGGCGGTGTCCTGATCCAGTACCTGATTGATGGTCGCCATGGCGCCCATCTTGAACATTACCTTGATGACCTCAGCGGCCTTGATCGACATCTTCTTGGCCAGTTCGGCCACGGTGATGCTCTCAGGGATATTTACCTCATGCACCACCGGTGCAGTCGGCTTTTCGAAGCCATGCTGGTTCGGGCCACCACTGCGGCCTCGACCTGCAGGTGCACGTTTGCCAGCCTTGCCGCGACGACCGCGAGTATCGTCCTGACGAGCGGTTTTACCACCCTTGCCACGACGAGGACGGTCGTCATCATCACTGCGACGAGACTTTTCCTTGTCTTTGCGGCGCGGGTTTTCAGTGACAGGCTCAGCCAGCACTTCGGGCTCAGGTGCAGCGGTGGCGGCCGGTTTGGCCTTCGCCGTCACTTCAGCTGACGGTGCTGCCTGTTCTTCAGCAGGTGGCGCTTCGGCATCAGTCTTAACAGACACAGGCGCCACATCTGGCTGAGAAGCAACAACAGGAGTCGCTTCCGCAACTGGCTCTACGGCAACCTTCACCTCTTCAACAATCGCTGGCTGAGCGTTGTCCTCTTCCAATGAGGAACGCTTGACATAAGTACGTTTTTTGCGCACTTCTACGCTGACAGTCTTGCGCTTACCCGCAGCACCGGAAACCTTCAGCTCAGATTTGGTCTTGCGTTTGAGCGTGATTTTGCTGGGCTCAGCCGCATCCACGTTCTCGCCATGGCTGCGCTTGAGATGACTCAGGAGTTTCAGACGCTCCTCTTCGGTCACACTCGATTCAATTTTCTTTGTACCGATGCCGGCTTCCTGCATTTGCGTCAACAGACGCTCAGCGGATACACCAACCACATCGGCAAGTTGCTTCACAGTTACTTCTGCCATATATGTGTTCTCCTCTTCCGCTGGCGTTTACTGCTCTTGCGCAAACCAGGGGGCACGGGCTGTCATGATCAGCTCGGCTGCCTTTGCTTCAGTCAGACCTTCCACGTCCAGCAGATCTTCCACCGCCTGTTCGGCGAGATCTTCCATGGTGACAATGCCCCGGGATGCCAGCTGGAATGCCAGCGTACGTTCCATGCCATCCATGTTCAGCAGGTCTTCTGCCGGTTCCGCATCACCAAGCTGCTCTTCACTGGCGATCGCCAGATTGATCAGGGCATCCTTGGCTCGGCTACGAAGCGCTTCAACCAGCACTTCGTCAAATTCTTCGATTTCGAGCATCTCTTCTTCCGGGACATAGGCCACCTCCTCAATAGAGGTAAAGCCTTCAGCCACCAGTATTTCGGCCAGCTCTTCATCAATTTCCAGGTGCTTGATGAACATATCCAACACAGCACCCACTTCAGTTTGCTGCTTCTCGGCCGCTTCATCTTCGGACATGACATTCAATGTCCAGCCGGTGAGTTCACTCGCCAGACGCACATTCTGTCCGCTGCGACCGATAGCCATGGCCAGTGCTTCTTCAGCCACTGCCACATCCATGGAGTGACTTTCTTCGTCCATCACGATGGACGCCACCTCAGCAGGGGCCATTGCGTTGATGACCAGTTGGGCCGGATTATCATCCCACAGGATGATATCGACACGCTCGCCACCCAGCTCATTGGACACAGCCTGAACACGAGAGCCGCGCATGCCGACACAGGCACCGACCGGGTCAATGCGACCGTCATTGGTCTTGACCGCAATCTTGGCACGGGCACCCGGATCACGGGCTGCCGCACGGATTTCGATGACATCTTCCGCAACTTCCGGCACTTCGATGCTGAACAGTTCGATCAGCATGGCATTGGAGGTGCGGCTGAGTACCAACTGCGGACCACGGCCTTCGCTGCGGACTTCCTGCAGCACCGCACGGACACGATCTCCCATGCGGAAACTTTCACGCGGGATCAGATTCTCACGCGGCAGCAGCGCTTCAGCGTTGTTGCCCAAGTCCACAATGATATTATCGCGGGTGACTTTCTTCACAGTACCGGCTACCAGTTCACCCTTGCGATCCTGGTACTGTTCAACCACTTTGGCACGCTCGGCTTCACGCACTTTCTGCACGATAACCTGCTTCGCAGTCTGTGCCGCGATGCGACCAAAGGCAACTGATTCAACCTGCTCTTCCCAAATATCACCGGGCTTGAGGTTTGGGTCGATCTCCAGCGCTTCTTCCAAAGTCAGCTCAGTACCCAGTGCAGGCACTTCATCATTGCTGACCACCAGCCAGCGGCGCCAGGTTTCGTAACCGCCGGTTGCACGATCAATTACTACACGGATATCCGCGTCTTCGTCATAGCGTTTCTTTGTAGCC
Organism: Marinobacterium iners; assembly: GCF_017310015.1. Lineage (NCBI taxonomy): Bacteria > Pseudomonadati > Pseudomonadota > Gammaproteobacteria > Oceanospirillales > Oceanospirillaceae > Marinobacterium > Marinobacterium iners. The sequence continues at coordinate 3,527,499 of NZ_CP022297.1, forward strand.
GTGGCCAGAGCCACTTCTATCGCTTCAAAAATGACGGCCTTGGGCACATCCTTTTCATTAGAAACAGCTTCTGCAACCTGTAGAATCTCTTTATTCATACGACTGCCTCGCCAAACCTTTAAACCGGTGTTAAAACTGGGGAATCACATTGGCACGATCGATATAGTCGATCGGCAACAGATACTCTTCGTCATCGACAACCAGCAGAACTTCGTCACCTTCGACGCCATTCAGCAGGCCCTTGAATTTTCTGCGCCCCTCAAAGGGCACCCGCAACCGCAGTTGCACCTGATGCCCGGCATACGCCTGGAATTGTTCCAGCGTATACAAGGGACGATCCATGCCAGGTGACGACACCTCCAGCATGTATTGTTCAGGGATGGGATCTTCCACATCCAGAATACCGCTTACCTGATGGCTGACGCGGGCACAGTCATCCACGCTGACCCCATTTAGACCATCAATATAGATCCGCAACGTACTGTTACGACCGGCGGAGTGAAAATCCAGTCCCCAGAGCTCAAGCCCCAGAGCAGTCACGACCGGCTCAATCAATTCCTGCAAAGTTTTCAATCTGGCTGACACAGAGGACGACCTCGTTCTGCATGTACCTGAAACAAAAAATGGGTCTCTGAGGACCCATTTCTGACGCGGCACCTGGTGCCCTTTTGCTCACCTACGAAAAAGCCCCTGAAAAGGGGCTTAAACGTAAAGAAAATGGTAGCGGGGGCTGGATTTGAACCAACGACCTTCGGGTTATGAGCCCGACGAGCTACCAGACTGCTCCACCCCGCATCAGAAACAGGTGAATATTATACACAACACCTGCCTATCTTACAAATGGTGCCGAAGGCCGGACTCGAACCGGCACGAGCATAGCTCACCACCCCCTCAAGATGGCGTGTCTACCAATTTCACCACTTCGGCTTTAACCGTTTAATCTTACTCAGCAACCGGAATGTCAGATTCCGCTGCCTTGCCCTCCGCTGCATCCAGCTCAGGCAGATCACGCTGGGATTCTGCTGCTGACTCAATCAGCTCTGCAGACGGGATGCCCGCGTCATTAACACTTTCCGCACGCTGCTTGGCGTAAACAGCCAGTGCAAAACTGGAGGCGAAGATACCTGCAGCAAGCAATGCAGTCAATCGCCCAAGAAAACTTTTTGACCCCTGACTGCCAAACACGGTCTGGGATGCACCACCACCGAAGGCAGCACCCGCTTCTGCACCCTTACCCTGCTGAAGCAGCACCAGTGCAATAATTGCAGCAGCCAGCAATACATGAACGATCAGAACCAGACTTTCCATCATCTATACCGTATCAGCCGGCGACTGCCGCGGCACGGCAGATCGCGATAAAGTCTTTGGCCTTCAATGAAGCGCCCCCTATGAGGCCGCCATCTATATCAGGCTTGGCGAACAACTCTGCGGCGTTATCAGCATTGACACTGCCACCGTAAAGCACTTGAACATTTTGACCGGCAACACCCGCCACCTTGGCCAATACTGCCCGAATATGGGCATGCACTTCCTGAGCCTGCTCGGGCGAAGCCGTTTTGCCGGTACCGATGGCCCATACCGGCTCATACGCCACCACAAGACGCTCAAACTCGTCTGCTTCAAGACCGGATACCGCAGTACACAACTGACCGGTAACCACATCAAGGGCCTCACCAGACTCACGCTGCTCCAAAGTTTCACCTACGCAGAGAATAGGTTTCAGGCCTGCTCGCAATGCAGCCAGCGTCTTCGCCGCCACCTGCTCATCATTTTCATGATACAGCGAACGACGTTCCGAGTGACCCACAATCACCATACTGCAGCCAACATCACGCAACATGGCAGCAGAGACCTCTCCCGTATAGGCACCGGCATCATACTCACTCAGATTCTGAGCACCAAGCGAGACCACTGAGCCTTCCAGCTGAAGACCAACCGAGTGCAGATACACTGCAGGCGGACAGATACCAGCCTCAACACTACCGACCGGACTGACTTTAAACGACTCGATAAGCGAGTCAACCAGTGCATGGTTGGCCGCAGTCTCACCGTTCATCTTCCAGTTTCCGATTACCAGCGCGCTTCGCATTGATATCCCCTCACGAAAGAGGCGCATATGTTAGCCCAGCACATTCGTACTGGCAAGCTGTTTTAGGCCTCGTTTTCAGTGACAGTCTGAGGAAGTTCAGCTTTCAGGAGCTCAACATACTTAATCCTGGCAGCCTGAAGCATGCCCAGCAGAGCCTGTTGCCGGTTCAGTTCCGCTTCTGTAGCACGCAGATTAGTGATCTGATTACGTGCCGCTTCTGTCAATTCTTCGTAGATATACTCAACACCATCAATGGTAACTTTAGTTTTATCTGTCATATTCGTTCCTTATCGAATAATGGTTCGTCCATACAAGGCCTGACGAAAAAGCCAAGCCACATAGTGTACCAAGAACTGAGCCCAAGGCCACCCGAGCCAGAGCATCAGAATGCGTCAGTGAATAGCACCCCGTGCCGGTGAGGCCAATTCCGGCAATTGTTCACGCATCCACTCTGGCCACACGGCTGTCGACCACTCCGCTTTTGAATATGCCTGAAGCAGTATGTTCAGCCACTGCCGGAGCGCCAAGGCCCGGAGGGGCAATGCCGCCTGTTGTCCACCGGCATCAGGCGCAGCCTTGAAAATCAGCACCAGCTGTTCAGGCCTGCGCTGAACATCAACGCTTGCGGCAAGCCAGGTAGTACCGGCATTTTCAGCGGATACAGGCGTACTGCCCTCTTGCCGGGTTTGCTCCGTCAACTCGTTGATAGCACGCGTCTGCTTGACGCTCTGTAACAAATCAGCGCGAGGCACATCGGCATCCTGTTGCTCAAGCCATTCAACAAGGGCAGGCACCATTCGGTCCATTAGCCGCCGTGTCACCCAGATGACAACCACGTCATCGGATGATACTTGACCACTGATGCGCACTCTGTCTTCCAATGGATGATAGACCGTTGTGAGCCTGCCCAATGCGGGAACACGCTGCTCAGCCACTTCCGTTAACTCCATTACATATCCTTCTTTACAGTATTCTGACGGCAGTTGGGTCCAGCCTGTCAGAAATTGAACTTCAGGGTATCATCCTTGTCACCAAACAACTGTTCGATTTGATCAAGGCCCGCCGGTTCGGCTGCAAGCGGATAGTGCAGTCGATACAGCCTGGGCAGCACATCAAAACGGGGCATGGACAGCAACTGTGCGTGCCCCAACATAAGGGCATCACTGCGTGCCAACCGAGCCAGATCATCGTCTTTCAATTCACTCAAGGCCTGTTCATTCACACGATACAGCCCCGTCACCGGTGTACGCGCCTTATCTGGCGAGGCAAAAGGCCAACTCAATGGCTTTAGCAAACCCAACTCGGCCAAAAGATCAGTGGCAATTTGTGTGTGTGCCTGACTCCGTTGGCGTTGCATCAAAAAGTCCAACACACCCCGTGTCGCAGTCGTGAGCTGCGCGTCATCATCAAAGAAACGCTCGTTACCCGATCCCGCATCAGGCATTTCCCGGTATAAGCCGCTCTCGCTGTCAAAACACAGTACAAAACGGGCTTCCCCCGCCTGATCTACCTGCTGCAACGCGAATGGATAACCGCGGTAAACACTCGGAATATAGGGTACCAGCCATTTTCCCTGAGGGCTGATCATCAGGTTTTGTTTTGCATACACGCCTTGCAATGCAACAGCAGTAAAACGCTGCTCACCATTGCGAATAAACGCAAGGGGGTAATGGGGCAACAGCATTTTCAGCTCGGCCAGCACAATCGGTGCACACACATCATGTTCGGCAAACGCCATTGAATCAAAGCGTTTCCAGCCGTGGGTCACATGCTCCTTCGGGTTCAGGGGGATAAATCGAGACATCATCAAGTACCTGAGAATTAATAAACACGGATCAACCGGCCCACATTGTAACCTACTGACAAGGCTAACAAACTTCATGTAACCCCATCATGTAAGCAAATAAGCAAAAACCCCCGGGGCGAACCGCGGGGGTTTTAAGTTTCACTCGGAGCCCGGGCTCATAAGGACCCGAGCAACCCGATCAACCATTCAGGTTAATCAGATAACACCACTGGTGGTGATAAAGCTTCCGTTCAGGCCCAACTCAGCTTGGGTATCAACGCCGATCAAGACAATGAACAGGTCATTTGTATCGAACGTTCCGCTGCCATCCATATCAACCGCCATCCAGGCGTCTCCACCGTTATTGGCATCATACTCAACGTACACGTCAAGATTACCACCTCCAGTGAAGGCCCCTGTCGCGCTAGCCGCGAATGCGACGTCGTCATTGGCACCCTCGCCGTCAACGATGACATAATTGACCATCGCACCAGCATCCACCAACTCAATCAGATCACCTGCGCCCGCGTTGAAATCATAGATCACATCAGCGGTTGCAACGGTCTGGCCACTATCGCCGGCTGCGAATACGAAGGTATCAGCACCCAGGCCACCCCAAAGGTCATCCTTGCCAGTACCACCAATCAAGCGGTCATTACCAGCGCCACCATCAAGATCATCATCACCAGCACCACCTGTAATGATGTTGTTGCCGGCATCACCACGCAACAAGGCATCGTTGTAGTCGCTACCGATGATGTTTTCAAAGTTGATGTAGGCATCGGTGGTTGAGCTCAGATCGATAGAAACACCAGTACCTGACGCGGACGCATCGATGGTATCGATACCATCACCGCCATCCACACCATTCACCGTGGTGTCTGTGTTGCTGTACACCACGGTGTCATTACCGGCACCGGCATTGATCAGGTCGTTGCCCAGGCCGCCATCGATTTGGTCATCACCCTCGCCACCATTGATGATATCCGCCCAGTCAGAGCCGGTCAGAATGTCATTCCCGGTGTTGCCGTTGATGGTATAACCGCGGCTGCCAACCGCCTGGTCCATGTTGATGGTCACGCCACCAACAGCCGCATTCAGGGTGACAACCCCGGTACTGGTGTTGCTGGTAGAATTGGTAGCCACAAACCCAGCAATGTCATTCGCCGTGGCGTTACCATCGCTGGAGACCTTGAGGATATCTCCGGTTTCCAGATCCGTGATCACGTCATTGCCGGCGGTTACCTCGAAGGTATCGTTGCCAAGACCACCGGTAAGGGTGTCGTCCCCTCCCATACCAAACAATTCATCATCGCCATCACCACCATTGATGGTATCAGCCAACATCCCACCTCTGATGTAGTCGCCGGCTTGGCTGCCGATGACATTCAGATAACCATCTGATTCCAAATCACCCCAGAAATCGAGGTCACGATCTGTCTCCAGCCTGGAGGCATCTATCGTCACAGTTTCACCTGCAGCTACCAGTGAATCAACTGTCTTGATATATGCCCTGTTGTTAGGTGCGGGCGGAGTATTTTCAATAATGATGGTTTCGACATTGGTGATGCCATCCAACACATTGTCATCGCCTGGCTGACCGGAATGGGTAAACCAAAGGGTGTCAGAACCATCTCCCCCATCGATCACATCCACAGAGGTGAGGTTAGTCGACATCCGGATAGTGTCATCGCCGTCACCTGCCGCAATCCGATCATCACCCTGACCGGCTGTGATGTCGTCGTCACCGGCACCGCCGAGGATAACGAAATCGCCATCCACTTCAGCCGATCCATTGAAGGTAAGGCTGTTGCCAGAGGTCAGTGCAGTGGCATCGAGTGTCAACGACTCATCTGCGGCAACCAGACCGTCAACCGTGGTAATAACGGTGGTGGCATCACCCAGGGTGACACGTTCAACGTTAGTGACACCATGAAGGTCATCGGCAGTACCGTTGTTGTCAGTGAAGGTCAGCTCGTCGCTGCCAACACCACCATTAACGGTATCAGTGCCTGTCAGGTTAGTGCCGAAGTTGAAGATATCGTCGGCCGCAGAACCGGTAAGTGTATCGGTTCCAACACCTGCGTTAATGGTGAACCCGGCCCCTTCTGAGTCAGTCATATCAATGGTTGCGTTAGTGTAGGCAACATTCAGTGTGACGACACCCGTGCTGTAATGCTCTGTCCAATCCCCGTCGAAGTCGGCAACCACACTGGCGGTAACACTGGCATTGCCCGAAACGTAAAGCTCATCGTTATCCTGCAAGTCCGTGATCGTATCGTGCCCCTCACCCACATAGAACACGCTGTAATCAGCTGAGCCGCGACCGGTCAAAATGTCATCACCGGCACCACCATCAAGGATAGTGTGCGACCCAGAAGATCCCAGCAGGGTATCGTTACCGGCACCGCCGAGGATGTTCTCGAAGTTTTTGTAAACTTCGTCATCATCCAGGTCAATATACAGATCAGCCGTTTCAGCGCGGGCATCGATGGTATCTCCGGTATCTGGATCGCCATCGTTTTCGTCCGCACCGCCATCCACCCACACATCCGCCGCGTCGTAGATGACAGTGTCATCGCCGTAGCCGGCATCAATAATATCAGCACCGGCTCCGCCGTCGATCAGGTCGTCACCATCTTCACCCCAGATATCGTTGGCACCGGCATCACCCGTCAGGGTATCGCCATAAGAGCTGCCTACGAGGTTCTCGAAGTTGACGAAAGCATCGGTGGTATCCGACAGGTCAATGGTGACCGCGCTGACGGCATTAATCGCCGTCAGCGTATCAATACCGTCACCCCCGTCGACACTCAGGTCGTCGGCATCGTAGTGAACGGTATCGTCACCCTCGCCTGCGTTGATGGTATCGGCACCTTCACCGCCATCGATCTGGTCGTTACCGGCACCACCCGTGAGGGTGTCAGCGGCACTGCCACCAGTCAGGGAATCGTCGGCATTACCGCCTGTGGCCGTAATGGCCACCGAGGCGCCAGTGCCGTTTACGACAAGAGCCCCATCTACTATCTGATTAGAAACGTCAATGCCGTCTGCGAAGGCTGTACTGGCATTTGTGTTAAGGGTCACGTTCGCTGTGCCACCGGCTGACAGCTCCAGCACTTCCATATTGCTGACATTAGTGAAGTCGGAATCAACAAGGGTAATGTTACCTCCGTTGATGCCACTCCATGCAACAAGGGTATCGGTACCGTCGCCGCCATCAACGGTGTCACTAGCAATTTTGGCACCGGTTCCGGCGCCAACGCCATCGCCGACGTCGTAGCTGAATGTGTCGTCAAACGCAGAGCCGACGAGCACTGAGGCTAAACTACCAATGGCGCCGATACGGAAACCTTCACTGCCATTGGTGACAGCCGACAGGTCTACATAGACACCATCGTCAACCAACAGGTTGGCGGTGCCGTCGTTTTGAGTCTCTGCTGTGGCGACATAATCATCAGTCACCGTAGCGTTGACGGTGGCATCTTCAGACACCACCAACACATCCGAATCTGACAGGTCAGTCACCGTGTCGGTGCCGGCGGTGATATTGAAGGTGTCATTACCGTTATTACCGGTCAGGATGTCGTCACCTTCGCCGCCGGTCAGGACATCTGCCTGGGCAGAGCCGATCAGCGTTGAGGCCGCGGTGTTGCCGGACGCATCAACGGTGAACCCGCTGCTGCCAGTTGCGTTGCTCAGGTCAACATCGACATCATCTTCAACGCTCAGGTTAGCGGTACCGTCGTTCCGGGTAGCGTTGGTAGCGGTGAAGTCAGCCGTTACCGTGGCCTCTGCGGTTGCGCCTGTGTCAACCACCAGCACATCAGCACCCGACAGGTCAGTGATGGTATCGGTGCCCGATTCCACATTAAAGGTGTCGTTGCCGCCATTACCGGTCAGTACGTCATTCAAGGCACCACCTGTGAGCACATCATCCCCTGCGCCACCGATGAGTTCAAACTGGCCGTTGGTTTCTGCGCTGCCGTCAAACGTAAGCGAGTGGCCGCCCGCCAGTGCGGCGCCATCGACCACCAGTGTTTCACCGGCCGCCACCAGGGTATCGACAGTCACAATGCTGGTTACCGCGTCACCCAGGGTGATGCGTTCGATGTTGGTTACACCGTCCAGATCATTCGTGTCGCTATTGTTATCGGTGAACCTCAGCTCGTCAGAGCCGTCCCCGCCATCGATTGTATCTGCCGATGTCAGCTGGACACCCATCTCGATGATGTCATTGCCAGCACCGGTAAAGATGCCATTGGCTTCATTCACACCAGCGGTTACCACATCATCAAAGTCGGTGCCGATGAAGTTTTCGAAGTTCTGGAACATCGAGGCGTCGAAGTTGAAGGTTACACCCTCACCAAAGCCGCTTGCATCAAGTGTGTCAGACGAACCTCCAAAAGAGTCCTCTCCATCGATTGCATTGGGCCCGTCAGCGTCAACAACCAGATCGTTCGGGTCGTAGATGATCGTGTCGTCATCTTCGCCGCCGTAGATGATATCGGCGCCAGCGCCGCCATCGATCACATCGTCACCGAAGCCACCGTAAATGGTGTCGTCGCCATCGGCAGTGGTAATGGTATCGGCAAAATCAGAGCCGGTTACCACAAAATCGATGCCGTTATGGGCCGACAGGTTCAGCGTCACATCACCAGACTCAGCCGTATCGAGTCCCGAGAAGTCGATGTGCTTAACCTGCAGGTTGCTGAAGTCATGCGCATCCAGCTCATCGCCTACCACCTTCAGGGTGCCTTCGCCGGTGACGGTCAGGCCATCGGCCTGTGCAGCGGTCAGCGTCAGGCTCTGGCCTGCCGGGATGTCATACAGATTGCCCAGGCCGACCACAGTGATGTTGGAGAAGTCCACATCGCCTTCGATGGTCAGCTCGACGTTATCCAGCACCAGCGTACCGGAGGTGAAGATCGCTTCATCGTTGATGGTCAACTGGATGTTGTCGTTGGTACCGTTGAACGTCCAAGTGCCGCCGTTCATCAGTACTGGCCCATCCGGTGTGTCTCCGCCATTGCTTCCGGTATCGACACCCAAAGTTGCAATGACAGCACCAGCGCCGGCATTCAGGGTGAAATCATCGCTGTCGATCAGCGCAATGACACCCAGGTTGACGGTGCCGTTGGAGACGCCATCGGTATTGATGTTGATCACGCTCAGATCGGCGCCCGCCACGCCCGGCTTGTCGTCGTCGCCGGCAGTCCCGAGTACCACAGTGCCCATCGTGTTGATGGTCAGGGTTTCGGTATTGCCCAGCGCTGCACCCGGGCTGGTGCCCGGCGCGGTGATGGTACCGGTGCCGTTGTGGATCAGGGTCACGCCGCTGATGTGTTCATCATCGCTATTGACCGAGCCGATGGTGACATCGGCATCACCGTTGATGGTGATGGTGGCCGCTACGGTTTCGTCCTTGAGGGCGTTGGAGCGGGTCAGGTAGCTCAGCTCCAGCTCACCGCTGATGACCAGATCATGGTCAGCATTGATGGTGATGTTGTAGAGGTTGTTTTCGTTAGCGTTGTGAATGCCTGTTACAGCCTTGCCAGGCTCGAAAACGAATTCTCCCAGGGTCAAGTCTGCACTGAGATTTATTTCATGTGCATCCGGTGCAGGATCGTTTGAAACGATAACGGGTGCTGAACCGGTATAGTCACCTGCAATCTTGAAAGTAAAGATCACATCACCATCACCATCGACGGTGGCTGTCCAGTTGTCGTAGCTGGCGTTGGCCAATTTTGCTGCCACGTCCGCTGCGGTATCGCCTGCCGAGAGTGCAATCAGTGCCCCATCGAAAGCAATAGACTGGTTGGCATCAATTGGTGAGGTAAAGCCGGAGCCCCCGATGCGCAACGCAAACGTCTCCGCACGGGACTCACTGTTGACGCCATCCGTGCCGTTATCGGCAAAGATATCGCCGCGAATCTCGTTCGGAGCGGTTGCAGTACCGGTCACGTCCACGGAGTTAATCACCAGCGCCTTGAACAGGCCTGGCAGTTTACCGTCAGCTGTGTACATCGCCAGCGGGTCATTACTCTGCGGCAGCTGAAGGTTACCGGTGATAACCGAATTGCCTTCCAGCGTCAGCGACAGGGTGCTGACTTCGCCCGCGACAGTGACATCGTCAAACGCCGCACTGGCATCCAGGGTGACGTTCTCGTCGATCACTACGAAGCGGTCGGTGGTGTTCAATGCATCTGGATCGACGTTGCCACCTTCCAGTACTTCGATTGCATCCTTAACGGTGACCACCAGGGTTTCACCGTTGCTGGCCTGGTCGCGCAGGCTCTCAAGAATCGCCTCGAAGTTGGCTGGCTGGTTGGTCAGGCCGAACTCATTGTAGAGGTACTCGTTGAGGATCCAGATGTTTTCAACATCGAAGCCGCCAGCATCGATATTGGCATCGTTATCGGTAATATCATCCGCATTGGTGAAACCAAGCGTCAGCGTCGTGTCGGTGAAGGTCCCGCCGTTCACCACACGGCCATCGGCCAGGTACTCTGCGGACAGAGCAACGTTCTGACCATCAGCTGAGAAGTCGATAGAGAACGACCCGCCTGAACCACCAGCCGTATTCAGTACGGCATTGCTGGCGAACAACACATCGGTTTCAGTGGCGGCCAGCGTAATTGAGCCTGCAGTAACACCAGCATCTACCAGGCCCAAATTGATATCGCTTTCGTAACTGGTCATCTCAGTAATGTTGAGCGTACCAGAGCCGCTGACCTTGGTGGCAGGACCTACCAGCGACTGATACTGGGCAGCCGTCATATTCAGCGTGACGTGCTCAGGGATCACGATCTGCTGAACTTTGCTTAGATCGACCGTTGGGTCAATGGTAATGATAGTGGGCTGCAAGGCCGTGCCTTCTGCGGCCAACCGCAGTTCAGAGATCAGCACCTGACTGCCCAACCCAGTGCTGTCGAACGCTTCACCGTTGTAGCCGGTGACAACCAGTGTTTCTTCGGTTGTAGCCGGGCCGGTGCCCTGGAAGTTACCCAGGCCGGTTTCGGTGAGCTGATCGTAGCTCAGAGTCAGCTGCACACCTTCTGCAAGAGTGACAGCGAAGTCACCGAAGCTACCGCTCTCGTCCAGAGTAGCGCTAGTTCCCACCGTGAGGGTGTCGTCGAAGGCCGAGCCGATCAGGGTGAAGTTCAGGTTCGGACCGCTGGTGGTCAGGTTGAAGCCTGAGGTGCCGTTGGTGACATTGCCCAGATCGATAGTGAAGCCGCTGTCTTCATAGGCGTCGGCATCAGTCACAGTACCTGTGAGCGGATCTACTTGGCCCAGAATCAGCTCTACCGGGCCGGTGCCGTTATTTTCGGTCGCGGCGGTGGCTGTCCAGTCACCGGTCACGTAGGCCGTGGCGCTGGCAGCGGGGCTGACTACCAGAATGTCAGACTCAGACAGATCCGTGATGGTGTCACTGCCCTGATCCACATTGAAGGTGTCATTACCGGCGGCTCCGGTCAGGATGTCGTCACCGGCACCACCGGTGATCACATCGCTGTTGGGCTGATTGCCGCCAATGATGATGTCGTTACCCGCACCACCCGTGATATCGAAGTCACCGTCGGTTTCGGCACGGCCATCGAAGACCAGGCGCTGTTGACCCGTGAGTGAACCGGCATTGATCACCAGGGTTTCGTTTGCAGCAACAAGCGTATCGTTACCGACCGTGATATTAACATCACCAGTATTGGCCGCACTCAGAATAAGCGTTTCAACACCCGATACCTGATTGAGCAAGTCTGCTGCACTGGTGCCGATGTTGTACTCGAAGGCCAGTACATCTTGCCCTGCGCCGCCATTAATAACGACGTTAGCATCCAGATACTCGCCCATGGAGATGATGTCAAAGCCAGCACCGGTCTCAATGCTCTCAACAGTGGCATCGCCAAAGACGAAGTCGTTATAGGCACTGCCAATCACGTTTTCAAAGCTAGTAAAGGCATCAGTGGTATCAGTCAGATCGATGATAACACCCGTTGTACCGTCGAGAGAGTTATCCCAGTCGGCGGCGGTCAGGGTGTCGGAACCGCTGCCACCATCAACTTCAAGATCAGACTCATCGTAAACGATGGTGTCGTTATCCTCGCCACCGTAGATGGTATCAGCGCCTGCACCGCCATCCAGAGTATCGTTTCCAAAACCACCATAAATGGTGTCGTTACCATCGGCTGTGGTGATGATGTCATCGAAATCAGAACCGATGATGGTGAAATCAATACCGGTATGAGCAGACAGGTCAAGTACCAGCGCTTCACCACCATTCGTAACACCACTGTAATCCTGATTTTCAACCGTCAGCTGACTGAAGTCATAGCCAGCCGGCAGATCACCGATGATTTCCAGGGTACCTGCGCCACTGATGACCGCGCCACTGGCTTGTTCCGCTGTCAATGTGAGGGTGTAGCCATCCGGGATAACGACCTGGTCAAGGCCCGACACTGACGTCAACGCAGACATGTCAACATCGCTGCCAAGCGTCAACACTACATTGTCCAACACCAGATTACCGCCCGTGAAGGTGGTGCCACTGATGGTTAGTGCGATGTTGTCATCGGTACCAAGGAACGACCAGGTTCCAGTGGTTAGCTCATCGGCTCCCAGAGTTGCCGTTACGTTACCGGCAGCCGCTGTCAGGGTGAAGCCTTCGGTGCTGTCAATATCTGCGATCACACCCAGGTTAACCGTACCGTTAGAGGTTCCATCGGTGTTGATATTGATAACACTCAGCTCTGCACCTGCCACGCCTGGTTTGTCTGCATCACCTACAGTACCAAGGTTCACCGCACCCATCGTATTGATGGTCAGGGTTTCGGTGTTACCCAGTGCTGCGCCCGGACTGGTACCCGGTGCATTCACCGTGCCTGTGCCGGTGTGGTTCAGCGTGACACCGGTGATATGTACATCATCGGTATTGACCGAACCGATAGTGACATCGGCATCGCCATTGATGGTGATGGTGCCTTCAACGGTTTCATCCTTGAGGGTGTTGGAGCGGGTAACGTAGCTCAGCTCCAGCTCACCGCTGATGATCAGGTCATGCTCGGCGTTGATGGTGATGTTGTAGAGGTTGTTTTCCTCTGCGACATGGGCACCGGCGAAGCTTGGGTTAGTATCTGAAGTCTCAAGGGTGAAGTCACCAGAGGTCAGACCGCTGCTTACATTGATGTTAGCGATATCACCAGTAGCAGGTGCTGGCTGTTCAACCGTAGGCAGTACCAAGTTGAGATCATTCGAAGTATTTTCGGTGAAATCACCCGGAATCTTGTAGGTGAAGCGCACCACGCCACTGCCCATATCCTCGGCCACCCAGTTATCGTAGGTGGCTGCGGCGAGCTTGGCGGCAATGTCGGCCTCGGTATCGCCGTCATCCAGCGCGATGAATGCACCATCAAAGGCGATGGATTCATCGTTACCCAACACGATCATCGAGGCAACCGTCAGCTCAAACGTCTCAGCAGTTGACTCAAGGCCATCGGTACCATCATCCGCAAAGATACTGCCACGGATTTCGTTGGGCCCGGTGGCGGTGCCGGTGACATCCACGGAGTTGATGACCAGCGACTTGAACAGTGCCGGCAACTTGCCTGTGGTTTCAAGCGTTTGCAGCGGATCCTTGATCTGCGGCAATGCCAGGTTACCGGTGATGGTGGAGTCACCTTCCAGCGTCAGCGTCAGGCTGCTGATCTCACGTGCCGTCAGATCATTGAACACCACCGAGGCATCCACATCATGGTTATCGCTGACTACCACAACACGATCAGCAGTGTCGATCGCATCCGGGTCACCGAAACCATCCAGCAGTTCGGACGCAGGTTTCAGGGTGACCACCAACGGATCGCCATTACCGGCGTTGCCGGGCAGGTTCGGCAGGATCTCTTCGATGTTTGCCGGCAGGTTGGAGAGGCTATATTCGTTGTAAAGGAACTCGCTCACCAGCCAGACGTTTTCAACATTGAAACCTCCCGCTTCGATGATGGCATCGTCATCAGCACTAGTGAAGCCCAGCGCCAGAATGGTGTTGTCGAAAGTGCCGCCGTTGACACCACGGCCATCAGCTTGGGTTTCACTTGAGAGCACCAGCGCCTGGCCATCGGCGGTGTAGACGAAACTGAAGGCCGTGCTATCAGCATCCAGAATAGCAGTGTCCTTCAACACGACTGAGGTGGCACTGGAATCCAGAGAGATGACCCCTGCTACAGCATCAACCGTACTCAAATCGATAGCATTATTATCGTTATCGAAGTTGGTGATATTCAGCGTGCCTGCGCCACTGACCGTAATACCGCCGGTATTACCCTGTAATTGTTCGAACTGATCCGCCGTCATATTCAAGGTGACGCCCGCCGGGATAACAATTTCCTGTACCCGGCTAAGGTTTGCGTTGGAATCAACAGTGACGACCCCATCGCCATCGTCATCAACAACGGTCAGTTGTCGAATTTCAACGTCTATACCCAGATTCTGCGATTGGATATCCTCGCCTCTATAGTTAGTCACATAGAGCCAATCAGGATCCCCTGACCCATCCACGGTCCCGGAAAAGTCTTCAACCCCGGTATCAAGTAATTGATCTACCGTTAGAGTCAGTGTGTCGAGCGTACCACTAGTGTTCAAGACAACTTCAAAAGCACCGAAGTCAGATTCGGGATCAAGCGTGACATCGCCGACCACGTAAGCGGTCAGGGTATCGGCTGCAATATCACTAAGGTCAAACAGATCACCGTCGATACCGTTTACCGTTACAGAAGTATCGTCAGCGTTGTCGTTGACGGTCAGCAGATGTCCATCATCAGCATCCAGAATCAGGCCAACACCGTCACTGTTGAGATTGAACACTGTTGACCCCGATACCATGCTGGCTGCCGCATCAATAGTCAGTGAGTTCGCAGTTCCGGTGTCGGAATCAGTCACGTTAACGGCCATGTTACTGCCAAGGTTACCGGTGAAGGTTACATTCCCCTCAACGTTAACTGTTGCCGATTCGATTGCGGTCTCGATCTGTGAGAGATCAGCAGACGGAGTGGCCTCAAGCGCAGTCACAGCAACCTCACCATTATCGGTAGAGTCGATAATGGTGCGACCATTGGCTTGAGCCGCTGTCAATGTCAACGCTACCGCTGTATCTGACGTGTCCTGCAAAACGACATCAAAGTCTCCCAGGTTGGTAGAGGCTGCCAAAGTTGCATTTTCCGGAACGTAAGCAGTCATTCGACCGGCATCGATACCGGCAAGAATAGTCTGCTCCTCACCCAGGTCAGTGACAATCACCTGACCTTCACTGCCACCAGCAGCTCCAGTGATGGTTTGACCACTGGCTTGTACGGCCGTCATCGTAACGGTCTGAAGGTAGGTGGTGTTATCCAGATCAAACGCTGCCGGGTCACCCGTCAGAACCGGGAAGGTGATCGAAGTCGTCACTTCAGAGTCGAAGACAAAAGTGATGAACTCAGCCGTAACATTTGACAGGTTCGCACTTATCGGCGTATCGGTGCCGGTAGTAGCATCATTTTCATCATCAACCAGCAGAGTGCCGTTGTCACCTTCGATGTAATGACCATCGATAACAGAACCGGCTGACTCAAGTGTTGCACCAGCACCAATGGTGATGATACGTGCTGCATCTGTTGTACCTAGATCAGCATTACGATTCAGCGTCACATCTGAGTCGACAGCTATGTTGACGTTACCAGTATTGATACCGCTCAGATCAATATCAGAGTCGGCCGCATCAGCTACCTGACCCAGATCTTCAACATTTGTGGTGCCTGATCCGCTATCGGTAACACTGCGTCCATCCGCCTGATCAGCGGTCATTACCAATGTTTCGGAGCCGGTAAGAATAAAGGTCGCCATGACGACTTCATTCGCAGTGAGCAGATCGTCATCATGATCGAAGGCTGCACTATCGAGCTGGCCGCCTGTTATATCGAAAGTACCACCCCCGATTACCGACACTTCAGCTTTGCCGAGGTGACCTGTGAGCTCGACGTCACCAGTAGCCGTATCAACAGTGACTTCCAGCAAACCGGTATCACCATCAGTGGTGAGAATACCGGATAGATCTGCACCGGGTTCTACTTCCAAATCTGGCACGATCACGACACCGTCGCCGGTGATGGTCAGCCCATCCGCATCAGCTGCCGAGATGGTCAGCGAACTACCGGCCGGAACATCGATAACGGTATCGATCAGAGTAAGATCAACCGGTGCAGCCGTGAAGTCGATCGCTCCAGATATACTCAATGTCACATTGTTGAGGGTGAGTTCACCCGCATTCAATGTGATTGAATCATCAAGAGTGACGTTCAACTCACCGACGGCACCCGAGTTATCAAACAGCCATACACCGCCCGCTCCCAGCGATAAATTGTAAGTAGAGTCGTCGTCGCCAAGGAAAGCAGTGACGGTTCCGGTGTTACCCGTTGCATCCAGCGTAAACGCCTGGGCATCCACCTGTGCGATCACACCCAGATCCACATTACCGCTGCCATCCACATCAATCAGGCTCAGCTCGTCACTGGCTACACCTGGCTTCGTGAGATCGCCTTCGGTGCCCAGAACCACATCACCGGTGGCTTCGATATGCAGGGTTTCGGTGTTGGATACCGTTGCCAAGGTGGCGTTATCCACCGCCGCTGCCGGGCTTGCACCCGGTGCAGTCAGTGTACCGGGGCCTTCGTTAACGATAACGAGGGTGATGATCTCCGGGTCGGACGTATCCAGAGAGGCGACAGTCGTGTTGTTTTCCCCCCGGACGGTTAGTGTCGCGACCGAATCGGCATGTTCGGAATCAAAGGTGATGGTACCGACCTGAAGATCAGCACCCGCGCCTTCGGAGCCGTCACCAACAGCGGACAAAGTACCGGTATCGAGCACCACATTCAGCAGGTCGAACTCGACAGTTAATGGTCCGCTTTGATCAACGCCGATATCACCGATGACGTTCAGATTTGCGGGCTGTTCATGTTCGCCAGACTCATCAACGCCGTCATTATCGTTGATGAACTGCTCGCTCGCCAACGGGTTGTCGGTGTGCAGCGCACGGTGGGAGTTGATCGTCAGGGTTTCGAACTGAATCGCATCGGCATCATAGGTCGAATCGGTCTGGTTACCCAGCACAATGTTGCCGAGATCGACTTCACCGCCCAGGTTCAGATCCAGCGTTTTGACGTGTTCGCCAATATCGCTGTCGCTGAACTGAACACCAGTGGCGCTCAAGTCAGTGAAGGCTACGAATTCGACTACACGGTGCACTTCAGAGGAAAGCAACAGAATATCGAGCTCGGTGATGCTGGAGAACTCAACGCGCACAATGCTGCCAGGCAAAGTCGTATAAAGATCTTCGATACTGCCGGAACCAGCCAGATCCGGGTTGATCCACAGGCGTCCAAGGTTATCGGCATAGCCCGACGTATCGATCGGCAATGTGGGTGAATCTGCAGTTTCAAACAGCCAGACCACGTTGCTGCTGTTGACGTTATCGGAATCACCATCGGGTGAGTTGACGATAATCTCACGGGCCGCCTGAGCGTCGGTCTGGAAGCGGATAGTCTGACCAGAGAGATCATCGTTGTCGCCGCTCAGCGCATCCAAGGTGATGGAGAATTCGCCAAGATCAGTCAACGCATCCAGCGTCACGTCATTCTCAGCCAATGTTGCTGTACCCACCAGCTCGGACTGAACTGCGGTCAGGTTGTATTCATCGGTGCCGAGATCAACGATGTTGACGACACCAGTTGAGTCAGCTCCATTCTCACCCACAATCATCAGACCGGCATCTGCGATCGCGTCTAGCTGTGCTGCTGTCAGCGTTAGAGTCACGCCATCAGCGACAACAATCTGATTGTCGGCCGGTGTACCAGAGCCATTCAGCACCAGTTCCAGATCACTCAGATCCGTATCGGCGCTGATCAGCAGCTGAGTGTTGGCACCCAAGTCAATATTGAGTGCGCCGCTGGTCCAGGTCATGTCACCGAGTTCGATGACGCTGTTGGCCGCTGCCCCTGCACCGGAGGCAGCGCTGGCGAAGTCGAAGGTCCAACCTGAATCTTCGGCACCGGCGTTGAGAGCGTCACCGGCCAGTTTCAGGTAGGTTTCACCGGTACCAGAAGTGAAGGTGAAGTCGCTGGAGTCGATATCACGGATTTCGCCCAGGTTGAGGTCACCTGTATGCGTCGCTGCATTGATCGTTGATAGGCCGCTGGCGGTAATACCCCAGCCACCTTCGTCATTGCCCAGGACAATATCACCGGTACCCTTGATATTAAGCGTTTCAAGGTTGCCGGTGGTGTCTGTGCTGTAGGCACCATCTGCATCACCGTCGAACAGTGCCGGAGATGCACCAGTGGCAGTCAGGGTGCCGGTGCCCTGATGGTTGATAGTGAAGGTGGTCAGTTCGTCATCAGACAGGTCCAGCTGCTGTACGGTGATATCCGATGTGCCGGTAACCGTCAGTGTGGCACTTGGGTACTTGGCAGCATCCACAGAGCTGAAGACGATATCGCCGCTGACTACCATATCCTGCTCGGCGATAATCACCACATCACGCAGGTTGTTTTCGATGGTTCCCGCGTCAGGGCCTGCCTGTGCGGTGATATCACCATTGATCAGGTTATAGGTGTTACCTGTTTCAGTATTGGCCGCTGTTCCAGTAGACAGAATCGACAGCGTCAGGAAGTAACGTGCGATCAGGCCGGAATCCGCTTCAACCGTGGACAGGTGCAGGTTGCCGTCAATCTCGGCACCACCCTGCAGCGTAATAGCCAGGGTGCGAACTTCCTGGCTTCCATCCAGGTCATTGACCACAATGAAATCCGGCACTGTCACACCGGGCTCGACTACCAGAATACGGTGCGTCGCACTGACGAAGCCAAGATCTTCCGGGGAATGGTAGAGACTCAGAATAATATCATTATCCAGATCCTGCAGGATCTGTTCGATATTACGGCCGTCAACAAAGGTGTTCAGCGCCTTCAAGGTGTCGATGTTGTAACCAGACGCATCGATATAATCGACGTAGCCTTTCGATACATCATCAAACATGAACACAACTGTTGAATCGTCTGGACCGGCTACATTCAGACCATCCGCCTGTGCCGCGTTTGCGAGCCCCAGATCCTGGTTGGCCGCCAGATAGACTTCCAGCTTGCTCAAATCACCCAGCATGCTGGCATCATCAAGGTTCACGTCCTCAGCCAGTGTCAGCGTGATGTTGTCTGCAGCGATACCGGTGATATCGAAGCCGCCAGCCAAGTCCACGTCAGCCTGGGTCAGACCGGTGATATTGATGGTGAAGCCAGTGCCTGACTGCCCAACAATGGTGCCGCTGCCGGCCAGCTGCTGGAACTGCTCAGCTGTAAGGCTCAGTGTCTTGCCTTCCGGTACGATCAGACGGTCGATACCGGTCAGATCAGTTGTAGCCGCCAGCGTAACGGCATTGCCACTGCCACCGATGGTCACATCGACGATATCGATACCGGCGGTGGCTTCAGATGCATCGAACGGCTGATTATCCAGTCCCAGAATATTAACGGAGGCATTGTCGCCGCTGTTCTCAACCGTCAAATTCTGCAAACCGCCAATACCATTGAGCTGCGCCATAGTCAGCGTCAGTTCACTGCCGTCGGTCAGCACGATGGCATCCACATGGACCAGCACATCGTCGGTCAGGTCAAACGGCGCGCCCGCTGTGCCAGTGGCCTCGTCATAGGTGTCGATGACCAGTGTGGTTTCACCGGTAGCGCTACCGTTGATCGTAATCAGGTCGCTCGCGTCGACTGTTGCAACAGTCGACAGGCCAACCGTCAAATCACCGTCACCCGTGTGGTTGACGGTCAGTGCATCGATATCGTCATCGTCGGTATCCAGATCACCGATGGTGACGGTTGCACCGCCCTCCACGCTGACATTTAGTTCTGCGGTGCGGTTGTCCTGCAGAGAGCTGAATTCAATTTCGCCGATGGTCAGATCCTGGCTGGCGACGATATTGACATCACGCAGGTTGTTCTCCGCGTAGCCGGCGGTTGAACCGTTGGCGTGAATCGCGTCGACAATGCGGTTGGGGCTATCGCCCTCCGAACGGATTGTCAGGGTCTGGAAGTAGTTCAGCGTCACCGTACCCGGTGCCGGTGTAACCGTCGACAGATCCAGACTGCCATCAATGGTGGAGCCACCTTTGAGGGTCAGATCAAGCGTGGATACTTCTACATCGTCGTCCAGGTCGTTGAAGACAATCTGGGTATCGACTGTTGCACCCGCCTGAATGATCACGGTGCGATCGGTCGTCATGGCGCCCGGTGCGATCTCGCTCGGCGCATTCGTGATGTCAAAGATGGTGACATCTACAGTGGAGGAGAGATCCTGCAGCAGGGTTTCAAGATTCTGGCCGTTGTAGTACTCAACCAGACGGTCCATGACATACAAGTCTGTTACGCCATAACCAGAAGAATCCAGCTTGGTATCCGGTGTAGCTGTATCCAATACTTCGAAGCCCAACACCAGGGTCGAGGTTGCACCTGTGCCATTTACTTCACGTCCATCGGCCTGAGCCTGGCTGGACAGGGTGACCATCTGGCCGTCGGCAAGCTCCAGCGTGAAGCCTGCCAAGTTGTCATCCACACCGAACAACACATCTTCAGCAAAGGTGATGGTGCCATTGGTGGCGGATACCATGGAAAGATCCAGGCCGCCTTCGAGGTCTGCCTGGGTCACATCCGTGATATGGACTGCGCCCGCACCGGTGATGGTGCCCGCACCCTGAAGCTGCTGGAACTGAGCGGCTGTCAGCTCCAGAGTAGTACCGGCCGGCACTACCAGACTGCCAACACCGGTCAGATCTGTGGCGGCATCCAGTTTAACGGTGGCGTTGTTGTCCAGGATGGTTACGGTTGCTAGTTCGATGCCGTTGGTAGCGGTGCTGGCATCAAACGGGTTTGTACCCAGCGCTACCAGATTCAGCGTGGCGGATTCGCCCAAATTGGCCGTGGTGATAGCCTCAAGGCCACCCATTGCCTGAACCTGCGCATGGCTCAGTGTCAGCTCAGACTGATCGGCCAGTACGATGGCATCCACATTGCTCAGTACGTCATCAGACAGGTCCAAGGCAGGCCCTGCCGTACCCTGGTCGTCATTAAAGGTATCAATGACGATGGTCGTCGTACCCGTAGCGCTGCCATTGATGGTGAACTGATCATCAGCATCGACCGTTGCAACGGTAGACAGACCGAAGGTCAGCGCGCCATCGCCGGTGTGGTTAACGGTGAGGCCGGTGACGTCTTCGTCATCGGTATCCAGATCGTTCAGTACCACGCTCTGACCAGCCGCCACATTGACGCTCAGAACAGCGGTTTCATCGTCATTCGTACCTGCAACATCATCTCCGATGGCGTTGAAGCGGATCTTGCCGCCTACGGTAAAGTCAGCCGTGGCATTGATAATCACGTTGAGCAGGTTGTTTTCGGTATTGGTCACGCCATCAACCGTGTTCACTACCGATACGGTCGGGTCGATATCGCCGCTGATATGGTTCGGCAGATCGCCCTCGGAGGTGATCACTAACGATTGCAGATGGTTATAAAGGCTGTCATTGACATTATCAGGGTCGTTCGGATCTTCGGGCACCACAGTGGTCAGGCGCAGGTTACCGTCAATACCGGCATCGCCCCGCAGGGTCAGATCCAGGACCGCTACTTCGCGGTCAACCTGATAGTCGTTGAATACGATCCAGTCATCGACTGTGACGCCGGTTTCGATCACGACACTGCGATAGGTCGCTTCCGCGAAAGCCAGCATGCTCGGGTCGTTGAAGACAACAACGGTTACACCGCTGGCAAGGTTCTGGATCAGCTCAACATCGTGCTGCGACACCAGTGCGCTGAGCAGATGCAGCTCATCAACATCGTAGCCGGAACCGTCGATGGTATCGTTAATGGCATCCCAGCCAGAGGCGAACATGTAAACCAGTGTAGTGTTGCTGCCACCACTGACTGCAAGACCATCTGCCTGGGCACGGGTGGCCAGGCCCAGCGTCTGGTCATCGCTCATCACCACAGAGAAGCCGTTCAGGTCCGTGGAAGTCAGCAGGCGGACATCTTCCGCCAGCGCCACAGAGCCAATCGCGCTATCGACACCCGCAAGGCTAAAGCCGGCATCAATATGGGCCTGGCTCAGTCCGGTGATGTTCAGCGTCGCGCCCTGCGCGATGCCGTCAATGGAGGCCAACGCCATGTACTGGTCGGCACTCATGGTCACTTCGGCGTCCGCTGGGATCAGCACCGTTGCGCCACTCAGGTCAGTGGCCGGGTCAAGTGTATAGGTACCGGAGGCCAGGGACACAGTGCCCAGAACCACATCGGTGCCCAGTGCATTCACGTCGATGAGCTGATCAGACAGCTCCACCACGTTGAGCACTTCGTGGGCGTTGCCGGTACCAGCGACATTGCCATTGATCGCGGTCGGGGTTACATCCAGCACCTGGTCGGCGCTCAGCGTCAGTTCGCTGCCTTCGGTAATGGTAACAGCATCAATACCGCTCAGGGTTGCAGCGGAAAGATCAGTATCGGTGACTGTCAGTGTCAGCGAGCCCGCCGAGCCGTCGATAGTACTGCCCTCCGCTGCGACAAGACCATCCATTGCCACCTGGGCATCAGCGCCCGTGGTCAGGGTGAACGCCCCATCCATCGCTTCAAAGGTTGCACTGAAGAGACCTGTGACTGCACTGGCATCGATGCTGCTCAATGTTTCCGGCAGTACGCCTTCGATGGTCAGATCTTCAGTTGTGGTCAGGTTCAGCGTTTCAACGCTGTCACCGTCCAGGCCGCTGATGATGGCGTCGCCATCGGCCACATTGATAGCGATCGTGGTGGCGTTATTGATTGTGATGCCATCCACTTTGATGGCACGCTCGCCGCCATCGGACGCGCCAGCCAGTTCAACACCCTGATTGTTGATTTCAACCTGTGCCGTGGCACCCGGGGTAAAGTAGGTGGCGTTAAACGCACCAATGCTGGAGAAATCAGGCGTGAGGTCTTCTTTCTCCACATCGCTCCAGTCTGCGGCACCATCACCTTCCAACAAGATGGTCACGCCACGTTTGATGCCACCAACCGTCAGGCTATCGCCACCGTTACCCTGCAGGCCAAGCACTTCCAGCCCTTCGGTATCGTTACAGACATAGAGAATATCGTCAGCGTTGGCATCGAGCTGAGTGACGACAAAGACGGCCACGCCTTCAGACTGGACGCCGTTGACCGGATCAGTACCGATCATATTGACGCCCGCTTCAGCGTTGGCTTCATCCATCACCACATCCACACGCAGACCGGCAATTTCGCCCACCAGCGTAAAGCCTCCGGTCGCGGCGGCATTAAGTGTGGTTGCGGTCAGCGTCAGGTCTTCGGCCAGTCCAAGGCGGCCCTCCAGACCGGCTGCAGCCAGGGTGGTCAGCAGACTTTCAAGCCCGGCATCCACATGTACCTGCGTGGCGCCGGTGATGTTGATTTGTGCACCCTCACCACCATTAACAACAGGTGTATCAGCCAGTTGCAGTGCCTGATCGGCCGTCATGGTCAGCACAGAGCCTTCGCCCACAGTGAACTGATCCACCTCACTCAGGTCCGCGGCACCATTCAGCGTCCACTCGCCTGCTTCAGATACCAGGTTTACGGTCAGCTCGCTGTCCAGTGCACTGGAGTCGAACGGCTGATCAGCAATGATGACATTCAGAGTACCCTGACCAGTTACTGCTGCTTCACCGATCTGTTGCAGTAGCTCATTGCTGATCGTCAGCTCGGTCTGGCTGTCGGTGAGCATAATGGCGTCGAGGCCGGTAACAGCCACGCCAGACAGATCATTTTCACCGCTCAGCTGCAGGGTGAAATCACCGTCCACAGCAGAGGCGTTCAGCGTTTCCAGTTCGCCGACTGAAATGCGCCCCTTAACGGTCACATCATTGGCGGAAACAAAAATCAGCTCTCGAATCTCATCTGACTTGCCGTCGAGGAATTCACCCGCGCCTGTGGCATTGTTGATCGATCCGATTACTGCATCAGCATCTTCAATGTTGAACGTGATGCTGCGCGCATTGGCAATGTTCAGCTCAGCCACGTTCAACGGGCGATTGGTCGCAACACCCTGGTTGTTGATATCGATTACGACTGGGGCCGCGTCGTAGGCATATTCGACATTGACTGTACCAATGTTGGAGAATGCCGGATGACCCGCAGACTGCAGGTTGTTGAGAACCTTGCCGTCACCCTCCAACAAAAGCTTGACGCCCCAATGCACCTGCATAAGGTTCAGGGTTGCATTGAAGTTACCCTGCAGACCCAGCGTATGCAGATCCTGAGTGTTGTCACTGAAATAGAAGGTAGCCTCTTCGTGATCACTGTAAGAGCTGTCATCATCATTGATATCGGTCACGATATAAGTCTGCACACCACTGGAGCGCAGGCCT
Source organism: Marinobacterium iners (assembly GCF_017310015.1). Lineage (NCBI taxonomy): Bacteria > Pseudomonadati > Pseudomonadota > Gammaproteobacteria > Oceanospirillales > Oceanospirillaceae > Marinobacterium > Marinobacterium iners. The sequence goes on from NZ_CP022297.1 coordinate 3,551,847, forward strand.
CCGATTTCGCCAGCTTCACCCACAACAGCATTTTCGCCACTGATTTTGACATCGATGCGAACATCGCGGTTTTCGTTACCATTACCCTTGATCTGTACTACATCCTGGAAATCGGCAAGGGTCATCCCAAGTACGTTGTGCTGGAAGCTTGCAAAGTCAACCGTATAACCACTGTCATGCAGATCGATGGCGGTCTCGAAGGTAATATCCTGACCACCGGTGATTTTGAGGGTTTTAGCCAGATGCTCAAACGTCCCGTTGTTGTTACCATCATAGATATCGGTAACAACCGGTACCAGATCAGAGTCGATGGTCAGCATCGCTGTTGATGGCTGCGGCGCCGGGCGGTCATATCCACCGAGCACATACTGAATGGTAACATCGGTGCTGGCGTCGAAGTTGCCGGTCAAGGAGCCGCCATCTACCACTTGGTAATCTTCACCCGCATCGAACGGATCAAACGCTGTGCCAGCGCCTGTGATGACGACCTTACCGTTAAGCCCATCGCTGGAATCAATACCCTGCCACGCGACATGCTCATGCAGCTCCTGCGCGGTCAGCGTCAGCTCAGCCCCATTGCGCAGATCAAAATTCAGGCGCACGTTATCACTGAGCTGACTCATATCGAACAGCTCACTCAGCACAACGTCTTCCGTCACGATGATGTGCAGATTCTGGGTTTCACCAAATGACTCGCGGTAAACGCTGAATGCATCGGCACCCAGTGCAGACGCCTGATCAGCGGTCAGGGTGAGTTCACCTTTAAGCACAACATTGTTGATGCCTTCAAGGGAAGCTCGCGACAGGTCAGTATCGTTGGCAACCGTCAGGCGGATGTTTTCACCACTGATGGCGGACTCGTCCAGTGCCACAATACCAGCACTTTCGTTGCCCAGGGTCAGGCGGTCACTGCCACTGCCCAGATTGACATTCAGCAGCGCTTCGGTTTCAGCCGCAGCCAGCGTGACATTATCGTTACCGGCACCGCTGACCAGATTGATGGTCGCACCACTGGCAGTCAGGGTGTTGCCACCGTCGCCAAGCGTGATATCCAGAGTCTGTGCGCCCAGTACACTAACGCTGTTGGAGCCATCGCCCAGCTGCATGTTAACGGCCTGAGCGTTGTCGGCATTGACACTGTTATCGCCATTGCCAAGTGTCAGGGACAGATCGGTTACACCGTTTGCAACAACTTCGTTATCGCCGTCCAGCGCGGTGATCTCAACTTCCGCAGAGCCAGTGGTATCGATCTGATTATCGCCAGCACCCGCCTCGATGCTCACCTCTTCACCTCCGGTGGAGGAGATCACATCGTGGCCTTCACCGCTGGTGATCACGACATTGGCTGAGCCGTCGGTGACAAAATGGTTAGCGCCATTGCCGCCGGCAATCGTAACGCGGTCGGCATTGGTGGCGGCGAATTCATCGCCCGCCTGACTGCCGTTAAAGACCACGACAGGCTGGCCGTCGAAGGTCAAATCCACACCGCCACCGGCCTGGGTTGCATCGATGGTGGCCGGACGGGTATCGATGAAGGACTGGGCGATATTGCCCTCGATGGTCAGCGAGCCTTCGCCCGTGACGTTAAGAAAACGCAGCTGGCCGCCCAGATCAGCATCGTGGATCCAGTTTTCGGCGCCGAGTGCTTCCACATTCAGCGTTGCGCTGTTGTGGGAAACCTTGAGATCAAAGTTTTCGTTGTGGGTATCGCCCAGGTTCAGTTGCAGATTCAGACCTTCGGGAGATATACCCTCACCGTAGTGCACCGTCACTGCCTCGGTAAAGCTGCCCTCCAGGCTGAGAGCGGCGCCGTTGCGGACGCCCAGGACGAACAGGTCACCCAGATCGGTGCCGTTGTCATAGCCCTCTGTAATGACCAGCTGCTCGATATCCAGTACACGGGTCAGATCAATCACACTGGGGGTGTCGCTGCCGGCATCGGTGCGAACCGGGTCATTCGCATTGTCTGCGCCATAGATATTCGGCAGGTTCTGGATCTGAACCTGCTGTACGTTTTCAACCAGATTCGGACGGGCATAGGCGCCCTTCGCGTCAATTTCGAGGGTATTACGGCTGCCTTCACCACCATCTATGGTCGCATCATGCAGCAATTCCAGGCGGTCAACGAGAATACGGTTATCAACCGCTGCAGAGGTAACACCCTCCTGGTCAGTACCGCCGTTATTCTGTACGGTTGTCAGTACCAGCGGCACTTTACTGACACTGGTAATGCCATCAGCGGTGTAGGACTTGAGGTCGATCAGAACCGGATTTCCATTGGCATCCAATACCGGCTCACCTGACTGGTCACGCAGGATAATCTGGGGCCAGCTTTTCAGTTCAACCTCAAACAGGCGTGAATCGCCGTTTTCATCGAACAGCAGCTCTGAAATAAACTCAAACTCCTGCGCCCGCAGGTCAACGATATTGGTATTTTGAGTACCGTCAGCGAAGGTGACAACGAACTCGTAGCTTACAACTTCATCACCCGTCGGCTCAGCCCCTGCCTCTTCGCCTTCGGTGTCTGCGGCACCCTCAACAGGCTGCAGCGTGATATCAACAATGTCGTTTGTGCTGTCTACGGCGGATTCCGGCACAACCGTCAAGCCGAGGTAGGATTCAACCAACGCAATCAGGTCTGCAACCGGGACCCCGGCTGACTCCCCTTCTGATTGGCCACTTTCACCCCAGTAAGTCACCCGCGTAATGATCGGATCAATCTCAGTCGTGATGGCGTCAGTGGTGGACTGATCGAAGTTTTCACGAACAGTAAACACTTCAGGAGTAGGAAGAGGCACTTCATCCGTTGCAATTGCATCAAGAACAAACTGAGTATCAACGTTATCGCCTTTGTCGACCTGCTTCAGCAATCCAACACCATCGAAAGCAAAAGGCATGGCATATTCAGCCGGCACGCCATTGCCCTGCGGATCGACGATATCGACCAGCTCCGAGGAAAATGCGAGTTTTGCATTGATGGTCGCAAGGTCATCATTCTGTGCACCGTTCACAATCGCAAACGCCAGATTGGTCAGGCTGTGTTCACTACTGGCCCAGAAGTCGATCTCTTCCTGCACTGCTGCACGGTTAAAGGCCGAGTAATAGATTTCAGCAATGACCTCCTGACGGGACTTATCACCGTAGAGGGCTTGATTCTCGAGGTTTTCAGGGGCACCGAACGCAGCCGAGACGACTGTCCAGTCATTGTATTTTTCCAATTGCTCTACCCAGTAATGCAACCCTTCAGGGTCTGCAGGGCGCTGGTAGTAAGCAATGTACATTTGGTGAACCAGTTTCTCGGTCGCAGTCAGGTCCATCTTAAAAGCCTCTTCAAGAATAATTTAGAAATCCAGTTGGCCAATGGGGTCGGCCACGAATGATCAATGCAACCACACCGAGTCTGACGCAAAAGGCCGGCAGCAGTGCAGTCGAAAATAACGGAAGTGTTGTTAGAGATTGCGGAATGTAAGGGCTCATTCCGGGGGTATAGGGCGCAAGCAGCAGAAGACCGCATTCGCCCATAAGACGAACACAGCAGCTTGAGCGGATGAGTTAGCCGCTCTTTTTTTGAAAAACCAAGACAGCCAGGGCTCTTGAAAAACTCAAGAGCAGCTGGCACCAGGGGTGTCGCTGTCAACTACTTGCTCCTTCAAGTGACAATGATCACAGGGCTCGGGCCCTCAATGTTTTTATTATTCGGTACTACCTAATCCGACAGGTGACCCCATCTTGAATAATTTTTGAGGTCTAATCAAGTAAAAAAACAGTCGTTTCAAGCAGCTTAGCTACCAACGTATCAAACAAACGTTGCCCCAGATCACAACAGGTTTTGATGAACGTTGTGTGAATGTGGTGCTGACTGAAATTCCAGTCGCACACACTGAATCTCCCTTTGGCTCACCTCAGAACATTGGATACACTCTTGTTTGACGGCAATACCACGACCCAAAACACTGTTCAATCGGACCTGGTGTCAAAGGACTTGATCAATGAGCGAACCTCAAACGCCTGCTGAAAAACCCCGCCTGCTATGGGCCAATCACGCGTGCCTGCTTGATACGACAAGCGGAGCAGCCATGAGCGCGCGTCAGATGCTGTTGTGCCTGCAGGCCCGTGGCTATGAGATTCAAATCCTGGGCACCACGCAGTTTGATGCGCCGCAAGGTGTAGCCGGTCTGGGAAGCGCGTGGGCGGAGGTGAAAAAAAACCGGGGCAAGACAGTCAAGCTGGTTGATGGCCCTTTGCAGCACCAGCTGCTGGTCACGGGCGGCACTCAACGCAAGGACACCACCTTCCATGAGATGGCACAATGGCATCATCTGTATACGTCGGCACTGGATACCTTTCAACCCGATATTGTCTGGTATTTTGGCGGCCACCCTATCGATTTTCTAATCCCTGACGAAGCACGATCACGCAATATCGCCACGGCAGCCTACCTGGTCAATGGCAACTACCATGGCACACGCTGGTGCCGCGATGTAGACCTGATTATTACTGACACTCAAGCTACGGCTGACCTGTATTCAGAACGTTCGGGATTAACGTGTACAGCTGTCGGAACTTTTATTCCCCCTGAGCAGTTTGTAGCCAAGTCCCACAGTCGGGAACGGGTTCTGTTCATCAACCCAAGCCCCGAGAAAGGCGCATTTTTGGTTGCTGCCCTGGCAATGGCGCTCGAAAAATCAAGGCCCGATATTCAGTTTGAAGTCGTCGAATCCAGAGGTAACTGGAACCAAATTGTGCAGGCACTGACCGCACAACTCAATGAGCCCCGCAGCCAGCTGAGTAACGTGATTGTCACCCCGAGCACACGTGATATGCGCCCAGTCTATGGCCGAGCACGGCTGCTGCTGACGCCCAGCCTCTGGTATGAGAGCGGTGCACGCGTTGTCGGCGAAGCCCTCTTGAACGGTATCCCTGTTATTGCAACTGACAATGGTGGCCTGCCTGATCTATTGGGTGGCTCGGGGCACCTGTTACGCCTGCCCAGCACCCTGCATCAGGCGCCCTATAATAAACTGCCTGACCAAAACACGCTGAACAAAATATGTGATTTAATTGCCCGCCATTTCGATGACGCTGCCTGGTATACAACCCTGTGTGAACAGGCACATGTTGTTGGGCGGCAACGGCATAGCATGGATGCCAGCACACAACGCCTGTTAGTGGCCCTGAATCAACTGATCGCGAGCCCCACTGCATGAATATAACGACCAATTTCAGCACAGACGAGCGACGCCTCAACACCGCAGACGGTTACCTGCTGTTTGGTGACAGCGATGAGCGCCCTGCCTATTTTGAGGCCAAAGCCTGGGATATCAGTCCTAATCGCGTCGTTGTGACCAACAAGGGCGGACGCGATTTTTACTATGTTTTTTACGGTGAGTTTACAGCCAACGACAACCAGGACTGGTTCTCTCTGGCCGGAACGGTTGATCACTTTATTGAGTTGGATTACATCAACAACCTGACCGGGTATGACCGCATTCTGTTTGATGACGTCAACCGGACCATTCAGGACATTTTGCTGACTGAATGGATGACATTACTGAGTGCAGATGACACCTTTATCGGCAGCGCTCAAGATGACATCCTGCTCGGTTATGCCGGTGACGACATTCTGCAGGGAGGTGATGGCCAGGACTATCTTGATGGTGGTGCAGGGTTCGATATTGCCCGCTATCAAGGCAACCTGTCAGACTACCGCATCACCCAGGACGGCACGGCGTTTGGGCGCTATACCGACAACCCGGTGGTCGGCAGTGAAGCGGGGCTGATCATCGAGGACAGCGTACTCGGACGCGACGGTATGGATTATGTTGAAAACATAGAACGCCTCTACTTCAATGATCTGGCGATCGCGTTTGACTTTGAAGGTATCCCGGGACAGGCCTACCGGTTGTATCAGGCAGCATTTGATCGTGAGCCCGACTTAGGTGGTATGGGGTTTTGGATTGCCCATCTTGAAAACGGAATGACGATTCAGGATGCCGCTTCTTTGTTTATCGCTTCGCCGGAGTTTTTTTCACTCTATGGACGGCCCGACAACGGCCAGTTTATTACCGAGTTATATAATAACGTACTGGGCCGCGACCCTGAGCCGGAGGGCTACGCCTGGTGGATCGACCAGATCAACAACAACCCTGTTTTTACCTGGAACGTCGTCATGGTGGGGTTTTCCGAGTCGCCCGAAAACCAGGCCAATGTGATCGAACTGATCGCCAATGGCATTACGTTCGAACCCTTCTGATAGCGCTGAAACAGACCACTCAGGCACCGCTGTGTGCCACTGCATAGCGAGATGGCAGGTGACGCCCCCAGGGTCGCCACCTGCCTGATGGAGCAGAACCGTTACCCGACCAGGTAATCAACCCCCTCTGCCATAATACCGAGCAGGTTGAGCTGATGCTCTTCACTCACGAAGAAGCCCAGCACCACATCCTGGCGCTGTGCGTTGCCATTCAACAAACTGCCCCAGTAGTCCAGTCCGCCTTGATCATACTCGCGCCCCAACAGATCGGTGTACAGCGCCTCAATGAATTGAGCATCGCTGCCAAGCCCACGGGCGTTGAACTCAGCACTGGCCATCACACTGGCGATCATATGCTGTTCGCTCATGCCCTGCTCCATCTGTTCAACCCAGTAGCCCGCACCGGCCGCTTCACTTTCGCGCCCCAGCAATCCGCGATAGACACTTTCCACAAGCGCAACCTCGGTATCGGTACCGAATACCAGGCGGTGGTCGGCGCTGCCCAGCTGATCAAGATCAATCAACGCAGCAGTACCGGACCCTTCAAACGCCACTGCCAGCTGCGGTTTGCCGGTGGCGGAGTCACTGGCAGGAATGAACGTGATCACCTCTGGTGACACATGCCCCCAGGCTTCAGCATCAATATAACCGATAAACTCCGACTGAGCCGGCTTACTGATGTTGTAGACCATTATGCCGTTGTCGCGCTCCAGCCCAATAAAGGCGTAGGTGTCTTCGCCAATTGTTCCAAGTGCGATCGCTTCCGGCTCTGGCCCTTTATTGTCAGAGCGGCCTTCCAACTCGCCCTCGTCGTGATTGAACCGCTCGGGTCGAATCTCGGCAAGAATCCGTTCGAACTGATCACCACTGTCGAACACTTCATTACCTTCGGCGTCGTACAGTGTGAAGGAGCGAGAGCCGTAGGCAAATAGCTGGTCATAGTCCCCATCACCGTCGATGTCACCGTCGATACCCGACACCTGCAGCCGTCCCAGTTGGCTATCGGCCTGAAGCTCAGCCGCATCGGGAAATGCAGTGGCATCCAGCGTCAGGTTTTTGATACGGACATCTACGTCACGGGCATCACCTTCGTTAGCCGTGGCGAAATACGTAATGCCGTCAATTTCGGCGCTGGCAATTGCATCCGGCATCCGCAGGCCAAACACCGGCCAGTTCTGGATATTGATGGCATTGTCACGATCAGAGGCATCCAGCCCATTACCGGTCAGGCTATGGTCGGTTGTACCCAGCGGTAACAGATCCGTAAACGTTGCACTGGCCAGGTCCAGCACAGCCACCGTGTTGGCTTCTTGCAGTGTAACAAACGCCTGCATGCCATCAGGGCTGAGTGCAATGTATTCCGGCTCAAAGTCGACTGATGGGGCCTTGCCAGGGAACAGGCGTACACCTTGCTCGCGCAATGCATCTTCCTGTCCATCAAAGGCTTCAAAACCCACAAACTGAACTGAAGCGTTTTCTACACCTGCAGAGAAATCGATCAGGCTAACCCCACCAGCCGGGTCAAATTCGGCCGACACCGGCTCACCTTCAATCGCAACCAGCAGCTTTTGACCGTCGGCCGTGAACGTGATCATGTCAGGCAGAACCCCGCCTGCATTCAGAGTATTGAGCAATTCTCCAGTTGCCGCCGAGAACAGCGCAATGGTGCCGTTAGCACCACCGGCACTGTCAATGGCCGCTGCAACGATACCGTTGGCTACCGCCACCGAGGTGACACCATCGAAACCTTCAATGCCCGTCAAATCAAGTGCATTCAGGTGTTCGCCACTGGCCGCATCATAGATATCGATTCGACCGAGCGCACCGTTGGTTGAATACAGCTTGCCGTCTGCAACCGTCACGACTTCTGACCCGGCCTCACCCACACCCGAGTCAAACGTGGCGGCCAACGTGGCTTTCAGAATCTGAGCATCCAGCGCCTCTTCCCACGTGCTCTTCATAGATGACAGCACACTGTCTTCACGGTAGGCCAGGTTCTGAATGCGAGTGTCATCACCCTTGGCTGTGTCAGCTGCACCGTAAGCGTTTTCAGCATATTGGGCCTGCAGGTACTCTGCGAACGCATCCTGTTCCGTACCCGGTGCGACGGCGGTAGCCGTTCCCTCTTCAAGCCCTGCTTCGCTAAGGTCGATACGCTCATCGACGGTTCCATTTTCGGCCAGGAAACGGGCGAATGGGTAGGCGTCGCCACCGTCAGCCAAGAAGCTGAGGGTCACAACACGCACATGCGCGTCGGTATCGCCAATGAAGCGGCCATTTTCCACAAGCCGATCCAGTACTACACCGGCTTCATCGGTAATGGCCGCACTGACAATGCGGGCACCTGCAGGCTGACTCCAGTCAAAGCTGAAATTCACGCCCGACACCTGAGCAAACTGGCCCGGTGTGGCTCCTTCCGCCGATGCCGCAACTGCATGCTCCAGCACCTCTACGAGCTGGCCACGGGTGAGAGTGAGAATGGAAAGCGCGTTATTGAAACGCAGAGACGACTCGATATCCAGCTGGGATATTTCTCCCTCGGCCTTACCCGCAACATCATTGGCCTGCGGCGGCAGCAGTTCGTATTCCCCTTCAGAGCCAACCGCAAAGGTTGTTCCGATCGGCTCACGGATACCGCCACCATTTTTGATCGATACTGTCACCGTCTCATCGACCTGACGGGCGTACCACAGATTCGCGTCAGCGGTGAGGTTGCCCAGGTTTGTCTCTTCGGTGCGCACAAAGGCACGTTCACCTTGCAGGTAGACGTCTGTCTTGCCGTAGATGATGCCATCCTTTGCCGAGACCAGATCAGCCACAGACCCCACAAGAGCCTGAGCAATCGCCCCCTTGGAGCCCTCAGCATAGGCCGCATCCAGGCTACCCCAAAGTGCACTGGCGGTCTCATCAGTCGCGGTGTATACCGTTGAATTGGCATCTGTTATCGATTCGGTGACGATACGCCCCTGATCGTCAAACTCAACCTGCAACTGACCTACATAGCGCCAGCCGCCATCCGTGTTAATCAGTACCACATCATTACCGGCGGCGTCCTGGGTCAGGATCGGGTAGGCATCGTAAGCTGTTGCCCCCGAGCCGGGATACAGGGCATCTCCATCATCCAGCAAGAGCGCATTGGAGCCGCCCGCCATGACGATGTCCACCCCATCAAGCAGGCCCACCAGCTGCTCTTCCAGCTGTATCTGCTGCAGGTGAGTCATGAGGATGATCTTGTTAACACCCTGTGCCTCAAGGGCATCAATATACACTTGTAGCTGTTGCGCCAGCAGAGCCATATCATTGCTGTCGGTGCCAACAACATCAACGCCGCCGGTGCTGGAAATGCTTTCCAGTATCTGGGTGGTCGCACCGATGATACCGATACGCTCGCCACCTTCTTCAACAATGGTGGCCGGGGCGATTCGTGCACTGCCTGCCGCAAATGTCAGCGACTCCAAGTCCATTGCGAAATCCGTGTTCTGCAGGATCTCATCGGTGTATTGGCCCGCCAGCGCGCTGTCTGCCGAAAAGTCCAGGTTGGCACTCAAATAGGGGAATTGGCTGCCCAGCCAACGAACGCTACCAAGGTCATCACCTCGAATGTCAGCCCGGAGCAGATCAGCCAGTGCGTTGGTGCCTTGGTCAAACTCATGATTGCCCAGGGTAATGGCATCGGCACCCAACAGGTTTGCCAAGGTCAGATCGACCCGCCCTGCCCCCTCACGCAGATCACTCAGTGTACCGGGGGCCAGCCCCAACCACTCTTCGTTGGCACGCTGGATCGCACTGCGCAGCAGCGAGTCCCCGGCAGCCGCCATAAACGGCCCCGGCAAAACCAGGTCACCACTGGAGAGGAACAGCGAGTTGGCAGATTGGTCTTCAAGATGATCAACAATTGAAACGAACGCAGGTGCATTCAGCAGATCACCGCCGCCACCTTCCATATCGGACGCATGCAGGATTTGCAGAGTGTAATTGGCCATAAAAACCCCTTCACTGGATTCGTGATGTAAAGGGTCATGGTTCACTACAGAGTTGACAATCGAATGATGGAATTATGACGATTATAAATGACGAGGCTATCGTTTTGCCCGTGCCAATTGACGCGCCGTACGCCACAGCAAATCAACATCCGTAGGGTCGAGCGTTCCTTTCTGAACCATAGTCACAATTGACTGAAAGTGTCGGCGCGGCCGATCAGGTACAGTTGCAAGACTGATTGCCGTTGAAATAGCGCACTCCGCACCATCCACATCTCTCTGCGCCAGCGATTCGTCATGCGAGCTGCCGGAAGCCGGCCACAAGGTTGCAGGCGGCAAAATACCTGCCAGCTGAAACACGCGCTTTTCTGGGTCTGTCAAGCCCGCTTGCTCTATCAGGCTTTCAGTACTGTCGGCGATGATGACCTGATCGGTGACACGCACTGGCACTGAGCCCGCCTCTTTGCCTGCCGATTTCAAAGGTTGCTCAAGGTGCCGATGCAACAACCAGTACCCAAACCGCTCACCATACAGCGCAAGACTCAGAGCCGGCATGCCACTGCCGTTGTCCTGTTCTGATTGCCCACTCACTTTGCTTAACAGCGTGACATCGACAGCCAGGTCAGCCTGCCCTGTGCGAGGTAACACTCTGGATTCAACCGGACCAAACTGGCCCAAACTGCCCTCGCACGCCAACTTCACTGCCGCTTCGGGTGTATCAGCCCTAAACCGGGTCGCCAGCCAGCGCCCCAGCGACTGCTGCAAGGCCGTCTCAAATGTATCGGTTGCGTCAGATACCGGTGGCTGGTCTGGATCACCCGGTGTCAAAAAACGTTTCCACGGCAACCGGATATCTACAGTCTCTGGGGCCTTCAAAAGCGTAAATATATACGCAAGCTCGGCCTCTGAATCATCGTTATGGGTCGGGACAAGTTCAGCACACATACGTCCGACCGGTGGCAGCGGCCCTCGCGGCACCCAGCCATCGCTGGTCAATTCACCCTGTATGCGTAACGCCCTGCCTTGTTGCGGGTACACATAGCACTCGACAGAAAACACCAACCGGCGGGCATGGTCGTTACCCTCAACGGTCAGTGACTGGGGCGACACCAGGCCAACAGAAACCTTGTCTTCTGGCTCCACATATTGATACAACAAGGCTCGGGCGGTGTTAGCCAGCCGAACGTTAATAACGTGAGCCTGTTTGGCTTGATCAATGGTTTGGTCGCCGTTCACCCTGTACCCCTGTCTGATTACAGATCAACCTGTCGCATACTGTAACCTATAGAATAATGCACAGGGTGTACACGCCGCCATACCGGCATCCAGACCTTTGCAGATTCGGCCCACGCCTCTACTATATTGAAAACCCCACCCATTGGATGCATTTGGTGAGTTAATATCACCGCCTGTGCCTCAGGGCTACTGCCTTGAACCGTCTGGAGCCAGTACCGTTGTCCACAATAAAAATCACCCGACTTGCTCTGTTCGCTGGTTGCCAATCTGACCTTGATAACCGCACGGCCCATGTGGAGCTGGAAATACCTGTATACCTGCCGCCGCAATGGCAAGCACTGCATTTGAACAGAATTCAGGCCGCACTGCGCGCTCTTTGCCCCGGCAGCGCCTGGCAGCTCGAATATCCTTTTTGGCAAAAACAGGCACCGCTGCCTGAGACGCAAGACTTCGCACAATGGGTGGTTACCCTGACCGTCAGGCTGCTGCGCGAACTGCGTGAGCCGGTTGCCGGTGGTAAAGTCCTTGAGAACACCCCAAGCCCGGATAACACATCCATACATATTAGGATCGCTATTCCCTGGTGGCGCAAGGACACGTTGCGCGAGGGGCTCCAGTGGGTGCTGAAGCTTATGTTGCAGCTATGCGATGGCAAAGCAGTACCCGATGCGGGTCAACACAACCCCCGCTACCTGAAATGGCTGGCACACCACCGGGACAAAGGCCTCGCCCCTAATACCCTGGCCTTTGCCGATGCGGCACGTGTGCGACAGATACCGATCACCACCCGTGACCGAGAGCTACTATTGGGCTGGGGACACCTGCAACACCGCTTCGAAAGCAGCTTCACTGGTCGAACATCCGCTCTGGGGGCACGTAACGCCCGTGACAAGCTCACAACCTATCGCATATTGGAGCGTGCCTTACTTCCCTTTCCACCGACACTGACCGTCAACTCCCGGGCAACGCTTGCAGAGCAGGCCAATCACCTGGGCTGGCCAGTGGTGCTGAAACCCGCCACAACTGAACAGGGCATTGGTGTCATGCCCAACATCCAAGACGCGCACACGCTCACGCAAGCATTCGACACTGTCTGCACGATTACCGACGCCCGCCTGATACTGCAAAAACATATCGCAGGGCAGGATTACCGTTTGCTTGTAGTGCATGGCACCCTGGTAGCGGCGACTGAACGCCGACCCGCCCAGGTGCGAGGTGACGGCCATCGTAATATTCAACAGCTCATCGGGCAGGCTAATCGAGACCTGAGACGCGGCACCAACAGCCGCAGCCTGATGAAGCGACTACAGCTTGATGATGAAGCACTCAGTTGCCTGGCACAGCAGGGCTGGCAGCGCACCTCCATACCGCCCGCCGGCACTGCCGTACTCCTGCGCAGAACCGCCAATATCAGCACCGGCGGCGATGCCGTGGATGTAACCGACATCATCCACCCGGCAAACCGGGCGCTGGCGATTCGTGCTGCCAGAATTCTGGGCCTGGATATCGCCGGAATCGACTTTATCACCACCGATATCACTGCCCCCTGGATCGACACCGGCGGCGTTATTTGTGAGGTAAATGCCCAACCGGGCTTCCGGCCCCACTGGCTGGCCACACCGGAGCAAGATATTAACGGCCGGGTTCTGGACCTGATTATCGGCCAAAGCAACTGTCGCATCCCGACCGCCGCGATTACCGGTACCAACGGCAAATCGACCACCGCCAATCTGCTGCACCGGATCTGGACCGAAAGCGGCCGCACCGCCGGTGTCTGCACCACCCAACATGTGAAAATCGGCAATACCCTGATCAGCCGCCAAAACCTGTCCGGTTACCCGGGCGCACGGCTGGTTCTGGAAGACCCGGCCAGTGAAGCCGCCATCATCGAACTGCCACGCAAGGGGCTGATCCGGTTTGGGCACCCCTGCGACCGGTATGACGTGGCAGCATTGCTGAATGTACAGGACGATCATCTGGGCGAGTTTGGCATAGACAGCCTGGAGCAGATGGCCCGTCTCAAAGGTTCTGTACTGGAGCGCGTGCACGGGGCCGCTGTCATCAACGCAGACGACCCACATGCCCTGGCCCAGCGATGCCGGATACAAGAGCCGGTGAGGCTGTGGCTGTTTTCGTGTAACCCCAACACCAACGCGGCACTGCAGGCCCATATTGCAGCGGGTGGCGATGCTGTCTATGTCGACGAAACACCGGCCGGGCGCCAGCTGATGATTGCCCAGGGCGGCAGCATGACGACACTGATGACGGTGGCCGATATCGCCTGCACCCAGCACGGCCTCATCGGCTGTAATGTAGCCAATGCCCTGGCTGCCACCGCAATAGCTGTTGCACAGGGTATCGACCAGCAGAGCATCAGAAGGGGCCTGGCGCTGTTCGGGCAGGACCCCACTGAAAACCCCAGCCGGTTTCAGCGTATGTCCGGGTTCCCGTTCGAACTGGTGCTTGATTATGGCCACAACCCGGCGGGCATACTGACATTGTGCGACTATGCCAGGGAGCATCTGTTGGTATCCGGACGCAAGCGGCTCATATGCTGCACACTGGGCAGTCGGCACCTAAGGCATATAGAGCAGTGCCTGCCGGCCCTGCGTGAGACCTTCGACGATATTTATTTCGCAGGCGACCACGCACGCATCCTCAAAAGCCCGGACTGGAAGCAGCATCAGCAGCCTGTCCAGCACTATATGGGGACACTGGAAGCCCTGCTGCAGGAACATGGCTTCGACATGAACAACACCCGGCTATTCCAGTCACCGGCACTGGCGACTGAGTATGCCCTAAAGGAGAGCCAGCCGGGTGACAGGGTCGTGATACTGGCTGAGCCTGAGGATTGCCTGCCGGTCATTGAATCGTTTAAACCCAACTGCAGTGCCGTTTAGTCTGCGCATATCAAGCAAAAGCCGATTGTGGCGTTTGAGGTGAAGAGCCTGCCTTAAGCGGACGTGCTAACTGCCGAAAGCACCTGCATCCATTCAGGAGCAAGTGTGCATCCAAGATATTCAACCTTATCCACTTTATCCACAGGCAGGCCCTGGCGCGTAATCTCCTGCTCTGAGCAGATTACCAGAAGCGACGTAACGCTTTTGTTGCGCAATGCAGCCCTGACAGCCGGCCAGGGTTCTGCAGGCTCACACGTGAACAGCGCTTCACCGACCCGCAGCTGTTCACCACAGGCCATGGCCTGACCGGCAGGAAGCGGCGTATGTTTCTGCTGCTCCAGTGCAGCCTCCCGACGGTCTTCCATCACGACGTGAAGCGTTACCGGTATACGCTGCGGTATATCGCCCAACACCATGTGACCGATACGGCTTTCACTCCAGCCCGCCGCGACACAGGCATCCAGTCCCGGCGTTGTGTTGATTTCGATAAAGGCACCGACACCCATGGCGGGTGGCGCACTGATATCCGTCGTGATGTAGTCCAGCCCGGCGGTTGCAATGCCGAATGTTTGGGCAACCTGTTCCGCCATAGCTTTGAGCTGGGGGTGGACCTGGTCGGTATAGTCATCGCAACTGCCGCCAGTCGACAGGTTGGCATTGCTGCGCAGAGACAGCCGTTGGCCCGCTGGCAGGCACGTATCCAGTGTCATACCCTGCGCAGCCAGATGCGCCACCAAATAGTGATCCTTCATAATGGGACGCAGGTAACGGCTTTTAACCAGGTTGGCGGATCGGGTCCGGTTCAGTTCATCCACCAACTCGGTTACCGTTGAGTGACCATCCCCTGTCACGCAGGCAGGACGGCGCCGGATCGCGGCAACCAGCTGGCCCGACACCAAAACCAAGCGGCAATCATCGCCGGGTTGATGCGACTCGATCATCAAAGGCCCGGTGGGGGCGAGGCGCCGGGCGTGGCTGTAAGCAGCCTCAAGCCCCGCCTGATCGGTGATGGCAGCCGTAACCCCCTTGCCACCCCCACACGAAACCGGTTTAACCACACAGGGGTAACCGATCCGCTGCGCCGCCACGTGCAGCTGGGCAGTGTCATTCACTCTTTCGAAACGTGGTGTGGGTAAGCCCAGTGACTGAAATATCTGTTTGGAAAGTGGTTTATCGCTCTGCCAGCGGCTGCCCAGTGCCGCATCATCATTCGAGAAAGACTCGAAAAACACGCGGCTGTGTACCCCCCAGCCGAACTGCCAAAACCGGCTGCCAGGCACAAAAGGCAACACGGGGCTATTCTGTGCCCGTGCCGCCACCCGAAGTATACGGGCCTGATAGTCGGGGTGATGCCGGCGACATGCCTGCTCTATATCGGCCAATCGAGCATTCAATGCCTGCATATCCAGAGAACCGTTCTGAACCGCAGTTAAGGTGCGAAGGCCCCGTTCAAACACCGCACGGGACAGCTGAGGCTCATGAAAGCCAAGCCAGCAGCACAGACGGCCCGACAGATCCCGCCGGACACCACCGGCCTGCAGGTCACCGCGCACCTCGTTCAGTACACCAAGCGACCACTGAATCACCGCCTGCAATATCGCAACTGAATCACAGGCGTCAGCCTGACCGTTAGACTCAGATGTTGTTCCGTCAACCCATGCCGTAAACCGGCGGGTGAACTCGGCCGCCGCAGCCCATGTTAAAGGCGTGCGTGCGGATTCCAGATCCAGTACGGCCACAACGACCGGCTCCGTCGTGAACGGGTTGGGGCCATGAAACTCGTGTTGCCAGCTCAGCTGCATCTGGATTGACATCCTTTCGTTGTTCATCAGCAAAAGCGACCTAAATGCCGCTTCTCGCACGCCAGTTCACCGACCAGTCAGGCAGCACTTTTACCCCAGAGCGGTCGCGCAGGCGATACTGGTGAGTATACATCCCTCAGCGCAAAGCGGACGTTGGCTTTTGCGGCACCTCATCCTGTGACGATACCGGTTTTGTTTGAGGTTGAGCACTTATAAACAAAAATAGATGAAAGACAACAAAAGGGCGCAAGTGCGCCCTTTTGTCATTAGCAGATCACCTGCATTACACCAGCCACATATCCGGCATAATCTGTATCTGAACTTCCTGTACTGTTCCGTCAAACGAGACCAGGTCAAACGAGTCAGACCATGACGGTAATGAGGGAGGGCCTTCTGGATTGAAGGGGCTCTCAGGGGGTGGAAGCACTTCACTCTCAGGGTTAAAGATATACTCCCATTCACCATTTTCAGTGACGGTATAAGAGCCGTAGGCTGTAGTGCCGTTGGTTACGACCTGGAACGTGTCCTGAGGGGTGCCGTTATCGATATCCGTATTGTCTGCATCACCTGTGACACGCCAGTTTGGTTCGACAGGCTCAGGGCCTTCAATAAACCCAGCTATTACCAATTCACCGCTGAGATCGCCTGAAAACTCGGCGGCATCATTGAGCCCATAGACTTCAACATGTGCGATCGCTGATGAGATTGCTCCCTCTGAGTCGATGACCGTGAACAGAAAACGATCAATTATTGACTCCCCCGCTGCCAAAGACTGAATGTTGGTGGCTGAGGCTGGGTCATACTCGACGCCATTTTCACCGATTGAAACCGATGCACCCTGTTCAGATGTAGCCCCAACTGAAAATAATGACAGCGTATCGTCGGCATCGACATCCGTTGAGTTGGCCATGATGGCAGAGGCATCAAACGTCGTGACGACATCTTCGGTTTGCTGATCAATACTCTCTTTGGCAATTGTGGCTTCACCAATTTTCATCGTCGCACCCACTAGCAGGCTGTTGAAAATCTGACAGACTTCAACAGCCATGTTTGTTTTTTGATCAATTTTGGCGCCGCTGAATCGTGTTTTTAGCCATTTTGGACTATATATTCGGTGCTCAGCAGCCATTCCGGGCCTTCAAGAGGACTATCCCTGTAGATTGCGCATGCGGACCAGGTTCCAACCCATCATCGTGAACTGGAACAGGCTGTGAACCTTCTCCCGACCGCGCATCATCACTTGCCGGATGGGTCCAATGGTTTTACCCCAGCCAAAGGGTTCTTCTACCCGCTTTCGTTGACGCATGCTGATTGTGTAACCCGCATGGCGACTGGTACGCCCATCAATCGCGGAGCCCCCAGGTCGGCTTTCATTTCGTGCCACATGGGGCGTTATCTTCATCTTTCGACAAGCCGAAACAAAGCCCTGGGTATCGTAGTTTTTGTCAGCCCCCACCGTTTTGCGATGACTGCCCTGCAGCCTGGCCAGCAGTTCAGCTGCAACATCGCGTTCAGCCGTACCTGTTGCGAGGCTGGCCGCCGCCTTCACAATCAGGCCATTGCGATTTTCCATGACCGTGTGCCCCATGTACGCCATGCGTGACTCACTACCCCGCGACTTCTTGGCCAGTCGAGCCTCTGGATCTGTGGTAGATGCGTGGGTCTCATTACTGCGCTTCTCACCCCTGAAGTTGCGTTCAGCATTGCGTCCGGCAGGACCATCGTCATCTGTATTGCCCGTACCGTCCTTACGGCGAAAGCTCTTCTGTGATGCCCAGGCCTGGATCAGCGTCCCATCGACGCTGAAATGCTCGTCTGAAAGCAGACTGCGCTCCCGTGCCAGACTGACCACCTCTTCAAACAGATGAGTAACGACATCATGCTCCAGCAGTCGATCCCGGTTGGTGCTGAAACTTGAGTGGTGCCATACCAGGTCATCAATGGTCAGCCCAACGAACCAGCGGTACAGCAGGTTGTAGCTGATCTGTTCTACCAGCTGCCGTTCACTGCGAATCGAGAACAGGACTTGCAACAGCTGTGCACGAATCAGACGCTCAGGCGGGATCGACTGACGGCCACCTTCGGCGTAGATCTGATCAAATAGCCAGTTGAGCCGCTTCATGGCCTCATCGATCAGTTGCCGAATCGGTCGTAATGGGTGTTCACTGGGAACGAAGGTGTCCAGATGGACGGTCGTGAACAATGACTCCTGAATGATGTCTTCGCCGCGCATATTGGGTCGTGTCAGTCGGTTATTGATGCGGATAGTCTACCAAGGCCCCATTTTGTGGGGTAGAAAATCAACAGCCTGCTAGACCACCTTGAGTGGCATCGTAGGAGCCCACACGAAAATCAAGAACGAAGTTACCTGACTGAGCAAGGTCAACCTCATACTCCTGGATACCGGTACTGCCTGAAAAGCCCGTATTGTACTCAAATACCGTTTCTACAATTTCATGTGTGTCTGCGTCACGAATGTAGCCAAAGCCAAGCGCATAATCACCACCGGAGTTTAACTCGTAGGTAAAACTGAGTGTATCGCCCGCCGACGCAGTGAATGTGTTGCTCATGATGGAAGGCCCGTACGCATTGCCACCATAATTGTTGCCAGCCAGATACCCCTCGAAACTTAACACGGCAACAGCCGAGTCACTATTCCAGAAGCCCGTACGGTCAATTTCAGCCGTGCTGAAGTACGTGCTGGGCAAGTCGGTCGTTGCCGTACTCACGGACCAGCTGTTGAAATCCGGCTGTTCGTCAAACTCACCGTTCACCAGCAGATTGGCGATAAAACTGACATTACCCGCCACCGGCGCATCGTTTCGGCCTGTCAGGGTCAATTCAACACTGGCCGTGTCGGTGATGCCACTGCCGTTGTCCAACGTGTACTCGAATTGGGTGACCAGTGTGTCGCCTTCATCCAGATAGTCGTAGCCGGTTTCGCCATCCGCAAACCGGATGACGCCGTTGCTCAGGTAAACATTGACCCCTTCGGTGGTGGTGCCGACCAAGCCGTTTTCGTCAGTTACGATCGACAGTTGTGTGTTGTATTTGAGGTTTACGTCGTTGGCCAGCAGGTCCGCCACGGCGATGGCCAGGTTGTTTTCTTCACCTGCAGCGGTGTCATCCTCTGCAATGACACCACCGACTGTGTAGGTTTCGCCGTCGATTTCCAACCGCTCAATCTGATATAGCGTATCCTGGCTACCGGTTGTGGATATTTTCAACGCACTGCCGTACCAGCCAAAACTGTAGTCGCTGACTGGGCCAGCATACACGGCGGTGTCAATACCACTGCCACCGTAGAGCCGATCAAAGCCTGCACCGCCGATCAGACGATCATCACCCGCCCCACCCTGCACGATATCATTACCGTCACCGCCATCAATCGTGTCATTACCGGCTTCGCCATACAGCATATCGTTGCCGGTACCACCAAAGAGGTGATCATCGCCCAAACCGCCGAGCAGGTAGTCGTTACCGCCGCCGCCATAGAGCCAGTCGTTGCCAGCGCCGCCATAAAGGCGGTCTGCCGAACGGCTCGCGGCCAGGGACTCGTCCTCGATGATGTGCCCATCAATCAGGTACACACCGTATCCGTAGAGGTAGTCGTCATCATTACTGCCGCGCAGGTATGAATAGGTGCGGCTAGAGGTATAAATCGCCATCAGTGTAACTCCTTGTTAATGACCATGGCCGGGGGTAACCATGCAGGTGTTGACTTCATGTACATCGATTCGGAATTTTATTATCACCAAAGATACGGTCATTTCCAGTGTATTAAACACTTAATTGAATCGACATGAGATACATCATAAGGTCAACATCACTCAACCGCACGTACATACTCTCTATACGAGACCCCTCTCGCATGATGCATCACCAGATGCGTAGTCCGGGTGACTCTTCTCTTCTGTCAGCTCACTGCCCAGCAGGGTGTCGATCTCGCGTTTGAGCTGTGCCCGCTGGTCATTGAGCCGGTACACGCTGCGTGACAGCTGGATGAATGCATCGTCAAAGCACTGCCGGGCTTCATGTGCCCGTTTGCCGTTTTCGATGTCCCATAGCTGGTCATTGACGGCTTTAAGGGCCTGTCTGAGGTCATTCAGTTCGGCGGGGTATCGGGCGGTGTCGCCCACGATTTCTTCCAGTGCCGCCTGTTCGCGGGCGATGTTGCGTTGTTTGGTGGGGTCTTGAATGCGTTCGCGCTTGATCGCCAGGATCGACAGCTTGTCGAACACCTCACCCCAGGCCACGGGGATCAGGGGCCGGGCGGGCCAGGCGGGTTTATGCATGATGGGGTGCCTCCGTGTCGGTGGGGTCAACAAGCCTGTGTATGACCTGCTCAATCGCCGCCAACCAGCAGCCTTCAAAGTAGGCCTTTTCGTCCGGGTTGTTCAGGGCATCGGCCGAGAGTTTATAGTGGTGTGCGTAGCGCTGTTCGTGGTCTACGTCGATCGCGGTCAGCTGCGGCTGGTAGGGCAGCATGCCGTTATCATACCAGCCAAGGCCCATGAACAGCCCAACCGTGCGCTGGCCGACGGCGTTGGCCGCATGCAGTACAAACGAGTTGCAACAGATGGTGCTGTCTACCGCCGACAGTGCCCCGTAGAGTTCATTCAAGCTGCGGTCGCGTATGAACAGCAGCGGACAGTTGACTGAGTGGGCGACGGTCGCAACGGTTTTATCATCGGTGACGACACGATGGCCCTGTTGCTTGAGTGCCTCGCACAATCGTACCAGCGCGGGCTCGGGTATGGAGCGCAGGGGCGTTGAGGCGGTGGCGTGCACAAAGGTGTCTGCCACAATACCGTGTGGCCTTGACTCGACCACGGTGGCGCTGCCACGGGCAAAGTCGTCCGCATCGATGTTGGCACAGGATGCCTGCTTGAGTTCAGGTATGATCCGCTCCGGTGACACTCCCAGGTTCAGCAGGTGAAAATCCGGCCAGGGCACGCCCCTGAATCCCGGCAACGACACAAAGCCGGAAAAATCAAAACAGGCATCATACTCACGCCATTCGTCCAGGCGGATGGGTGTGGTGCGGATGCGCGTCACCCAGGGCTCGTGCTTGAGCACATAGTCCGGTTTGGTGGCGGTCCATGAGCGGATTACGTCCACCTCGATCAGGGGGTGGATCGCTTTCAGCAGGGGTAATACCAACCGAAACGCCTGGGCGCCGACCAGGTTATCGCCCAGCCCTGTGCCCAGGGCATTGAACAGCGCCAAGCGCAACGGTTGACCGGGGCGGATGCGCTGACGCAGTTGGGTGGCAATCTGTGGGGCCAGCGGCAACAGTGTGGGCCTGCCCTCGTGCCCGTTGAGTGTGATGGGCAGTGTAAAGGACGGATTTTGAGTGGGGTCCAGCACACGGCACTCGACCCCGGTTTTTTCGGCACTGGCGGCGATGCGTTTTTGGCCCTGACGGGTATCAAGATAGATTTCGTAGGGGGTGACCTGCACGAGGTCACTCGGGGCCACAAACGGATAGGGCGATTCGCCCAGTTTGCCGATAAAGGTTTTTGTCACAATAAAGGCTTGCATGGTCTTCCTTCCATAAACAAAAACCCCCGCCTCCTTGTGAGAAGCGGGGGTTTTATCAGCCATCACTGGCCCGCACTGTAGGCGGGTCAGTGAGTGAAGCGCTTAGCTTCAGGCTACGATGTCGCCAAAGACGAAGTTGTTTTCGTCGATACCTGTCAGCGCTATAACACCGTCGACTGTGCCATCTTCGTTCGCGTCGAAGAACAGCAAGCCTGTAGCATCATCAACTTCAGCCGTAGCATCATTATCTGCCAGAGAAGTCAGATAGTAACGTACCACACCATCCATAGCGTTATTGGCGTTAACCAAGGCTGTTTCGTAATCTGCAACTTCAGCTTCTGCAAGGAAGTTGGTTGCAGTACCTGCTACCAGGTCAAGGTCAATCACATCTTCACCGCTGATGAAGTCTGTAATCAAATCGGCCTGTGCATCGACAATGCTGTCACCAAGCGCACCGTCAACAGAAGCACCGGAGCCTTCGAAGCCACCTTCAGTGTCCAGAACTACAGTGAAACCACCATTGTTTGGAATTGCATCCTCAATAGTCAGCTCATTGCCATTCACTGTAGCGCTAAACTCAACATTACCGTCAATTGCACTTGCAAGATTTGCAAGGACATTGGCAACAGTCTCGTTTGCACCAGCTTCATAGGTGAACGTTGTAGCAGTACCCGGGCCTACCGGATCCAGTTCAACGATGTATTTTTCACCGGCTACGACTGTATCAGTATCGGCTGTACCAATTGTCACAACAGTCTGCTGTGGCTGATCGGTTCCATCGGCAATGCTAGCCACAACTCCAGTACCGCCAGAGTCGGTAACTGTGTTAATTGTGAAACTAGCACCGTCAGCATTATTGACGGTTACAACTTCATTCACCGGGATGGCAGTGAAACCGTTAACTCCATTGAACGCGGATGCAATCTTACCTGCAACCAGTTCCGGCGTATCACTTTCGGCCAATACAACCTCAAGGTTATTGGTGTTCGGTGATCCGTTCAGTGTATACACAATGGTGATTGAACCAGCCTGCGTCACGGCACCGGTGGTAACTGTAATAAGCTCACGGTCCACGTTCGCTTGCGGTGTGGTGTAAGACATTGCAGCCGGTGTGCTGGTACCTACCACAAAGTGGAAAGTATCTTCACCACCGTTACCTGTCAGAACATCAGCACCGTTCTGAACCGAATCACCACCGTCAATGATGTCATCGTTGGCGCTGCCGGTCAGGACGTTGGCACCGGACTCGCCACCATTCAGTGTGAAGCCGTTGCTTCCACCGGCAAGTGATACGTCGATGGTGCTGTCGCCTGAATGACCGGTCAGGGCTGCTGTACCGTTGTTGATGGTCTCCGCCGTAGCGACGAACTCAACAATGTCATCTGCAGTTACAGACGCGCCAGAGGACACAATCAGAACATCCTGCTCTTCAGTAGTGTTCTCATCCTCGTCATCCGCTTCAGAGCGAAGATCCATAACAATGTCAGAACCTGCTGTGATCTCGAAGGTATCACTGCCGCCACGACCATAGAGTGTGTCGTCGCCAGTTCCACCGATCAGCGTATCGTCGTCTTCACCTGCCAAGATTTCGTTCGCGAAGCCAGTAGAGCCCGTAATGGTCTGACCGATTACTTCACCGGTGTCATCCTCACCGCTTATGAATGTAGCCGCGAACACATCATTCGCATCATCTTCCGTCAGAACTACAGCCGACATGTCAACGTTAGCGGTACGCAGTTGGCCGAAGATGCTAGCAGTAGCGTCATCGCCGTTACCGATAACCTCAACGGTACCTGAGCC
Organism: Marinobacterium iners; assembly: GCF_017310015.1. Lineage (NCBI taxonomy): Bacteria > Pseudomonadati > Pseudomonadota > Gammaproteobacteria > Oceanospirillales > Oceanospirillaceae > Marinobacterium > Marinobacterium iners. The sequence continues at coordinate 3,575,362 of NZ_CP022297.1, forward strand.
AACGACTTCAACACCATCAGCCGCAAGTTCAGCAACCTGTGCAACGGTCAGGATCAGCGTCTGATCAGCCGGTACATCGATGGTTACGTTGGTCAGATCCAGCGTTACCTCGGTCAGGTCCACTTCACCTTCGATGGTCAGGCTGCCGCCATCCACTTCCAGGATCGCGCCCGCTTCGAACATCGGGTCGGTGGTTTCCTGAATGGTCAGGTCAACGTTTACGAATCTCCAAGTGCTGCCATCTTCCAGCAGCGGAGAGGTCACAACGCCGTCAACATTACCTTCGCCCAGGATTGCGGTGACTGTACCAGTACCTGTTCCGCCATTCAGCGTAAAGGCATCGGATGCAGAGTCATCGTCTGTACCATCGATCAGTGCCAGAACACCCAGATTTACATCACCGTCGCCAGTGATTGTGATCGCACTCAGCTCTGCACCGGCCACACCGGCGTACGGAACACCGTTGCCATCCAGGTTGAGGACGTACTCGCCTTCAGCTTCGCCTGCAACGTGGCCGAGGTAGACATCGCTATCGAATGTCTCCGGATCAGGTTGATTGTCATCAACACCAGTATTGATGTTGAGAGTTTCAACGTCATTCAGCGCCGCTGCCGGGCTACCACCGGTCACGGTCAGAACACCGTTATGCTGAGTCGCATCGATGTTAACTACCGCGTTGACTTCAGGATCGATGGTATCCAGTGACTTGATGGTGACATCTTCGCTACCGGTTACTACCAGATTCGCAGTAGAACCTGCAGTGTCGGCATCAAAGTAGATGGTACCCACTTCAAGGCCAACTTCAGAGGCGTTGATGGTTACATTCAGCAGTTCAAGGTTTGCACCGCTGCTGATGTCACCGATCACGTTGTTGCCTGTCGGCAGCACGTTGTCCGGGGCTATACCGTCATCTTCCCACTCATCCGGCAGCAGCGGATCGTTCGAATCGTCTTCTGCCAGTTCAGAGTTAATGGTCAGGGTATCAAAGGTCACTGTATCAGGATCGGTGTTGCCACCCATCTGATCATTCAGCACCAGATTGCCCAGATTCACCTCACCGCCGAGGGTCAGCACGAGATTTTCAACGTAGTTCAGCGCGTCGAGGTCGCTGAACTCGAAGCCCTGGTCAACATTGGAGAAGGCCACAACTTCGATCCGACGAGTAAAGCCTTCAGCCGTATCAAGACCCGGTACCGCAAAGCCCATATCCGCCGGGAATTCGATGCGGATGATGGATTCCGGCAGCTTGTTCATGATCTCAGCGAAGTTGGCATCGTTCGCCAGAACTTCAGTGATCCACAGACGACCGATATCGGCACTGTAGCCCGATACATCGATCTGGTCTGCTACCTCAACGTCGCCGGTGATGGTGTCAAAGTACCACACAACGTTCACGCCGTCGGTGCCATTACCACCCACTTCTACCACATCGATGGTGCGCTCAGCCTGTTCAGCCGTGCTGAAACGGATGTTCTGTCCAGCGCTGAAGTCATCACCCAAACCGAACAGTTTGATGGTGAATTCACCCAGATCCGTGTTCGGATCCAGCAGTACGTCTGCAAAGGTTGCATCCGTACCGGATACCGTTTTCAGCGTCGCAACCATGTTGGTGACGTTGATGTCTTCCAGGTGAACTTCTTCGGTGCTCAGGTCAACCACTTCAACCGTTGCAGTAGCATCTGTCGCTTCGACAATGTTCAGGGTATTCGCCTGCTCAGCGGTCAGCGTCAGAGTCACGCCGTCAGCCAGCACAATCGCATTGGTCTGGTTGATGGTGAGGCTGTCCAGATTGCTCCAGTCAGTGTTCTGATCGATGTACAGCGTGGTGTTGGCACCCAGATCGATGGTCAGAGAACCATTCGTGTAGATGTTAGTACCCAGATGTACCTCAGAGCCTGCTGCTGCATTGGAGAAGTCAAGCGTGGTACCGCTGGCTGTTGCCGGATCAGCGTCAGCATTCACGGTCAGGCCGTGGAAGGTGACGTTGGTTTCACCGGTACCTGAGGTGAAGGCAAACAGGTTGGCATCAACGTTAGAGACGTTCTCAATGGTCAGCATGCCGGCAAGGCCGGACGCGTCAATGGCCGACAGCACATCGTCACCATCAATACCATCCTGAAGGTCTTCTATTGCTTCAGCCGTACCGAAGTACATGCTGCCAGTGCTTGCACCCTCAAGGGTAATTGTCTTGACATCACCCGACACAGATGCAGACGCACCGGTGATGGTGAGTGCACCTGTACCATCATTGGTCACAACCAATGCATCAACTTCGTCATCAGACACATCGAGTCGTTCGATGGTGACGTCGGCTGTTGACTCTTCGGTAATGGTCAGACGAGCGGTTGCACCACTTTCAACGGATGTGAAGTAAATACCGTCAGCTGTACCCTGAGCATCATCTGCGATGATCAGATCCTGCGTCGCGGTAATGTTGACGTTCAGTACGTTGTTTTCCGCACCGTCAGTCGCAAAGCCATCACGTCCGTCAATTGCACCGGAGATGCGGTTGGCCACTACACCCGTATTGCCGTTGTTGGCGTCTTGCAGGTTTTCAGCCGTGCCTTCAGAGATGATGGTGATGGTCTGCAGGAATTTTTCTTCTGCAGTGCCATCCTTGTTATCGCGTGTCGACAGAATAATGTCGCCATCGATATGCGTGCCACCCAGCAGGTTCAGCGTCAGAGACTGGACTTCATCGTTCGTATCCGGGTCGTTGAACATCAGGAAGCCATCAACCGTTACCCCTTCTTCTACCGTTACGACACGGTACGTCGGGTTCAGGAGACCAAGCTGTTCCGGATCATGGTAGATCTGCAGCGTCACATCGCTGGACAGCTCATAGAGCAGCGCTTCGATGTTAGTGCCATCGACCATGGTGTTCAGGGCTTTCAGGGTTGAAACCTTGTAGCCTGATGCGTCGATCACGAAGTCCGGGTAGTCGAACAGGTACGGCGGTACCGTGTCGAACATGTACACCAGGGTGGTGTCTGCACCCGCTTCGCTGTTCACAACCAGACCGTTGGCCTGTGTGATGTTGACCAGACCCAGGGTCTGACCATCAGCCAGCAGGAAGCTTGCAGACGGGTCATTGGTCAGGCCATCAGCATCCAGGTCCGCTTCAGAGTTCGCGACCAGCTGGCCGCCTTCGAAGGTACCCAGATCAACACGGTCTTCACCCAAGGTGATTGTGATAGCGGTCGGGTCAGCCAGACCACTTGCCACGCCCGTGATATCGAAACCGGCGTCAACATCGTCCTGAGTCAGGTCGGTGATGTTGAGTGCGGTTGCGTTCGTGATGGTGCCAGTACCGGCCAGCTGATTGAACTGAGCCGCTGTCAGCGTCAGGGTTCCACCGTTGGCATCAATGCTGACGACGCCAGTCAGGTTAACCGTGGCATCCAGTACCACATCGGAACCATCCAGTACCAGCGCAACTTCATCGATGTTTTCATCGATTGTGGTGAAGTCGAAGGCAGAGCCGTCATAGCCGTTGATTGTCAGGTCTTCCGTCAACGTTCCTTCAGTGCCCACGACATTTTCTGCACCCAGTGCAGTCAGCTGCGTGAAGGACAATGTCAGAGCCGCATCGTCAGCGAGTGTAACAGCGCTAACGCCGGACAGGTCATCGTCAGACAGGTCTACGGTACCTTCCACTGTCAGCGCGATGCTGCTGCCAGTGAAGCTCAGTGCATCGTCTGCGTCGAACCCTGTAGCCGAACCATCGATGGTGGCGGATACAGTGCCAGTACCGGAGTTGTTGACGGTCAGTGCATCGACGTCGTCATCAGTCGTGTCGAGCAGTCCCAGTGCCACGTCGGCTGTACCGGTGATTTCAACCGTTGCAGCTGCAGCATCCTGATCGTTAATACCCCAGGCGTCGTCACCGTTAACGGCGGAGAACACGATACCATCCATGCGCAGGTCTTGAGTCGCATTGATGGTGACGTCCAGAAGGTTGTTCTCTTCGGAGTCGTCTTCGTAGCCACTGTTGTCAGTATCGTTGGTGCTACCCTGGCTGGCGAGGGTACCAGCCGCTGTCAGCGTACCGATGACGTTGGCGGTTTCGCCCGACATCAGGTTGGCCAAGTCCTGGTTATCGGCATCAACGGACTTGTTGGAGTTGATGACAACCGTTTCAAGGTGCGTGTTCAGCAGCGGATTGCCGTCTGCATCGGTCTTGATTGCAGAAGACAGGTCAACATCCTGCAGTTCTACGCCACCTTCAAGGTTCAGCGTGAAGTTCTGAACTTCAGTATCCAGCGCCAGTTTGTTGAATTCCAGATTACCTACAACTGTGGTCTGTGCTTCAACCGTGACAGTCTGATCACCTTCGATGACCAAGCCTTCGCCATTGAAAATGACTTTTTCAACGGTAAACGGCAGGCCTGCCAGCAGGGCATCAACGTTCACGCCGTTCTGCAGCAGGGTGTTGGCCAGGTAGATCTGGGACACATCAAAGCCAGACGCGTCAATCGATGTGGTGGCGCCGATGGTCTCATCAAGGATTTTGATGATTGCATCAATACCGGCTACATCAATGCCATCCAGCTCTTCGAGCGCCTCAACAGACAGCGTGGTGCCATCCGCCAGGGTGATGGTATCAACACCGGTCAGGTTTGTAGCGTCGACCAGCGTGACACTTTCAGCCGTGGTGATGTTGATGTTTGCCGCTGTGATTGCTGATGTATCCAGCACACCATTTTCAAGATCAGCCTGACTCAGGTCAGTGATATTGATGGTCACTGTGGAAAGATCCACAGCAGTGCCTTCGTCGGAACCGTCAAGCACTGTAATGATGCCACCGTTGCTGCCGTTCAACTGCTGGAACTGTGCAGCCGTCAGGTTCAGGGTGGTACCTTCGTACACTTCCAGTGTAGTGATGCCGGTCAGGTCAGTCGCTGAGTTCAGCGTAACATCGCTCTGCTCAACTACGCGCAGGGTGAGGTTTGTTACGTCAACTTCAAAGTCTGCACGGCTGAACGGCTGATCATTCAGCTCGGTCAGGGTCAGACTGCCTTCACCCGAGAAGTTCTCTGCACCGATGGTGTAGGCCTGGTCCAGGGTCAATGCAAGCTGTGCATTCTCGGACAGGCTCACGCTGGTGATGTTCGACAGCTCAGTTCCTGTCAGGTCTGCACTGTCAGAACCATTACCATCGCCGATTACCAGTGCGATTTCACCAGCACCCATGATGCTGGCGATAGCACCGTCGGCTGCATCGTCAATGGTCAGCGTAGTGCTGCCTGCCGCACCTTCGAAGGTCAGCGGAGTTTCATTCGCTTCCCAGAGGTCAACGGTGACCGCGAGATCACCTGCGACACCAGAGGCATCGAAAGATGTCAGGCCGCTCGGCAGATCGCCTGCGATCGTCAGGTTGGCATCTGCAGACACCGCCAGATCGGTCAGGTTAGCGCCGGACAGAGACTCAACAACGGTGTTGCCGCCTTCGATGTTGATGATAGCCGCAGTTGCGTCAGTAGAGATACCTTGAACCTGCTGTACTTCGCCAGCCGGCAGTGTATCCAGACCCACAACGTTGACAACAGCCGTAGCGCCTTCAGGACGCGCGAAGTTGGCAACCAGTCCACCCACTGCATAACCGTCCTGCTTGTCGTAGACCACTTCCATCAGGAAGTCAACGCCGCGCTCAGTATTGCCGAAGGTGATGGTGGTGTTGTCGTTGCCACGCAGACCCAGGGTTTCGAGGTCTTTAGTGGTTTCACAGGTCCAGAATTCACGGTCTCCATCGTTCATGTCGGTAACGACATAGGTGTGAACGCCGCTGGAGACCAGACCGCCTTCTGCGTTTGTGGCTGTACCGTCGTCACCCACGTTGCCAGTCAGTTCAACATTGACACGTGCGCCGTTACCATAGATCGCATCCGCGTTTTCGAAGCCAGACAGGGTCAGGTTGTTGACCACGCCGCCTACGCTGGAGAAATCAACGATGAAGCCGTTGGTCGCTACGCCATTGTCAACGCCCAGTGCAATCGCGCTGCCGCCTTCAATCGGACGACCCCAATCATCTACACCGCCTTCAACCGGAGTGAAGGTCAAGTCAGACTCACCGGTAATGCGCAGGAAGGTTTCGATGGTCTCAAACGGACCGATCTCAGACATCTCGTCGGTGTTGATGACCAGACGGCTGTAAGACGGTACATCCGCAGGACGGTCGTAACCGTTCATGTTGCGGTCGATCAGGACGTTTTGGCCCCATTCGTTACGATCAACAGTGGTGTTTGAATCGTTACCATCTTCGCCGAAGTCACTCGACAGTGAACCACCAGACAGTGCCACTCCGTCAACAATGCTGCGCGCGTCGTCGCTGCTGTTGAACGGGTCGAAGTCCAGACCGGCATTGGTGATCAGTACGCTGCCAGACTGCTGGTCGCCGTTGTTGTCGTTCGCCAGGGTTACGCCCTGCTCGGCAACGCGGGTGTGCAGCTGTTCAGCGGTCATTTCCAGGGTAACGCCGTCCTGGATTTCCAGGATCAGGTCGACACCAACCGGCAGGTTATCCACACCCAGATCAGTCAGGGAGGTGGATTCAGTAACGATGATCTTCACCTGCGCAGAGGTGTAGAACGGTGCACCTTCAACGGCGAAGTTCTCGGCACCAATGGCCGCAAACTGAGCGTCCGTCAGGGTCAGAATACCGCCGTCAACGTCGAAGTTCAGTACAACGTTTTCAACACCGGACAGTTCTGCAGCACGCAGGTCAGAGGCGTTCTCAACGTACAGGGTGATGTTTTCACCACTGATGGAGGAGCCTTCCAGCGCCACAATGCCGAAGTCGAATGATGCCAGGTCACGACCCAGTACAACGGTGTCTTCGCCCGTGCCAGTATCGATATTTACCAGTGCAGCCCAGTTGCCATCGGCATTCAGACCAGTTGTATCAGTCATGCCAGAGATAACGATGGTGTCGTTACCTTCACCGGTGGTGATGTTCATCTCATCAGCGCTTACGGTGATGCTGTTGTCACCGCCTGCGGCGTTGATGGATACAGTCTCACCGCGCACAGAGGAGATCACGTCGTTGCCTTCACCGGTGGTGATGCTGACGGTATCAGAGTCGTCGGTAGTGATGGTGTTGTTGCCGCTACCCGCTGTAATGGTAACAACGTCGCCGGAGGTGGCGCTGAATTCATTGTCGCCATTGCCGCCGTTGATGGTGACAGCCTTGCCATTGCTGTTGGCCTGGAACTGGTCATCCGCTTCAGCGGTACCGGTGAAGATCACTTCATCAGCGTGGCCATCAATGGTCAGATCCACACCGCCGGTGTTGGCAGAGGCATCGATCACAGCCGGACGATCGGTATTGAAACCAGCCGCCATGTTCTCTTCAACGGAGAAGATTGCTTCGCCGCTGATGTTCAGGTGGCTCAAAGTGCCGCCTGCGAAGAACTGATGCATGTGGTTCTCGGTACCCTGAGAATCGATATTCAGGGTCGAGGCGTTGTGCAGCAGGTTGATATCGGCATTAACATCACCGATTGCCAGCTCAATGTTCAATGCACCGGTCAGGCCTTCGCCGTAGTGAACGGTCACGTCCTGGCTGAACTCGCCTTCGAAGCGGGTCAGCGCGCCGTTGCGAACACCGGCAATTGTCAGCGTACCCAGTTCCGCTTCATTAACACCGTCAAAGTCGGATTCGGTGATAGTCAGCTTTTCAAGATCAACGGCACGGGACAGGTCGATGGTGGAATCGTTGGAACCGTTACCGGACAGATCCGGGTAGGTGCTGTCGCCGCTGTCATTGGTGTAGACGTTTGGCAGGTTTTCGATGTTGATCGTCTGGATGTTCAACAGCTCTTTAGGCTGAGCGTAGTAGCCTTTGGCGTCGATTTCCAGAGTATTGTTGCCCTCACCACCGTCGATGTAGGCACCGTGCAGCAGGTCCAGACGGCCTGCAACGATGAAGTCATCCGCAGCAGAGGTTTTACCGATCTCTTCGGTACCACCGTTGTTCTGAGTCGGGGTCAGGATGATCGGGTGGTTGGTAACGATAGTATCGCCTTCAACAACGGCATCGATCAGAATCGGGTTACCATCGGCGTCAACCATCGGGGTGCCTTCGGCATCTGTTGCCTGAACCTGATAGGCGACTTCTTTCTCGAACAGGCGAGAGTTGCCATCGGCATCAAACAGCAGACCGTTCAGGTACTCGAACTGTTCCTGAGTCAGGGAGACAACTGTCTCAGCAACCGTACCGTCCAGCAGCGTAACGCGGATCTGGTAGTTACCGGTGTAGTCGCCATCCTTGCCGGTGTCGAAGCCCGTGTCAGCGTCATTATCGCCAACCGTTACAGAGCCGTCGCCGGTATTGTTGAACTGATCGCCCTGGCCGCCCTGGATTGAGTCCGCGGCCCCTTCGATCGTAATCTGAGCAATCTGGCCCAGGCTAGCGTTGATGACACCAAATACGTCATCGGCCATATCGGCTGCTGTGAACAGGTAGGCATTAACTGTATTCCACACCTGACCGGCCGGTACGCCTTCGCCAGTTTCCGGGTTGCCCCAGTAGGTCAGCATCTGAGTCGGATAAGTATCCGGCAGCTCGACCACTGTGACATTTTCAGTCAGCGACCAAATAGCACCTACAGGTAAGATATTGTTTATAAAGCCGCGTTAGCAACACTAATAGCTGTTTTTTTGAGTTTTCTACGCTATGTCTATTTTTCCGAGTCGATCCGCACCCAACAGAATCGATCTAATACCTTCAGGATCGCTTATCTGACGCGCCCTGCAGCCCCCTGCCTCCAGCATTTATTTTTCTTCACAGTTTCTTCATTTCAGATCAATTCCAGCGCACTCAGCAGCACTATCCTCTCTTCATCCCTTCAGTTCAGAGGGCGCTTTCGGTCACTGCGACGACGGCTCTCATCCTCCAGGCGACCCTTCAAGGTTTCTACCGCCGCCTCTCTCACCTGAACATCCAGCACATCATCACTGCCCAGTATATCGATATCGACACCCCGTTCGCGCAAGGCACGAATCATGGCGGTCAGTGTCTCTGCACGCATCACCATCTCCAGTGTTTCATTACGTGCAATCGTCGACTTGGCTACCCCCAGCATGTCCGCGAACTCTTGCTGACTCATGCCCAATGCGGCACGCCCTATCCGCATCGCCATCGCAAAACGTACTTTTTCATCCATAAAGCTTGACTCCAAGCACATTAAAGGTCTATTAAATATTGAAAGAAGCTCTTAGTAGCGAAAAGGGAACATGAAGGGAGTACTCAGCATGCCCAAACGCAATCTTACACAACAATTCATACAGAGTAGCAACTTATGCCCGGCCGACAAATCCAAAGTTGACTATTTCGATACCAAAATACCCGGATTGCTGTTCAAAGCCCTCAAATCTGGACGGCGCACCTATTACCTGCGTTATCAGGATGTCCGGGGTAAAACACAAGAGAAAAAGTTAGGCGCGGCCGATCGGTTGAGCCTGGCGGATGCTCGACAGCTCGCAACGGAGCGACTGACGACACTGGCAATGGGTATTGATCCCTTTGAACAGAAAAAAACGCTGAAGGAGGTCCCGACCTTTGCTCAGTTCGTGGAGCAGTCTTATCTGCCCCATATCAAAGCCTACAAGCGCTCGTGGAGAACGGATGTCTGCCTGCTGAACAAGCACATCCTGCCCGCCATCGGTGCTCTGCATCTGGATGAGATTACGCGGCGTCATTTAGTGGATCTGTTCAACGTCAACCGTCAAACGCACAAGCCCAGCTCCACCAACCGGCTCATTGTGCTGTGCCGTTATATTTTTAACTGCGCCATGCGCTGGGAGACCGCTGGGGCAACTCGCAACCCGACGGCCGGTATCGATCTGTTTGTGGAAAATAATAAGCGGGAGCGTTACTTAACATCGGAGGAGGCTGCACGCCTGTTTGAGACGATCACACGGTCACGCAACCCTCAGCTTAAATGGATTGTGGCCATGCTCTTGCTGACTGGTGCCCGTAAGGGTGAGGTGTTAACGGCGCGCTGGAAGGATCTGGATCTGGAGCGGCGTATCTGGACGGTGGAGTTCAATAAAACCGGGACGACACGCTACATTCCGATTTCAGATGGATTGCTGGAGATGTTGAATGCCGTGGAGCAGCTGCGTATACCCGGCTGCGAGTGGCTGTTCCCAAACCCCAAGACACTGAAGCCGTACAACAACATCTTTAACTCGTGGGATGTGGCACGTAAGCGTGCCGGGATGCCGGAGTTGAGGTTACATGACCTGCGACACAGCTTTGCCAGCTTCCTGATTAACTCAGGGCGCAGTCTGTATGAAGTGCAGAATATTTTGGGGCATACCCAGGTCAAAACCACTCAGCGATATGCTCACCTGACGCAGGACTCGCTGATTGCAGCGGCCGATACCGCCACCCGGTCACTGCCGTCACTGTCTACCATGATGCCAAACCGCGCTTCTCAAGTCGCGCTGCTGGAGGCTCGTTAGTCGAGCACTCCAGCCCCACAGGGCTCAGTGCCTGGCTTCAGTGCGTAATGCCTTGACCTCGGCCTCTGTCAAACCAGAAGCTTGGGCGATCTGGGCATCGGTCAGGATATTCATGTTGATCAGATTGAGTGCCGTCTCACGCATAGTTTCTATCCGACCTCGCTGAATTCCCCGCTGTTCCCACTGCTCAGGCCACTTTTTCATACGTTCAGCCAACATGTCTGTTCCTTCTATGCCGCTGCGCTCAAGTGCCTTGGGGGTCAGTGCTTGCCCAGCAGGGCTTCCAGACTATCAGCTGTCAGGATCGACTCAGCCCATTGATCAATCAGCTGCGAGTCTGCCGACTGGAGCACCAATTCAGCCCACTCTGGGAGAGCACCGAATTTTATCTCGATCATCTTGCGCAGAAGTCGTGACTCTCCTTCCATCCGACCTTCCATCCGACCACGCTGAACCCCGATCTGCTCACCCTGCAGGCGTTCCTTCTTAACAAGGTTTTCCAAGTTTTCGGCTAACATATTCTTGTCCTCTACTAAGCTGTTCAACTGATCCAAGTTCACGTCTGCGCCCAAGCGGCTGAGGTGACGTTTTATCCAGCGGGTGATCACGCGGTCAACCCGCTCCTTGTTAGGATCAGCCTGAATAATGGCCACAATTCGATCAACTGCCCGTTGCAGTGACTCCCAGCTATCGCCTGCGTTCTCAACACTGAACATCCCGCTTAGCGGTGAGGGGTTCAGTCCCAGCTCTGCATCCGTATAGCGGCCTTCATCCACCAGATAGTAACGCAGGTGCGGCTGATAGACCCGCAGAAACGCCGGGGGTTCCGGCTGCACCATATCGTAGATGTCCTGCTTGGCCGACCAGCGTTGCGAACCGTTATACAGCACGATCGGCAACACGGGTGGTAGCCCCTGGCTGAGCTTTATTTCCTTGTGCTTCAACAGGTGGTCGTAGAAGCAGGCCACGTAGTGCATCAGCCGGATTGGCATGGTTTGATCGACCTGAGACTGAAACTCAAGCAGGATATACAGATACACCTGCTGTGTGGTGCCATCCCAGTTCACTTCGACCGACCAGACCACATCCTCAAACTTTTCCTCGAACAGCGGTGTGATGTAGTTGCCGCTGTGGTTCTTCAGAGTGCTGAAGTCCATGATCTGCGCAATCTCGGGCGGTATGAAGCCCTCAATCAACTGCTGAACGAACTCAGGATAGCTGAAGACCTCTTTATATCCGGTATCGTGATGCTGACTTGCCATTGCCACTCCTGTCTGAATACTGACCAGTCTACCACACACGCTGCGTGTCATAGGATAGTGCCCGTTGTGTAAAAAAAAATAACAGGACGGGGTGGCCGCCGTGCTCGCACAGGGCGAACACGACGACCGGGGGTTTTCAAATCAACCCCTTTTCTGCAAAGGAGCAGGTGCCTTCATGCCCGACGATGACGTGATCCAGCAGCCGGATCTCCACCGTGCTCAGGGCCTGCTGCAGCCGATCGGTAATGCGCCGATCCGCCTGGCTCGGCTCTGGACTGCCCGACGGGTGGTTGTGCACCAGGATCACGGCCGCCGCGTTGTGTGCCAGTGCCTCTTTGATCACTTCCCGTGGATACACGCTGGCCGCATCGATGGTACCCCGGAACAGCTCCCGGAACCCGATGATGCGGTGACGGTTATCCAGCATCAGCATGCCAAACACCTCGTGCTCATACTCCATCAGCAGAGTCTGCAGGGCGTTGAACACCGTATCGGGCTTATCCAGCGCACGGCCTTTACGCAGGCGACGACGGGCCAGCATTCTGGCCAGGTGCATCAACTCTGCGTCGGTTACAGCGCTGGGGACGACATAGGTACCGGGGCGTTCCCCGGCGATCAGTTGGGGTGTCATCAGTGTATTCTCCTTTCTTCAGGCCACACGGGCCTGTCCTTTGAGTGCGGCAAAGTGCTCGGTCAGCTGCCAGAGTGCGCGGTTGAGGCGAACATCCTCGGTGACGGAGGTGATGGCACGGGTGCGGGTATGACGCCCGGATGCCGAACGCCCCGTCAGTCCGCCTTTGAGCAGGTTTTCCTGGGTGCGATTGAACACCCGCCACAGGTTCTGATCCCGGTCTTCCGCGCGACGGGCATCCAGCAGGCGATCCGGTTGAATGGGGCTGACCTGACGCCAGTCTTCCCCGTACCGCAGGGTCAGAGCGGATTGTGCGAACAGGCGGGACTCTTCCGGGCTTAACCGCAGGGACTGGAAGCGCTCGACGGTACCGGCCAGGTTGGGGACTTCGTCCACCAAGGCCAGGGAGCCGTCCAGGATCTGATCCACCACCTGCTTGCCGTGGCGTACCCGGATACCGCCCATATCGCCTACCGGTGTCACCATGCCGTTGCTGCAGATCAGTCGGAACAAGCCCAGATCCAGTTGATAGGCCGCAGAGCGGTCATGGCTGTTGGTCAGTACCAGTTCCGCAATGCTGTCGCCCACCGTGATCTGGCGTTGTGGGTCTTGGCGGAACCGCACCAGATGGCGGGTGGTATCGCGGCGCTCAGGATCACGTACACGGGTCTGTTGCGCACGGACGGGGTACCAGCCCTCCGCCTGCAGGGCGTCCACCACTTCAATGGTGGGCACAAAGCCGTAGCGGTCAGAGACAGCATCATCCGGCGCGCGGGCAAAGATGGCCGGGGCCTGACGGTAGAGTTGATCACGGGACAAAGTGCCCGCATGGGAGTGAGTCGTCATGATAAACCTCCAGACCTGCAGGCATCGCCACCCCACAGGGCAGCGATACCGGCAGGGTGATTGAGAGTAGTTATTTGTTTGGTATAGAGCGGATGATTGGAAGCGCCGTTGTGGCGTTGTGGTACCCAAGCGTTCAGCACGGCATGGGATAGCGGCTTGATCAATGAGCGGTCGGACGCGCCTTGCTCACCCCTGACTGACGTGCACGTTTGGCCAGGCGGGAGGCCTGAGCAATATCCGCCTGCAGTGAGGCTTCGATGGCGTTTGCGTCCATCTCAGCGTCGACATTAGCTGCAGCCTTCTGTTTCTGCTGTGTCTCGGCTTCTAACGCTTCTTTGGTTGCATTCTCAGACTCAGACGCACCCGATGCAGCCGCATCCCCATCCTCAAAGGGTGCAGGCTTGCGGGTCAGTCGATGGGAGCGTTGAGCCAGCTTGTCACTCAGCGTACCGGTGGCACTGAGTTGGCCCGTGGCGGGTGGGTTCAGGTGATGCCCCTGACCTGCCTGAGCCTCCAGTTGTGGATAAAACTCATCCACCACGGCTGCCACATCCTCCTCCTGCTCTTCGAACAGCCCGTTGGCAAAGCCCTGCTTAGCCACCCGATCCAACGCCTTCTGATCAAACCCCACCTCATTCCGGTCCAAGGCCATATCGTGCGCCTTGGCTAAGGCCTCCTCCAGATCCATGCCTTCGCGCAGGGTGATATCCACATAGTAGATGGGCGTACCGTGACTCTGACGGGTGGACTTGCCCCGCAGCCTTAACTCCAGCGGCATACAGGCCAGACGGTTACCGGAGACCGCCTTGAAGTACTGCAGCCGTGCAGCCAGGGTCCGAATGGAGTTGAACCCCGTGGTACGGAAGATGAACGTCCCCAGCGGGTCTTCATCCCCGATCACCACGTTGAGCCGGGCATAGGGTTTGCAGCGTCCGCCCTGAGCCAGCTCACAGCTATCGGGGCCAGGGCACGGCAGCGTCTGCATCCCTTCACGGGTCCGACGGCGGCACTGTTCTCCATCCCCCACGCACAAAGGCCTTGCGGTATTGCGATCAAACAACGAATACTCCGCCCTCAGGTTGAGATCCGGGTCATTGAACAGCAACCGGATCGGGATGCGGCGCAGCTTACCGCCCTGCCCTTCGCGCAGCTGTTCATCCAGCGGGTGTGGCAACCAGCCTTCACGGGTCTGGATCTGGGAGGTCAGGGTAAACTGATCATCCTTCTGTGGCAGGCGTTTGCCGTCCTTCTCCACCACCTTACCGATGGCGATCCGCCCCAGAATGGGCGGGGTAATGGCGAGTCCTTTTAACATGGGGTACCTCCTGCTCTGCAGTCAGAGCCTGAATTGAAGACAATAAAAAGCCCCGTGCCTCCGCAGAGGGCACAGGGCTGGGGCTGTTGTGTTGAAATGATACGAATGGATCTGAGTAGTACTGTGGATAACCGGCAGTATCAGTGGTTGCAACGTTCAGCTTCCATGCACCACAAAGCGGCGACTGCCGGGCTTTACCGTCAGGTACTGCTGCACCAGTTCCGGCTCATCTTTCTTCAGCCGTGCCAGATCCACCACCCGGCTGTCACTGCTCTTCTTCCAGGTAATGCGGCCCTGTGAGAACTGAGCCTCACTGGCCGTGCCCATCGCCTGCTGCAACTGATGCTTCAACTGGGCCTCATCGCGTTTGGCATCATCCAGTACCGAGCGCACCACCAGCAGCTGCTCAAACACCTCGGACAGCTCCGGTTGCTCAGTGAAGTCCATCACCTCATGGTCATCCTCCGGGAACAGTGCCCGCAGCGCACGATCGGCTGAGTCACTGGCATCGGCCGGGGGTGGTGTATCCTCCGTCACATGCCGCCAGAATTCGGCTTCGAGCTGGATCAGCCGTTCAATCAACGCCTCGTCCCGCTCCAGACGGAATATCCTGAGCTCATGCCCTCCGACCAGCACGGCGACATCCGCCGCCTGCTGACCGGTGACGGCCAACTGGTGCATCACCTGCAGCTGCACGTACTCCGGCACGCCGTTCTTCCACAGCTTGGCCCCGTTGATGCCCGCCGTTTTGCACTCCAGTACCTGCACTTCATCGCAACCGACCACCTCACGGTCCAGGTTGGCCAGCATCCAGGCGTGTGTCGGGTGCTGCAGCACCGCATTGACACGGCGCACCTTGAAGCCGGTGCGCTTGGCATAGTGCTCGGCCACGATGGGCTCCAGTACCGTGCCCCAGAACAAGGGGCTGTTATCGTCATCGTCAGGCTGTTCAGCGAGCCCATCCGACTGAGCGGCATGGACCAGCCGACCGGTCTTCTCCATCCACAGCTCCAGCTGGGATTTATAGGGATTGAGTCCAACGGCAGCCGCCGCATCCGAACTGCCAATGCCGGTCTGACGCACGGCCAGCCAGGTATTGCGATCCAGCTGACGGGTATCCACCAGACGGTGCGCCTGGGCATGGCGGCGCTTGCTGGAGGTGAGCCCCTGCAGCGCTTCGGCCTGAGCGTTCATCATGGCTTGATCCGTCAGGGCACTATGAGGCGCAGGCAGTGCCAGAGCGGTCGGTTGAATCGCGGTGTGGTGTGTATTCATCATCGTTCTCCTATGTCCCGTAACAGCATAACGCCCCGGCATACCGCCGGAGCAATGCCTGGGGATAACCAGTAGTCAGTCAAAAAGAGGTCGGTTAGTCGCGTCGAAAGGTATGGCCGCAGTTCAGGCACTCGCAGTTATCCAGCACCCGTCGATCCAGCTCATCACCGATCTGGGCACCGGTCACGCCACCGGCAGCACCCCCAATGAGTCCACCAATCAGCGCACCGGACAGGGTGCCTAAGGCCATACCGGGCGGGCCTGCGATCCGGCCCAGCTGCAGGCCGGTTACAGCACCGCCGCCTGCCCCACTGAGCGCACCGGCGATGCCACTGGCCGTGCCGGCTGCGATGCCGGTCACGGTTCCGGCTTTACGCCCCATACGACGGGGCAGAATACGGTCTGATGCACAGACCGGGCATGTGTTTGTCATCTATCACCTCCTGGGCATTAACCCTGCGTTGAGCGGACGCACCTCGGGGTGTATCCAGGTCGGTGATATAGGTTTGAGATTTGGTTGAATCTGCCAGTGCCAACAGCTGGATGCGGAGTCGATTCAGTGCGGTATCCGGGCTAAGAACGCAGTGCGTGTAAAAAATAATCGGGCGGTGGAATACAGTGAGCGTGGTGATCACCCACTGAGTTATCCCCGAACCCAAAATGATTTAATTTCTGAAATCGAGGGTCAATGTTTCCGGGGGTGTGCCTGTGGGCAAACCTCGATGGGACGGGGGTTTTTGGCAAGGTCGGAATGACGGTTACAGTAGTATATATAACCAACAGGTTATCCAATCAGAGTTCACTCTCTGGAACCAACACATAGATCTATTCCGTATAACCCATTACTTATCAATGGATATAACCCATCCCTCTACCACTCCCCCAGATTCAAACAGGTCATAGCCTGATCTCTTCCCAAAGAGAGATCAGGCATAAGTCCATGATACACAACCCTCTACCTCCACCAGGGTGAGGGCAGCCACCCGAGTGATCTCCACGCTCAGTCCCTTTAACCGGTACTGGAGCACACTCATGAATCCTTACAACCCAGAACACTACCAAACCTACGTCAACACCTACGGTCCATACCCCAGCTCAGTCTCTGATCCTGATCCTGATCCAGCCATCGAGTCCTTCGATCCTTGGGAAGAACACCCGCACAACACCACAGGACTGCCCAAGCGGGTACCCGGCAGTCCTCAGCTGCGTCTGCACTACGAAAGCCAGTACCGAGGCTGGGCAGTGTTACAGCAGCCGAAATACGGAGGGCTGGTCGAAAACTACCTGGAACGTACCTGGGAGGTGATCGATGCCGCACTGACGGAATATCCGAGAGTCTATGCCGTGCGGGTGGATCTGCGTTACCCGCAGGCCTATCCGGTAGAGCTGAGTCGAGACAATCAGTGCATGAAGCGGTTTTTTGAGTACCTGCAACGGGAACTGGATCGAGCCGATCTGAAATACCCGACCCGTGTGCATTACGTCTGGGCACGTGAGCAAGACAGCAGCCCTCATCCCCACTACCACCTGCTGCTGATGTTCAACCAGAATGCCGTTCATCAGATCGGTACTTACGGGCCGTGTGAGGAAGGCGGATATCACCGCCAGAACCTGTTCCATCGGATTGTACGGGCGTGGTGCTACGCATTGAGGCTGGCGAATGATCATGGAGTCGAAGGGCTGGTTCACTACGCGGTGGGTGGGCAGTACGACACGGATTATCCCTACGGCTGTGACGTACCCAGCCGTTCAGAGGCCATCGATTACGAGACCGGGCATTTTCGGATTTCCAGTCATCCATCAGATGGCTATGAGCTGGCACGGCTGTACTACCGGGCGAGTTACCTCTGCAAGGCGTATAGCAAACGTTTTGGTGAAGGGACGCGTTGTTTTGATAGCAGCCGCAGGTGTCGTTGCTAACGGCAGCAGACGGATCGGTTTAATCCGAGTCGATCCCGGCACAAGGACGTGCATTGACTGTGAAAAATAAAAAAATACTCACGCCCTATCCTATGGAGCACGCAACGACAGAGGAGAATCGAGCGATGCACACCGACCGCACAGAGTCAGTGAACGGCACAGAGGAGAAAAGCCCACTGCAGGCGGACGCCATGCCCCAGTGGCAGGCACCGGAAACGAATGCACCGCCTGCACGCAATCAGTCAGTGTCACACCCGACTGCAGCACCGACAGGCCAGACGAAACTATCCTGTCTCAACCAGGAAAAGATGATGCAGCACAGCGCAGGGGATCAGCCCGAGACTCTACCGCCGCATCGAGCCAAACGCTCTCCGAGTGATCCACCCAAAGGACTGCATCCGAGCGTCGAAGCGATCCTCACACTCAGGCACGAACGGGCGATGACACAGATGGAAATGGCCGGTGCCTTAGGTATCAGTCAGCGCACTCTACAGGACTGGGAACGGGGTCGACGACAGCCGCAAGGACCGGGGAAAGCGTTGCTGGAACGGGTCAGGGAAGTGCTGGAAACAGACGGCACTGCATCACGACATTAGACATTGCGACGATCAAAACCGAGATAAACCGGCGTAATAGCGCCTAATATCGGCTTTTTTCTATTTTTCATACCTTTAAACGTCTGCAACGTCGTGCAGGCTGGTTATTTCAATGCGTGCATGGACGCAACCGAAGTGAGACTTTATCGCCAGTTAAGACGAAGGAGAAAACAGCTGCGGGAAGAGACAATCAAACAAGGAGTCGGGCGGAGAAGGGGCCTTCAAGCCACTGCTGTCCCATAGTTTTTGATCATAAAGGGATCCTCATTTGAGGGTCCCTTTTTTCTGGCTTTAGTGAAGGAGGATTAAGTAGCGCCCAAAGGGGTATGCGTTCGAACAAGCTCACCTGAAGTGTTCGCATTATGCGTTGTACGCTCCAGCCTTGCCGGGCGCTGTGGCGAGCAAACGAGAGCAGTAGATAGCAGATCATGGCGATCCAGATCTGCGTCAGCACAGCATTCTTACTGTTACCTAAAAACGCCTTTATCTTCAGGTTTTGCTTGAGCGCTTTGAAGAAGAGTTCCACCTGCCAACGATCCTTATAGATCGCCGCAATCGTCGTCGCGGCCAGCTTGAAGTTGTTGGTGATAAAGCGGAAGTGTTTACCGCTTTCCGGGCAGTTATACCCCACCAATCGAAGCGTGGGTGCGCGCTGTTTTTGCGCGTGCTGACTGCTCAGCTCAATCACTTGATCGTACTCAACCGACGTCTTGGCAGGTACTGGATTCGATTTCTGCACCTGATAAACAGCTTTGGGTCTCAGTCGCGTGACAAAGCTAACCTTTTGTTTTGTCAGCTCTCCATACCAGCGGTAATCAACATAGCCCTTATCAAAAGCCACGATACTACCTGCCGGAAAGGTGAACTGGCGCCCCTGAATCAAATCGCCTTCCCGGCCATCACTGAGCGCAACGAACTCGGGAATTAAGCTGGCGTTGTTCAGGCCGGTATGCAGCTTTACACCGGCTTTTGACTGATGGATTTTTGCCCAGGGGAAAATATTCAATGACAGATCGATGGTGCTGGCATCGAGTGAATAAAGTGGATTTTTGAAGCGAAATTTATGCGCATTTGAACGCACAGAACAGCGCTGTAAAAGCTTATAAAAGATGGCCTCATAGAGCTCGGCAGGCTGCTGCTCATTGAGGCGGGCGAGGGTTGAGCGAGCAATCGGCTTGGCTCCGAGGTGGTAGAGTTTATGCCGCTGACTGGCGAGGCTAGACTCGATGTCGCGGAGACTTTGTCGGCCAGAAATCTGGGACATCGCAATGCCAATGAACTGATCCCAGCGTGAAGCTGAACGGAGTTTTTGCCCCACATGATGCTCACGGGCCGTTCGCTCAAAATCATGTCTGGACAAAGGCTGGAGCAACTGATGAAACGCGGTGTTATGATGAGACAAAGCCTGAATCCTTTGTGAGTAGAGTGTTTGGTCGCACTCTCATTTTACTCACTTGGATTCAGGCTTTCTCATTTGCTGCCATTTATGGGACAGCAGTGGCCTTCAAGCCCCCCTTTGGTTTCGATCAAAAACACTCAAGCGTCCAGGCCAAGTGCTTAAGATTAATCCGTGGCTGAAGGTTTCAGCGGGGTGCTTCGACGGATGGCCAAGACCCGATACGAGCCCCGCTTCTTACCGAAGCACTCAATATTGGATGCAGCCAGAACCGATTTGGCCTTCTTGAGTGCTGCTCCCAGCGCCCTAGCGTTAGCAGGCCAGTTGCTTATAAGAACGCGTTTGGGGCGGAAGGGTTCCAACGCATCAAGCCAATCACTCACAGGCATTGACTGCTCGCAGAGACTGTTGTGATCCAGGTATGCGATTAGAGCCTGAGCCGCCGGACTCTCCGATTGCGATAGTTCCTGTCTAGCTGCTACTTGATAAGCGAGTTCATTCAGGAACAGATTCTCATCCTTATTCAAGCACTTACATACTTGTAACCCTACTTCACGGAAAATCTCCATTGGGGAGGTATGATCGTTAATGTGCTCCTTCAGGAAGCCATGAACGTGATGTTTAACACAGACTGTCAGCTGCAGCCAAGCGCTAAAATATGTATCAAACGGAACGCTCATATCCACACCCGTTGGCTCACCCAATCGGGATAAATACAACGTGATGGAGCGATTCAGCAGCGGCCCATGTGTAATGACGCTTTCATCTGCAGACAGCAGAACAGGGCGTTGAATGAATACGGAATAGCTGTGGCGCTTGGGTTTTAGTTCAGCATCGACAGTATAACCGTTTAGAAGATCCAGCAGGTTCTTCTGCATGGAGGCGGTAAGGTTATCCACGGGACTGAAACTCATCACATAGTGATCAAGAGCCAGTTTCTCTAGCCCTTTACGTTTGGAGGGCACCTCCGGAATAAAGCTTGTTCCACAAAAATCGATCAGGTTCTTCAGATCTCGCTGAAGTTTGTGGATACGTTCATCATCGCTATCGATCAATTCCAGCAAAAATACATTGCTGCCGTACACCAGCGTGCTGACCATCCATGTGATCAGTATCAGATATTCGCTCTCGGGTACTGAATAGCCCCGGAACAGGTTTTCCAAGTCAGCAGGGCGCGTTGTGTGGTGATACTTATAATCAAACTGTGCTGAGCGGTTGAGCATCAACGGCACAACAGTCCTGTCGTGTGTTGAAAAACACTGCTGCTGAATGGGGTCATAGTAAAGATGCCACAACATACCTGGACCAACGTAATAGTTAACCAGATGGTCGTGGCGGCTCCCCCCCCTGCCACATTCGACGTAAGGAACCTGCACTGACTGAGCACTATAGAGTCCACAAAAGAGGTCCAGCACGTTTTTAATCATTCCGTCGGTGAGCTCTTTAGCGAAATACCTCATCGCATAATCCTTCATGGGAATCGTCAAGCTATCCGCGTTGACAGGCATCAGATAAGCGTTAGCTTTGTTCTGCAGGAAGAACACACCAGAATCGTCTCGAAGCAAATAATAGTGCTGCTCAAGGTAGACAACCATCGATTGAACCAAATCCCTGCGTGTCATACCCCTTTGCCGCCGCTGCTGAGGCGGAAAGGGCTGAACGATTTGATCATTTCTTTCAAGATACTGCCCCTCAAATGGCTGCGAATCCCGCCAAACAAACCTAGGATGATTGGGAGGGGGATGATTGGGAGGGGGAGGAGGAGGAGGCGGCGTAAATTCCGGCATTTCAGGCTCGGTATGATTAATGGCGCGAGTGCTATGATTTGATGTGCCTTCGGTCGCTTGTCGTGCGCTATCAGTACTCATTACAGCTCCTTCGTGCTATTAATAGCCCCAAAATAGAAATAATTAATCTAAATCATAGACTAATAATCAATTTTGTCTGCTACAGCTATGAAAGAGGATACAAAGAATACCCCTGGCACTAAAAAACCAGTCATCTCAAAGAACTTCCCGTTCGCGGTACTTGACTCCTTCACCATCAAGTATCTATTCTGGACGTATATATAAGAAAGGCAGTAACGGATCATCCTACAACCCAACTTTTACTTGTTCGACCGTTCAACCGTTTAGTGCCTTTCAAATCTCCGGGGCTGAAGGAAGCCCACTCAAGTGCTGCATAGCGACTCAGTCGCTCAGTGCATTTTTTTTTGGTTCCAACGCAGGACAGCTAGCCGCGTTGGAAACAGAGATTGGTGTCGTTTTATCGGCCCTGGAGATCACACATGTATATTAATGCTTATACGCACCCTGACTTACGTCATATCCCTGCTGACAAGGGATGGGTGTTCAGCAACCAAACCAACAGTGGATTTGCGGAGCTCACCTGCGCAGATATCCATGCGCTGAAAAACCGCTTTCCCATTCTGCTTGATCCTCACTCAGCTCTAACGCTACCCGTTGTACCCCTTGAAGCGGATATTGAAAGCGAACCTCTAGATGGCTATGTTCCGTGCAAATGGGAGCAGTATCCATTTGAGATAGCCGATACACAGGTACAAACTGACAACCCAAGCGACTCCCTTGATGATGCCGGTAGTACCCTTTGGGTCGATACTACAAGCAGACAATTTAACCAGTTTAGCGGTTACCGTTTGTTTACCGACAACGGCGAGCCAACACGCTATTTACAGCGCAAAATTGAAGTAGCTCAAACGGTTAGACACCAAATAGCCGATATCCGGGAATTGGTAGGACTAATTCATCAAGCAAATCTCTTGTCGTCGATCACATTGCTCCATCAAGGGCGCTTATATGTCATGGCTCGCATCGACCCAAGAGCACTCTCAAGTCACAGCAACTGGCTAGAAGATCAACCAGGGGGCCTGCGAGCCTTACTCCTGGCTGATTACTTACTGGAATCACAATCTCACCTAACGGAGTACGATGGCATCTGGGTAAACTCTGACAGTGGATAAACGACGGCGTAATACATTCTGCGCCTTACATAGGCGCTTTCACGATGGAGGCCCTGGATTCCGAAGCAGAGGGTTTGAGTGCCACCGTACTGGCCCATCGGTTGCTTGATGCCCAAGAGAGACTTGAGGCTGATCAGGTGCGCTGGCTGACCCAGATTGAGGGTGAGAAAGGGCTGCACGAGAGGACGGTTATGACAGGTGAGAACGTGAAAAAGAATGCGCCACCGATGCAGTGACGCTGATACCGGGCAAAGCATCGGGGAAAGAGGGCTTAGACGCTTCCACGGAGGCCTGGCCCTCAGCCACCCAGTCATACACGACATTGACCCGCGTCTAGGGCTTGAGCGTGTGGAAGCAAGGTCACGCGGGGCCATAGCTCGAACAGCGAATAGCCATAAGCCTCCCGCTCAGCCAGCACCTGGCAACACGGTCATGGGGCAGGACAGCCCCCACCCCGCCTCAATGCGTGGTTTCAACGTGCTGCCGTGACTCAGTGCTTGCCCAGCAGGGCTTCCAAGCTTTCAGCTGTCAGAACACCCCTCGTCCAGGCATCGAGCTTGGTCGCATCGGCTTGGCGGATCATCTCGGTTGCCCAGTCCGGCAGTGCACCGAACTTTAATTCCAGCAGGGTAAGGGCAGTCTCGCGCTGGTTCCGCAGGATACCGATCTTTTCGCCCTTCTGGATACCGATCTGCTCACCTTTCTTGATACCGATCTGCTCACCTTTCTGGATACCGATCAGTTCACCTTCGTGACGGCCCTTCTCCAACCCCACCCGTTCAGCGGTATTGATATACGGCATGTTCTTGTCCTCCTCGATCGCATAGATCGTGTTCAAAAATGCTTCATTCAGACTGCTGGGGAGCTGGATCATCCAATCAATCACGTTGAACAGCTCCAGGATCTGCTGCTTGCTGTAGCCGCGTTCGTACATCAGGCGGATAATGGCGACTTTGGCATCTTTACGCGCCACGCCGTCTTTCACTCGCTTGGCCTTGAGCTGTGCCATCACCACCAAGGCGAACACATTGGCGCTCTGTTCCAGCGCTTCCCAGTTAGACTCAAAATCGATCAATTTGCTCATTGGGAAACGGTACTGCAGTGCACACCCCCAGCGATCATAATTGAATGCCGCTGGCCTGAAGCCGGGGCTGGTATCGGCCAGTACCGCAAGGCTCACCACATCCACCCCATAGCGGTCACGCAGGCGATACTGGTAAGTATACATCCGTTGTGCAAAAGCGTCCTCTGGCTCGCCCTGCACTTCAACATGGATCAGCACCCAGGTCTCATGGCCCTCCAGCGTGTGTACCTTGACCAGTTTATCGGCGTAACGCCTACCAGAGTTGGCGTCAGGCGTCACCTGCTGCAGCTCTTTGTCGAGCGAGGTATAACCCTGGCGCCAGTCGATCTCTGACGGGATATGCGGGAACAGCAGTTCCAGAAACTCCTTGAAATAGCCATCCAGGGCGATTTTCCAAGGGCTGTCGTGATCGGTGGTGCGATCCGTATCGGTGTCGGTCATGGGGCCTCCTGTTTGCTGGGCACAGGATAGCAGCTTGGCCTTCGCAACGGGAAGCTCAGCACTCTGAGCGTTCGGGGCCTGTCATTGTCCATAGTCCGGGTGGCTCTTCTCTTCTGTCAGTTCACTGCCCAGCAGGGTGTCGATCTCGCGTTTGAGCTGTGCCCGCTGGTCGTTCAGGCGGTATACGCTGCGTGACAGCTGGATAAAGGCATCGTCAAAGCACTGCCGGGCTTCATGTGCCCGTTTGCCGTTTTCGATGTCCCATAGCTGGTCATTGACGGCTTTAAGGGCCTGGCGGAGGTCATCCAGCGCGGCGGGGTATCGGGCCGTGTCGCCCACGATTTCTTCCAGTGCCGCCTGTTCGCGGGCAATGTTGCGTTGTTTGGTGGGGTCATCAATGCGTTCGCGCTTGATCGCCAGGATCGAGAGTTTGTCGAACACCTCACCCCAAGCCACGGGGATCAGAGGCCGGGCGGGCCAGGCGGGTTTATGCATGATGGAGGGCCTCCTTGTCGGTGGGCTCAATGAGCCTGTGTATGACCTGCTCGATCGCCGCCAGCCAGCAGCCTTCAAAGTAGGCCTTTTCGTCCGGGTCGTTCAGGGCATCGGCTGACAGTTTATAGTGTTTTGCGTAGCGCTGTTCGTGGTCCACGTCGATCGCGGTCAGCTGCGGTTGATAGGGCAGCATGCCGTTATCATACCAGCCAAGGCCCATGAACAGCCCAACCGTGCGCTGGCCGACGGCGTTGGCCGCATGCAGTACAAACGAGTTGCAGCAGATGGCGCTGTCCACGGCTGACACGGCCCCGTACAGTTCACTCAAACTGCGATCTCGGATCATTAAGCAGGGACAGTTTACCGACTGGGCCGCCGCAACAACGGCATTATCATCGGTCACAACGCGCAGGCTCTGCTGTTTAAGTGCCGTACACAGTCGCAACAAAGCCACAGCGGGAATTGAGCGCAAGGGTGTCGAAGCCGTCGCATGCACAAAGATATCCTGCACACTCGCCTGTGATTTGGACGCTATTACGGCAGCGGCCCCGCGTGCGAAATCATCCGCATTGATGTTACCGCAGGATGCCTGCTTTAGCTCAGGGGCGATCTTTTCCGGTGCGACACCCAAATTGATCAGATGAAAATCCGGCCAGGGCACGCCCCTGAATCCCGGCAACGACACAAAGCCGGAAAAATCAAAACAGGCATCGTATTCACGCCATTCGTCCAGGCGGATGGGGGTGGTGCGGATGCGCGTCACCCAGGGCTCGTGCTTGAGCACATAGTCCGGTTTGGTGGCGGCCCATGAGCGGATCACGTCCACCTCGATCAGCGGGTGGATCGCCTTCAGCAGGGGCAATACCAACCGAAACGCCTGTGCGCCGACCAGGTTATCCCCCAGCCCTGTGCCCAGGGCATTGAACAGCGCCAACCGCAAGGGTTGACCGGGGCGGATGCGCGCACGCAGTTGGGTGGCAATATCTGGGTCCAGCGGCAACAGTGTGGGTTTGCCCTCGTGCCCGTTGAGTGTAATGGGCAGTGTAAAGGACGGGTTTTGAGCGGGGTCCAGCACACGGCACTCGACCCCGGTTTTTTCGGCACTGGCGGCGATACGTTTTTGGCCCTGACGGGTATCGAGATAGATCTCGTAGGGGGTGACCCGCGCGAGGTCACCCGGGGCCACAAACGGATAGGGCGAGTCGCCCAGTTTACCGATAAAGGTTTTCGTCACAATAAAGGCTTGCATAGTCTTCCTTCCATAAACAAAAACCCCCGCCTCCTTGTGAGAAGCGGGGGTTTTATCAGCCATCACTGGCCCGCAAGGAGCTGCGGGTCAGTGAGTGAAACGATCAGCTTCAGGCTACGATGTCGGTATAGGCGAAGTTAGATTCGTCAACGCCTACCATTGCGATCACACCATCTACGGCACCATCTGCATTCGCATCGAAGAACAACAGACCGATGCTGTCGCCAGCTTCAGTGTTGTCGCTCAGCGCATCATTTTCAGCACCTGTTGCTTCGATAGAAGTCAGGTAGTACTGAACGGTACCGTCGAACGCGGAGGCCGCATCAGACAGAGCAACTGCATAGCTTCCAGCTTCTGCTGCTTCAGCGTAGTTCGCAGAAGAACCTGCGACCAAGCCAAGATCAATCACGTTTTCACCTAATGTAAAGTCCGTGATGATATCGGCAGTAGCCAGATCAGTCGCGCCGATGTTAGACGCACCAGAACCACCGTAGGTTCCCTGCGCATCAGTTGACAGACTGAAGCCGCCGTTGTCTGCGTTTTCATCCGTGAAGGTAATCCCCCAACTACCGCTGGTGTTATCAGCCACTGCAACTACAGTGCTGGGGCCAGCGTTTGTATTAAAGGAATCCGCCAAAGCCTCAGCCAAAGCCTGAGGATCGTTGCTTCCTGCAACAGCTGTACCGAAAGCACCGCCACCTTCTGCCAGAGTAACAGTCACTGTGTACTCTTCACCGGCAGAAACTCCGTTGATAGAAGTGTCGATATCCAAGCGTGTAACCTGAGGGATATCAGTTCCATTAATAGAAGTGATTGCAGTATCGGCAGGGGTGCCATCAGCATCCCAAGTACCGCTGCTGAGCGTCGGCGTCACATTGCCTACAGAGTTGCCGTTATCGCCTTCGATCACGACACGACCTGCTGTCACGTAAGCGCTGATACCTGGACGGGCATCAAGCGCAGCAGCAATGGCACTGTGTACAGATGCAGCGTCTGCGGCATCAAACTCTGTGACGGTTACTGCTGTCTGGACAAGACCGTTCAGTGCATAGGTGATAGTGATTTCTTCATCACCACTATCCACCTCTGTGTTACCAGGTGTGTACTCGATCGTTTCCTGATCCACCGGCAACGGCAGCTGATCATCTTCAGTGAATGAAGCTGGAACACTGCTGCTGACGTTAAACACGAACCGATCATCACCCAAGCCACCTGTGAGGACATCGACACCATTCTGGATGTCATCACCACCGTTGATGATGTCATCGTTGGCGCTGCCGGTCAGGGTGTTGGCACCGTTCGATCCATCGTCCGGTCCGCCGATCAGAATGAAGCCGCTATCGCCACCTGCCAGTGAGACATCAATGGTGCTGTCACCGGATGCACCTGTCAGGGTAGCTGTACCGTTGTTGATGGTCTCAGCCGTAGCTGTGAAGGTAGTGATGCCAGTTGCAACCGCTTCAGCGCCGCTGCTGACAACCAACACATCCTCTTCACCGCTTGAGCCATCGGCGTGCAGATCCGTGATGGTGTCAGTTCCTGCGTCGACGTTGTAGGTATCGCTGCTGCCAGAACCTGTGCCACCAACCAGTGTGTCGTTACCGGCACCACCGATCAGCGTATCGTCGGTATCTTCACCTGCAATGATGTAATCATCGAAGGCAGAACCAGTGATGGTCTGGCCGATTGCTTCATGGGCGTCACTTTCGCCGCCTACGAATCTAGCCGCGAACACATCATCCGCATCATCTTCCGTCAGAACTACAGCCGACAGGTCGACATTAGCGGTGCGCAGATGGCTGAAGATGCTAGCAGTAGCGTCATCGCCGTTACCGATAACCTCAACGGTACCTGAACCAGTCACATCAACACCTGCAGTGTCGAGCGCTTTAACCTGTTCAACGGTCAGGATCAGGGTCTGATCAGCCGGTACGAATACCTGTGCACCATTGGTCAGCGTCAGTGTTACCTCGGTCAGGTTCACTTCACCTTCGATGGTCAGGCTGCCGCCATCCACTTCCAGGATCGCGCCCGCTTCGAACATCGGGTTGGTGGTTTCCTGAATGGTCAGGTCAACACTGTTGAACGCCCAAGTGCTGCCAGCTTCCAGCAGCGGAGAGGTCACAACGCCGTCAACATTACCTTCGCCCAGGATTGCGCTGGTGTTGCCATTGCCAGTCAGTGTGAAGGCATCAACATCAGCAATACCGTCATCATCTGAGTCGTCATCGGTACCGTCGATCAGCGCCAGAACACCCAGGTTGACCACTTTGTTCTCGCTATCAACCTCGATCAGGCTCAGCTCAGCGCCTGCAACACCGGCGTACGGTACACCGTTGCCATCCAGGTTGAGAACGAACACGTTTTCAGTTTCTTCAACGTGACCGAAGTAAACCGTTCCTGCATCTTCTTCAGTACCGTTAATGAACAGTGCTTCGATGTCAGCTACTGCTGCAGCCGGGCTACCGCCGGTTACGACCAGGTTGCCGGTATGGCCAGCAGCATTCACGGTTACCGTGTTGTCCACTTCAGGATCGCTGGTATCCAGTGACTTGATGGTGACATCGTTGTCGCCGGTTACGATCAGCGTTGCGCTGTTAGTGGCATTGGCTTCGAAGTAGATCGTACCGATTTCGAGATCGTTACCATCCATGCCCAGATTGTCGCCTGTGTTCAGTGTCACAGACAGCAGTTCCAGACCTTCTTCGGTGCCGACAGAGATGTCACCAATCACGTTGGCCGCAACCGGGGCAACGTTGGTGTTTTCATCGTAGCCGTCAGCCGCCAACAGGTCGTTGGTGTTGTCTGCCAGCAGAGAGTCGATCACCAGGCTAGTGAAGTTGATGTTGGCCTGGTTAACGGTCAGGTCGATGATGTTATCGATCTCGACGTTACCCAGTGTCACTTCACCACCCATGCGGATAGTCAGTGTTTCAACGTGCTCCAGACGGTCTTCATCGCTGAAGCTCAGACCTGCCGGCAGGTTAGTGAACGATGCCAGCTCAACCACACGGCTGCGAGCGGTAGAGTCATCCAGTGCAGTCGGCAGATCATCCAGATCGGCAAAGTCAACACGGACAATGGTGCTCGGCAGGCTGGTGAACAGCTGCTCAATGTTGGTGCCGTTGGCCAGTGCTTCCAGAATCCACAGGCGTGCAATCTCTGGATCGTAACCGCTGGTATCAACCGGACCGCTGACGCTGTCGAACAGCCAGATGACGTTGGTGGATTCTTCACCATCAATTGTACCCACATTGATCGTGCGGGCAGCCTGCTCTTCCGTTGCAAAACGGATGGTCTGACCGGTCAGTGCAGCGTTTCCACCTGCACCATCAGCCAGATCAACCAGATTGATCACGACATCACCCAGGTCGGTGTTAACAGACAGGGTGACATCGTTGTCAGCCAGGGTGGCAGACGCCGGCACCTGAAGACCGCTGAAGTCATAATCAATCAGCTCGGCGGCATCATCGTTGCTGCCGTTCTGGTTCAGGTCAGCGTAATCACCCAGATCGATGATTTCGATAGAGCCGTTGTAGCCATCGTTACCCACGTCTGTACCGGCGACGATGTTCAGGCCAGAGGCCTGCGCAGCGGTCAGTGTCAGGGTTACGTCATCCGCCAGGACGATCGGCTGATCACCCAGGATGGTCAGGTCCAGACCCGACAGATCCATGGTCGCATCAATGAACAGGACGCCGTTCGGGCCCATGTTGATGTTCAGCGGACCGAAGTCACCTGCCGGATTGCTGTCCAGCGCTGCCGCCAGGTGGAACTCGGTTCCTGTCTGTGCGTTGGTGAAGTCGAAGCTCCAGCCGGTATCTGCCGGGTTGGCGTTCACATTAGCACTCAGATCCGCGTCAGTCAGGGTCAGCGTGGTAACGCCAGTACCTGCCGTGAAGGAGAAGTTCTGAGAGTCGATGTTATCCACAACTTCCAGAGTCAGGTTACCTGACAGACCGGATGCGTCGATCTCGGACAGGGCTTCAGAGCTGATACCTTCGCCATCTGTACCCAGCACGATGTCGCCCTGACCTTCGAAGATCAGCGTTTCCAGTACGCTGGAGGTAGTCTGACCTGTTTCATCAGTCAGGATGGCCGGGCTGGAGCCTGTGATGGTCAGCACGCCAGTACCGGCATTGTTGACAACCAGGGTTCCAATTCCGTCATCGGTGTTGTCGGTTACGTCCAGCTGCTCGATGGTGACATCCGCTGTACCAGTGATGTTCAGGGTCGCGGTGTCGTCGTTACCATCGGTGCCCAGGCTGTTGAACACGATGTCGCCGGTGATTTCCAGTGCCTGGTCGGCATTGACATTCACGTTCAGCAGGCTGTTGTCATTGGTCCAGGACAGCTGGCTGATCGGCGTGATGTTACCGTCGATGGTGTTCGAATCGGTACCCAGTGAGTTGATGGTCAGCGTATCGAAGTTGCGCGGCAGCTTGTCGCTGTCTTTGTCGCGCGTGGTCAGATAGATGCTGCCGTCAACAGTGGCATCACCCTGCAGGTCCAGCTGCAGCGTGCGGATTTCACTGTCATCGGTGGAGTCATTGAAGACGATGAAACCATCGATGGTGACGCCCGGCTCAACTTCAACCACACGGTTGATGGTGGCCAGGTAGCCCGGGAAGTCTTCCAGCGTTTCGAAGATGATCACTTCAACGTCGCTGTCGATACCCTGCAGCAGTTCGATGTTGCGGTTCATCACCAGGTCGTTCAGCAGACGGATGGTGTCGGTCTGAATACCGGACGCATCGAATGCTTCCCACCAGTTAACTGCTGTGCCTGCGGTCTGGGTAAACTGCAGTTCAACAGAAGAGCCTGTGCCGCCAATCACGGTCAGGCCGCTGCCGACCACGACAGAGGTTGCAGGCTGGTTTGCAGTGTTGGTTGTATCAACCACATAGGTCGGGCTCAGCTGTTCGATCTCGGCCAGACCCAGGATGGCGTTGTCGTCCATCTGGAAGGTCAGGTTGCCGACAGTGCCCAGCTCAGTGGTGTCATGCAGGTTAACGGAGCCATCAACATCCACGATGATGTTGGTGGAGTCGATACCGGTCAGATCCAGGCCTGCGTCCACGTCAGCCTGATCCAGGCCTGTGATGGTCACAGTGAAGTCCTGAGTAGCGCCCACACCGACAATGCTGCCAGCGCCATCCAGCTGCGCGAACTGATCAGCCGTCAGGGTCAGGCTGCCACCTTCCGGTACAACGATCTGAGCTACGCCCATCAGGTTGGTAGCCGGATCCATCACTTGAGCACCCGGTGCCATGGTGATGGTGTCAATGTCGATACCCGTTTCAAGCGCAGTGGCATCAAATACAACGGCGCCTTCAAAGGCAACCAGGTCGATGTCAGCGTCGGAAGCGTTGTCAGCCAGGGAGAAGTTGGCCGCACCGATATCGTTGAACTGAGCCTGAGTCAGGACCAGATCCGCATCATCTTCCAGTACGATGGCATCAACGTTGACCAGCGTGTCGTCAGACAGGTCAAGGTCAGTGGCACCGTCTGCAACCACGATGGTGGTCTGCGCAGTCGCGCTGCCGTTGATGGTCAGCTGATCGTCTGCAACCAGGTTATCCGGATCCAGGGTGAAGGTCAGGTCGCCCGCTCCGGTCTGGTTAACCACCAGTTCAACCACATCGACGTCGCTGGTGTCGAGTACGCCCAGCACGACAGACGCGTCGCTTTCAACGTTCAGCGTTGCAACCGCTTCGTCGTTGTCGTTCGCGGTGAAGTCATCATCGCCGACAACAGAACTGAACTCGATGCCGCCCTCGATAACCAGCGCCTGATCACCCGTAATGGTGACGTTCAGCAGGTTGTTGTTTGAACGAGCGCTATCAGCTCCGTCAGTTGCGGTGACTTTCCCGCCGATGATGTTCGCGGTTTCACCTGTAAGCAGGTTCGTCGCATCTGAGTTTTCAGTCTCATCGGTGGAGTTGATAGTCAGCGATTGCAAGAAGGCGCGCATCAGGTTGGCTTCGCCGGTATCCTGGGTGCGGTCACCATCTGCATCGCTGAACTTGGCGCCAGTGGTCAAATCCAGGTTGCCGGTGATATCAGCTGCGCCCTGAAGGTTCAGGGTAAAGTTCGCAATTTCTACATCCGGGTTCGTGGTATCGAATGCCACAAGACCATCAACCGTTGTTTCTGGCTCAACATTTGCCACCTGATCCAACGTAGTAACCCAACCGTCACCGTTGTAGATAACCTTGGTTACGCTACCTGGCAGGCCATCCAACAGCAGGTCAACATTGGCATCTGCCACGAGCACGTTCAGAAGCTGAACATAGGTTGTGCCGAACTTGGATGCATCGATGGAGCCGTCTTCGGCATCGTTAGCGATGTCAATGAACTTCAGGGTGGACTCAGCGCCGCCCACGAATTCAACGCCATCGGCATCTTCGATGCCTTCCAGCACCAGCGTCAGACCATCACCGATGTTGAAGGTGTCAGCAACAGGATTGCCGTTGGCATCCAGCACCGTTGCTGCAGACAGATTCACTGTATCAGCCAGAGAGATGGTGACAGTGGCGACGCCATCTGTAGAACCGTCAGTAGCGGTGTCTTCGATAGCAATTGTGGAGAGATCCAGCTCTTCGCCGTGCTCGCCGATCGCTTCGCTGTTGCTCATATCGGTGATATGAACGGAGCCACTACCAGTCAGTACATTTCCGTCTGAGTTACCTTCCAGCTGCTGGAATTGCTCAGCGGTCAGTTCCAGAACGGTGCCTTCCGGGATTTCCAGAGCTGCAATGCCGGTCAGGTCGGTATCCGGATGCAGAGTAACTACCGGCTCTTCCGCCAGAGTCAGTGTTACTTCGACGTCTTCCGGATAATCAGCCAGGGAGAACGGCTGATCGTTCAGGCCTTCAAGGGTCAGGCTGGTAGAAGTGATAGTGCCATTACCATCAGTATCGATTACAGAGAAGTTCTCAGCACCGATAGTATCAGCCTGTTCCATGGTCAGAGTCAGGCTCTGGCCTTCGTGGATAGACACGGAGGTAACGTTGGTCAGGCTAGTATCAGACAGGTCAGCGCTGTCAGTGCCTTCGCCGTCACCGATTACCAGGGAAACTTCACCAGCACCCGTGATGCTGGCGATAGCACCTTCAGCTGCATCGTCGATGGTCAGGGTGGTGCTGCCTGCTGCGCCTTCGAAGGTCAGCGGGGTTTCACCTGCCTGCCACAGATCAACCGTTACCGCCAGTTCACCCACAACGCCGGATGCATCGAAGCTTTCCAGTGTAGCCGGCAGATCGGTTTCGATGGCCAGATCAGCGTCTGCGGTTACGGTCAGGCTGGTCAGGTTACCATCTTCAGAGGTATCGGTGAGTTCTTCGATGACGGTGTTGCCGCCTTCGATGTTGATGACAGCTGCAGTTGCGTTAGTAGAGATACCGTCAACCAGCTGTACTTCTCCAGCCGGCAGTGTATCCAGACCCACAACGTTGACAACAGCCGTGGCGCCTTCAGGACGAGCGAAGGAAGCTGTCAGTTCACCAACCGCGTAGCCATCCTGCTTGTCGTAAGCAACTTCCATCAGGAATTCAACACCACGTTCGGTGTTCAGGAAGTTGATTGTCTTGCCGTAGTTACCCTGCAGACCCAAGACTTCGAGGTCCTGAGTAGTTTCGCAGGTGTAGAAATCGACTGCGTAATCACTGCCGGAATCGAGAAGGTCGATATCGGTTACGACGTAAGTCTGTACACCGCTGGACACCAGCCCCTGTGCCAAGGAACCGACTTCACCGACATCCTTATCGAGGCTTTCTTCTTCATTGATTTCGACATTGACACGAACATCTTTGGTTTCAGAGCCGTTACCGTAGATAGCATCCGCGTTTTCGAAGTTAGCCAGGGTCAGATTGATGACATCGCCGCCGACGCTGGAGAAATCAACGATGAAGCCATTAGTGGCCACGCCGTTGTCAACGCCCAGTGCAATCGCGCTGCCGCCTTCAATCGGACGACCCCAATCATCTACACCGCCTTCAACCGGAGTGAAGGTCAGATCAGAATCACCGGTAATGCGCAGGAAGGTTTCGATGGTCTCAAACGGACCGATCTCAGACATCTCGTCGGTGTTGATGACCAGACGGCTGTAAGACGGTACATCCGCAGGACGGTCGTAACCGTTCATGTTGCGGTCGATCAGGACGTTTTGGCCCCATTCGTTACGATCAACAGTGGTGTTTGAATCGTTACCATCTTCGCCGAAGTCACTCGACAGTGAACCACCAGACAGTGCCACTCCGTCAACAATGCTGCGCGCGTCGTCGCTGCTGTTGAACGGGTCGAAGTCCAGACCGGCATTGGTGATCAGTACGCTGCCAGACTGCTGGTCGCCGTTGTTGTCGTTCGCTAGGGTTACGCCCTGCTCGGCAACGCGGGTGTGCAGCTGTTCAGCTGTCATTTCCAGAGTGACGCCGTCCTGTACTTCCAGGATCAGGTCAATATTACGCGACAGGTTGTCAACGCCCAGGTCAGTCAGGGAGATGTCATCGGTGACGATGATTTCAATTTGCGCGTAGGTGTGGAAGATAGAACCTTCAACACTGAAGTTCTCGGCACCGATGGCAAGGAACTGCTCTGAGGTGAGGGTCAGCTTGGCGTTATCTACAGTGCGATCAGCACTGCCCACATCGCCATTATCCAGTACAACGCTGGTGATGCCATTCAGTGTTGCTGCACGCAGATCACTGTCAGCATTGACCACCATGGTGATGTTTTCACCTGTAATGCTGGAGCCTTCGTAGGCAACAAGGCCTTGTGCCAGACCATCTGCGTTACCCAACACAAGAACGTTATTGCCTTCGCCCAGGTCAATATTGACTTTGGCACCATTGCCGTTCAATACAGCAATATCACGCCCCAGGTCTTCGAGCAGACCGCTCAGCTCGGCAGTGGTCGGTGCAACAATGCCATCCAGGTCGGCGTTAGCGCGACCGTCGTAAGCCATGCTATTGATAACATCAATATCACTCTGATCATTTGCACCAATGCCCAAGACATTTGCGCGCACATCATTGGCTACGAGGAAGTCGATCCACGCCTGCTCATCTGGAACACTGTTGCCGCCATCCGTGATGAATACCACTTCATTGGCGCCACCTACATTGTACGTACCCGTCTGATCACCAAACGCAGCCTGTACTTCAGTAATAAAACCAGCTGTATTCCAGTAACCCTGGGCCTGCATTGTATTAACGACTGCGAGTGCCTGTGCCTTAGTGACCCAAGCATCGGCCGGCTGTGTGCCTGAGCCCAAATCCGCAACCAGATACACAGCAGTATCATCAGGCAACTGATCAAACAGTTCAGCAACAGCCGCAGCCTGTGCCTCGATAGGTGCGGGTGTCTGACCATTGCTCATTGAGCCTGAATCGTCCAACACCAACACCAGGTTCGGAGAAGCCGTTACCCCTGATGCTTCACTACCTTCACGACCCGCAACCGTAACAACATCATCACCACCCTGAGAGTTGATGGTGATTTCACCAGCGCTGGCCGTAATAACATCAGCGCCTTCACCGGTTGAGATGGTCACATCATCAACGTTTGCAGCGCTAACCATGTTGCCGCCATTACCCGCGGTCACAGAGACAGTGTCGCTGCCATCAACACGGATGGTGTTGGCACCGTCGCCCGCAGTGATGGTAACAACTTCGCCGTTTTCGGCGGTGAGTTCGTTGTCGCCGTTACCCGCATTGATGGTGACAGCCTTGCCGTTGTTGTTGGCCTGGAACTGGTCATCCGCTTCAGCGGTACCGGTGAAGATCACTTCATCTTCATGGTTATTAATGGTCAGATCCACACCGCCGGTGTTGGCAGAGGCATCGATCACAGCCGGACGGTCGGAGTTGAAGCCGCTATCCATGCTGTCTTCAACAGAGAAGATCGCTTCGCCGCTGATGTTCAGGTGGCTCAGCGTGCCGCCAGCGAAGAACGTATGCATGTGGTTCTCGGTACCCTGAGAATCGATATTCAGGGTCGAGGCGTTGTGCAGCAGGTTGATGGTGCCATCAACATCACCGATTGCCAGTTCGATGTTCAGCTCACCGGTCAGGCCTTCGCCGTAGTGAACGGTCACGTCTTGGCTGAACTCGCCTTCGAAGCGGGTCAGCGCGCCGTTGCGTACACCGGCAATTGTTAGCGTACCCAGAGTCGCTTCATCAACACCGTCAAAATCGGATTCGGTGATGGTCAGCTTTTCGAGGTCAACGGCACGGGACAGGTCGATGGTAGAGTCGTTGGAGCCGTCACCGGACAGATCCGGGTAAGTGCTGTCGCCGCTGTCATTGGTGTAGACGTTTGGCAGGTTTTCGATGTTGATCGTCTGGATGTTCAACAGCTCTTTCGGCTGAGCGTAGTAGCCTTTGGCGTCAATTTCCAGAGTATTGTTGCCCTCACCACCGTCGATGTAGGCACCGTGCAGCAGGTCCAGACGGCCTGCAACGATGAAGTCATCCGCAGCAGAGGTTTTACCGATCTCTTCGGTACCACCGTTGTTCTGAGTCGGGGTCAGGATGATCGGGTGGTTGGTAACAATTGTTTCGCCTTCGACTACAGAAGGCACTTCTACGTCATTACCCTCGGCATCCTGCACCGTCATGGTGTAGGCAACTTCTTTCTCGAACAGACGAGAGTTTCCGTTGGAATCAAACAACAAGCCGTTCAGGTACTCGAACTGCTCCTGAGTCAGTTCAACAATGGCTGTATTGATGGTGCCATCCGACAGAGTAACTGTAATTTCATAGTTACCTGTGTAATCGCCCTCTTTATCGATAATCTGGCTGCCATCACCATTGGTGTCGCCAGCACCGGGGTTTTCGGCGGAGCCTTCACCCTGAAGCTCATCGCCTACACCATTCAGCGTGATGTCTTTGATATCGTGCAGCGCTTCACCGATGTCAAACAGGTTAGCAGCCATATCGTCGGCTTCAGACAGGAACGCACGGACTGTGCCCCACACCTGACCGGCCGGTACGCCTTCACCTGTTTCCGGGTTGCCCCAGTAAGTCAGCATCTGAGTCGGATAAGTATCCGGCAGTTCGACCACTGTGACATTTTCAGTCAGCGACCAAATAGTGCTCAAAGGTAAGATACTGTTTATAAAACAGCTTTTACGCTACTAATATGTCGTATTATGGTTTTTCTACGCTATATCTATTTTTTCGAGTCGATCCGTGCCCAATATAACCGATCTAATACCCTCAAGATCGCCTATCTGACGCGCCCTGCAGTCTCTTAGCTACAGCGTTTATTTTTCTTCACAGTTTCTTCATTTCACATCAATTCCAGCGCACTCTGCAGCAACGTCTCCTCTTCTTTCCTTTCAGTTCAGAGAGCGCTTTCGATCACTGCGACGACGGCTCTCATCCTCCAGGCGACTCTTCAAGTTTTCTACCGCTGCCTCTCTCACCTGAACATCCAGCACATCATCACTGCCCAGTATATCGATCTCGACCCCCCTTTCGCGCAAGGCACGAATCATGGCGGTCAGTGTCTCCGCACGCATCACCATCTCCAGTGTTTCATTGCGTGCAATCGTCGACTTGGCCACCCCCAGCATGTCCGCGAACTCTTGCTGACTCATGCCCAACGCGGCACGCCCTATCCGCATCGCCATCGCAAAACGTACTTTTTCATCCATAAAGCTTGACTCCAAGCCGATAAAAGAACTATTAAATATATATTGCTACTTTTAGTAGCGTTTACGAAACATGAAAGGAGTATCCGCCATGCCAAAGCGCAATCTTACACAACAGTTCGTACAGAGTAGCAACTTATGCCCGGCCGACAAATCCAAAGTCGACTATTTCGATACCAAAATACCCGGATTGGTGTTCAAAGCCCTCAAATCTGGACGGCGCACCTATTACCTGCGTTATCAGGATGTCCGGGGTAAAACACAAGAGAAAAAGTTAGGCCCGGCCAATCGGTTGAGCCTGGCGGATGCTCGACAGCTCGCAACGGAGCGACTGACGACACTGGCAATGGGTATTGATCCCTTTGAACAGAAAAAAACGCTGAAGGAGGTCCCGACCTTTGCTCAGTTCGTGGAGCAGTCCTATCTGCCCCATATAAAAGCCTACAAGCGCTCGTGGAGAACGGATGTCTGCCTGCTGAACAAGCACATCCTGCCCGCCATCGGTGCTCTGCATCTGGATGAGATTACGCGGCGTCATTTAGTGGATCTGTTCAACGTCAACCGTCAAACGCACAAGCCCAGCTCCACCAACCGGCTCATTGTGCTGTGCCGTTATATTTTTAACTGCGCCATGCGCTGGGAAACTGCCGGGGCAACTCGCAACCCGACGGCCGGTATCGACCTGTTTGTGGAAAACAATAAACGGGAGCGTTACTTAACATCGGAGGAGGCTGCACGCCTGTTTGAGACGATCACACGGTCACGCAACCCTCAACTTAAATGGATTGTGGCCATGCTCTTGCTGACTGGTGCCCGCAAGGGTGAGGTGTTAACGGCGCGCTGGAAGGATCTGGATCTGGAGCGGCGTATCTGGACGGTGGAGTTCAATAAAACCGGAACGACACGCTATATTCCGATTTCAGATGGATTGCTGGAGATGTTGAATGCCGTGGAGCAGCTGCGTATACCCGGCTGCGAGTGGCTGTTCCCAAACCCCAAAACACTGAAGCCGTACAATAATATCTTTAACTCGTGGGATGTGGCACGTAAGCGTGCCGGGATGCCGGAGTTGAGGTTACATGACCTGCGACACAGCTTTGCCAGCTTCCTGATCAACTCAGGGCGCAGTCTGTATGAAGTGCAGAATATTTTGGGGCATACCCAAGTCAAAACCACTCAGCGATATGCTCACCTGACGCAGGACTCGCTGATTGCAGCGGCTGATACCGCCACCCGGTCACTGCCGTCACTGGCCACCATGATGCCGAACCGCGCCTCTCAAGTCGCCCTGCTGGAGGCTCGTTAGTCGAGCACTCCAGCCCCACCGGGGTCAGAGCCTGGCTTCAGTGCGTAATGCCTTGACCTCAGCCTCTGTCAAACCAGAGGCCTGGGCGATCTGGGCATCGGTCAGGATGTTCATGTTGATCAGATTGAGTGCCGTTTCACGCATCGTTTCTATCCGACCTTCCATCCGGCCTTCCACCCGACCCTTCTGAATTCCGCGCTGCTCCCACTGCTCGGGCCACTTTTTCATACGTTCAGCCAACATGTCTGTTCCTTCTATGCCGCTGCGCTCAAGTGCCTTGGGGGTCAGTGCTTACCCAATAGGGCTTCCAGGCTTTCGGCAGTCAGGATCGATTCAGCCCAGAGATCAATCTGCTGGGAGTCAGCAGACTCCAGTACTGATTCAGCCCATTCAGGAATAGCGCCGAATTTTATCTCGATCATCTTGCGCAGAAGTCGTGACTCTCCTTCCATCCGACCTTCCATGCGTCCGCGCTTTTCAGCATCGTTCAACAGCGATACTTCATCCCGCAGTGCCCGTTCACGCACGAATGCCAAACGGCGAGCCTCGTCATCAGCACTGAGCTCACGGATGCTGCTCGCTTCTGACTTTCCGGCTTTAATGCTTGAAGAGTTCATCAAGGCTTTTTGCTACCAGGATTTCATCTGCCCATACCTCCAATTGAGGACTGCCAGCTATCTCAAGCTTTTCGTTCACCCAAGATGGTATCTCGCCAAAACGCTTTTTCAGCAAGCGCTGCAAAACACGGCGCTCGCCTGTCAGCTCACCCTCTCGCTTAGCATCATTCAACAACGACACCTCATCCCGCAGTGCGCGTTCACGCACAAACGCCAGGCGGCGAGCTTCGTCATCAGCACTCAGCTCACGGATGCGGCTCATCGCTTTCTTAACCGGTTCGTGTGCTACATTGGCCATGGTCAGTTCCTCCTGCCAGTGCTTGAAAAAAGTAACCCAAGCGCGAAGCGGGCCTTCGGGAAGTCCCAAGCGATCCGCCTTGTTCAGTTCGATCAGATTCATCTGCAAGATGTTCCCCAACGTGACATCTGGCTGGGTCTCATCGCGCATTTCAAACCGCCAGGTAGCTTGCTGACGCTCGCTTTCAGTATCGGTGAACAGATCAAAATCCAGCAAATGCAAACCAACGGACGCTCTCAAATGCTGGTAATCTTCACCGGCATCCAGTTGCGTTCCTAAGGTCCGGGCCAGGTAAAACAGCCCGCGCTTGTGCCAGGCACCGTAGCGGCGCACCTGTATCTCAACATTATAGCAGTGGCCCTGACCATCCCGTGCCAATACATCCAGGATGATGTATTTGCCCGTCAACTCACACGCTTCAATGTTCGGGTTCAGGATTTCAACCGACGCTATATTCGGCAGATCCGGGCGCAGGTCATTGATCAGATCCACCAGCAGATCCGGTGCTTCTGCAAACAAGCGCTTGAACACGTAGTCGTTGGTTGGGTCGAGTAAATCGGTCATGGCTACTCCTGTCTGATTACTGACCAGTCTACCACACACGCTGCGTGTCATAGGATAGTGCCCGTTGTGTAAAAAAATAATAACAGGACGCAGTGGCCGCCGTGTTCGCACAGGGCGAACACGACGACCGGGGTTTTCAAATCAGCCCCTTTTCTGCAAAGGAGCAGGTGCCTTCATGCCCGACAATGACGTGGTCCAGCAGCCGGATCTCCACTGTGCTCAGGGCTTGCTGCAGCCGATCGGTAATGCGCCGATCCGCTTGGCTCGGTTCTGGACTCCCTGATGGGTGGTTGTGCACCAGGATCACGGCCGCCGCGTTATGTGTCAGCGCTTCCTTGATCACTTCCCGTGGGTACACGCTGGCCGCATCGATGGTGCCCCGGAACAACTCCTTGAAGGCGATGATGCGGTGGCGGTTGTCCAGCATCAGCATGCCGAACACCTCATGCTCATACTCCATCAGCAGGGTTTGCAGGGCATTGAACACCGTATCGGGTTTATCCAGCGCACGGCCTTTGCGCAGGCGTCGACGGGCCAGCATTCTAGCCAGGTGCATCAACTGGGCATCAGTTACGGCATTGGGGACGACATAGGTGCCGGGGCGTTCCCCGGCGATCAGTTGGGGTGTCATCTGTGTATTCTCCTTTCTTCAGGCGACACGCGCCTGTCCTTTGAGTGCGGCGAAGTGCTCGGTCAGCTGCCAGAGTGCGCGGTTGAGGCGCACATCTTCACTGACAGACTGGATGGCACGGGTGCGGGTATGACGACCGGATGCCGAACGCCCTGGGATACCGCCCTTGAGCAGGTTCTCCTGCGT
The DNA here is from genome assembly GCF_017310015.1 of Marinobacterium iners. Lineage (NCBI taxonomy): Bacteria > Pseudomonadati > Pseudomonadota > Gammaproteobacteria > Oceanospirillales > Oceanospirillaceae > Marinobacterium > Marinobacterium iners. The sequence goes on from NZ_CP022297.1 coordinate 3,616,577, forward strand.
GCGATTAAACACCCGCCAGAGATTCTGATCCCGGTCTTCCGAGCGACGGGCATCCAGCAGGCGATCCGGTTGAATGGGGCTGACCTGACGCCAGTCCTCCCCGTAGCGCAGGGTCAGGGCGGATTGGGCAAACAGGCGGGACTCCTCCGGGCTTAACCGCATCGACTGGAAGCGTTCGACGGTACCGGCCAGGTTGGGCACTTCATCCACCAGAGCCAGGGAGCCCTCCAGGATCTGATCAACCACCTGTTTGCCGTGGCGTACGCGGATACCGCCCATATCGCCCACCGGGGTCACCATGCCGTTACTGCAGATCAGCCGGAACAGTCCCAGATCCAGTTGGTAGGCAGACGAACGGTCATGGCTGTTGGTCAGTACCAGTTCCGCAATACTGTCGCCCACCGTGATCTGGCGTTGCGGGTCCTGACGGAACCGCACCAGATGGCGGGTGGTATCCCGGCGCTCGGGATCACGCACACGGGTCTGTTGCGCCCGGACGGGGTACCAGCCTTCGGCCTGCAGGGCGTCCACTACCTCAATGGTGGGGACAAAGCCGTAGCGGTCAGAGACAGCATCATTAGGCGCTTGGGCGAAGATGGCCGGTGCCTGACGGTAGAGTTGATCACGGGACAAAGTGCCCGCATGGGAATGGGTCATCATGGTAAACCTCCAGACCTGCAGGCACCGCCACCCCGCAGGGCAGCGATACCGGCAGAGTGATTGAGAGTGGTTGTGAACAGCGAAAGATGAGTGGAAGCGCCGTTATGGCGTTGTGGTACCCAAGCGTTCAGCACGGAAAGAGATAGTGGTTTGATTAATGGGTGGTCGGACGGGCTTTGCTCACGCCCGACTGACGGGCACGTTTGGCCAGGCGGGAGGCCTGAGCGATATCGGCCTGCAGTGAGGCTTCGATGGCAGAGGCATCCACATTAGTTTCGGTATTGGCTGCAGTGTTCTGGTTCTGCTGAGTGTCTGTTACTACCGTTGCTTCGGCCTGAGCCTCAGCGTCAGCCGTTACAGGCTGACCCGTACCCACATCTCCATCCTCAAAGGGCGCAGGCTTCCGGGTCAGCCGATGGGAGCGTTGAGCCAGCTTGTCATTCAGCGTACCGGTCGCACTGAGTTGGCCAGTGGCGGATGGGTTCAGGTGATGCCCCTGACCTGTCTGAGCCTCCTGCTGTGGATAAAACTCATCCACCACGGCTGCCACATCTTCCTCCTGCTCTTCAAACAGCCCGTTGGCAAAGCCCTGCTTGGCCACCCGATCCAATGCCTTCTGATCAAACCCCACTTCATTCCGGTCCAGGGCCATATCGTGCGCACTGGCCAGGGCCTCCTCCAGGTCCATGCCTTCGCGCAGGGTGATATCCACGTAGTAGATCGGCGTGCCATGGCTCTGGCGAGTGGACTTGCCCCGCAGCCTTAACTCCAGGGGCATACAGGCCAGCCGGTTACCGGAGACCGCCTTGAAGTACTGCAGCCGTGCGGCCAGTGTCCGAATCGAGTTGAACCCCGTGGTACGGAAGATGAACGTCCCCAGCGGATCGTCCTCCCCGACCACGACGTTGAGTCGGGCATAGGGCTTGCAGCGTCCGCCCTGAGCCAGCTCACAGCTATCGGGGCCAGGGCACGGCAGCGTCTGCATCCCTTCACGGGTCCGACGGCGGCACTGTTCTCCATCCCCCACGCACAAAGGCCTTGCGGTATTGCGATCAAACAACGAATACTCCGCCCTCAGGTTGAGATCCGGGTCATTGAACAGCAACCGGATCGGGATGCGGCGCAGCTTACCGCCCTGCCCTTCGCGCAGCTGTTCATCCAGCGGGTGTGGCAACCAGCCTTCACGGGTCTGGATCTGGGAGGTCAGGGTAAACTGATCATCCTTCTGTGGCAGGCGTTTGCCGTCCTTCTCCACCACCTTACCGATGGCGATCCGCCCCAGAATGGGCGGGGTAATGGCGAGTCCTTTTAACATGGGGTACCTCCTGCTCTGCAGTCAGAGCCTGAATTGAAGACAATAAAAAGCCCCGTGCCTCCGCAGAGGGCACAGGGCTGGGGCTGTTGTGTTGAAATGATACGAATGGATCTGAGTAGTACTGTGGATAACCGGCAGTATCAGTGGTTGCAACGTTCAGCTTCCATGCACCACAAAGCGGCGACTGCCGGGCTTTACCGTCAGGTACTGCTGCACCAGTTCCGGCTCATCTTTCTTCAGCCGTGCCAGATCCACCACCCGGCTGTCACTGCTCTTCTTCCAGGTAATGCGGCCCTGTGAGAACTGAGCCTCACTGGCCGTGCCCATCGCCTGCTGCAACTGATGCTTCAACTGGGCCTCATCGCGTTTGGCATCATCCAGTACCGAGCGCACCACCAGCAGCTGCTCAAACACCTCGGACAGCTCCGGTTGCTCAGTGAAGTCCATCACCTCATGGTCATCCTCCGGGAACAGTGCCCGCAGAGCACGATCGGCTGAGTCACTGGCATCCGCCGGGGGTGGGGTATCCTCCGTGACGTGACGCCAGAACGCGGCTTCCAGCTGGATCAACCGGTCAATCAACGCCTCATCCCGTTCCAGACGGAAGATCCTCAGCTCATGCCCCCCGACCAGTACCGCCACATCCGCCGCCTGCTGCCCGGTGACCGCCAACTGGTGCATCACCTGCAGCTGTACATACTCCGGCACGCCGTTTTTCCACAGCCTGGCCCCGTTAATGCCAGCGGTCTTGCACTCCAGTACCTGCACTTCATCGCAACCGACCACCTCACGGTCCAGGTTGGCCAGCATCCAGGCATGCTCCGGGTGCTGAAGAACGGCGTTTACCCGCCGCACCTTGAAGCCGGTGCGTTTGGCATAGTGCTCAGCTACGATGGGCTCCAGTACCGTACCCCAGAACAGAGGGCTGTTATCGTCGTCGGACACAGCCGATGACTCACCGGTGTCCCCAGAGGTGTGTCCATCCGACTGAGCGGCATGGATCAGCCGACCGGTTTTCTCCATCCACAGCTCCAGCTGGGACTTGTAGGGGTTCAGCCCAACAGCGGCGGCGGCATCCGAACTGCCAATGCCGGTCTGCCGCACGGCCAGCCAGCTGTCCCGATCCAGCTGACGGGTGTCCACCAGACGGTGAGCCTGAGCATGGCGGCGTTTGCTGGAGGCCAGCCCCTGCAGGGCCTGAGTCTGGGCGTTATGGAGGGTTTGCTCTGTCAGAGCAGCATGAGGCGCAGGCAGCGCCAGAGCGGTAGGCTGAATCGCGGTGTGGTGTGTATTCATGATCATTCTCCTGTTCCCCGTGATGGCATAACGCCCCGGCGCCCGGCCGGGTGCCTTCAGGGGATATATGCGTAAGGGATTTATGCGTGAAGGCTGTCGTTGAGACAGGCGTCCAGTTGATGCGCAGGGCTAAATCCTGGCTACACCTGATCCGTCGCCCGAAAGGCGTGCCCGCAGTCCAGGCACTCGATGTTAGCCAGTACTTCTCGGTCCAGGTGATCACCGATGCGGCCACCGGTGACGCCACCGGCCGCCCCACCGAGCAGGCCTCCGAGTACGGCACCGGCCAGCGTCCCCAGTGCGACACCGGGAGGCCCCGCTATCAGACCAACCTGGGCACCGGTACGGGCACCACTGAGAGCACCGGCAATACCACTGGCTGAGCCAGCGGTGACGCCGATCACGGTGCCCACCGTGCGGCCCTGGGTGCGTGGAATCAGCTGCCATGACTGGCAGCGGGGACAACGTAACGTCATGATAAACCTCCTTGGATGCTGAAAAATGGGCACATCAGGTGTCCATCCACGGAGGTGATATAGGTGTGAAATTTCGCTGAATAGAATACGCCGTGCGTGTTAATTTTTACGCTGCCGGGTAATGCTGTGAGCGTGGTGATCAAACACTGAATTATCCACCCGAGTCGGAATGATTTTTTTTCTGAGCAAGGTGGTCAAGGTTTCCGGGGGCGTGTCTGTAGGCAAAACTCGATGGAGCGGGGTTTTTTGGCTGGGCGGTGTTTACGGTTACAGTAGTATATATAACCAACAGGTTAACCAATCAACCTATATACCCAACCAGCATACCTAACGTAACCAATCAAGCTATATAACCAACAGGTTAACCAATCAGAGCCTACGCTCTGGAACTCATCTCTCTACCACTCCCCCATCGTCATACAGGTCATAGCCTGATCTCTTCCCAAAGAGAGATCAGGCATACGTCCATGATACACAAGCCTCTACTTCCACCCCCTGAGAGTATCCACCCGAGTGATCTCCACGCTCAGTCCCTTTAACCGGTACTGGAGCACACTCATGAATCCTTACAACCCTGATCCATACTCAACCGATCACTACCCGCATCACTTTGCTGACCACACTGATCCTTGGGCAGAAAACCCGCACAACACAACCGACCGCCCCAAGCGGGTACCCGGCAGTCCTCAGCTACGGCTGTATTACGGGAGTCACTACTTGGGGTGGAGCGTCTCACAGCAGCCGCATTACGGCGGACTGATCGAAGATTACCTGGACCGTACCTGGGGTGTGATTGATAGCGCCCTGTCGGAATACCCGAGGGTCTATGCCGTCCGAGTGGATCTGCGTTACCCACAGGGCTATCCGGCAGAGCTGAGTCGTGACAATCAATGCATGAAGCGTTTCTTTGAATACCTGCAACGGGAGCTGGACAGGGCGGGTTTGAAATACCCGACCCGTGTACATTACGTTTGGGCACGGGAGCAGGACCGCAGTCCCAATCCTCACTACCACCTGGTGCTGATGTTCAATCAGGATGCCGTTCATCAGATCGGGACCTATACACCCTGCAACCAGGGCGGGTATCACCGTCAGAACCTGTTTCATCGGATTGCGCGGGCCTGGGCCTACGCACTGAGGCTAGCGAATGATCATGGAGTCGAAGGGCTGGTTCACTACGCGGTGGGGGGACAGTACGACACGGAGCGTCCCTACGGCTGTGACGATCCATATCCCAGCGAGAGTGTGGATCACAGTGCAGGGCAGTTTCAGATTCGTCAAGGCCAGCGGGATTACGAGTTAGCTAGGTTGTATTACCGGGCCAGTTACCTGTGCAAGACCTACAGCAAACGCTTGGGTGAAGGCGTGCATTGCTTTGGCAGCAGCCGCAGGCGTCGTCGTTAGCGGCTACAGGCGAATCAGTTGAATCGGAATCGATCCCGGCACACGGACGTGCATCGAGTGTGAAAAATAAAAAATAATATTCCCCTATCCTATGCAGCACGCAGCGACAGAGGAGAATCGAGCGATGCAGACCAACCGGATAAGGTCCAGGCTGGAGCCCATGAGCAGCACCGAAGATAAACGCCCACTGGACGCGGAGGGCGTGCCCCAGTGGCAGGCCCCGATACCGAATGGATTACCCGAACACAGTCAGCCGCTGTCACACCCGACTGCCGTGACTGCAGAACCGACACACCCGACAGAACCCGCCCACCCCGATCATGACGATGCGGTGCCGTACAGGACAGCCGATCAATCTGATCCTCCTCAGCCACCGAATCGAGCCAAGCGTCCTCAGAGTGATCCGCCGAAAGGACTCCACCCGAGCGTTGAGGCAATCCTTCGACTGCGCCACGAACGGGAGATGACCCAGGTGGAAATGGCCAGTGCATTGGGCATCAGTCAGCGCACGTTACAGGACTGGGAACGGGGACGGAGACAACCGCAAGGGCCGGGGAAAGCGTTGCTGGAACGGGTCAGGGAAGTGCTGGAAATAAACGGCCCTGCAGCACGACATTAGACATTATTAAAATAAAATTTAAAATAATCGGCTCAAAATCGCCCTTTAGAAGCAGGTTTTTGTGGTTTAAAAAAATAAAACGTCTTCAATGTCGTGCTGGCCGGTGAATCAAAGCAGCCGCATTGAGGCGTTCGAGAGGCCTTTGTGGTACCGGTTGAAGCAGGGATGAAAGCGTGTGCGAGGGTGCAGGTTCATCAGGGCATCGAGCGGAGAAGGGGCTTAAAACGCGCCCCTTTGAATACGATCAAAAAACACTCAAGCGTCCAGGCTAGGTGCTTGAGATTGATCCGTGGTAGAAGGTTCCAGCGGGGTGTTTCGACGGATGGTCCAGACCCGATACGAGCCCCGCTTCTCACCGAGGCACTCGATATCGGATGCAGCCAGAACCGGTTTGGCCTGCTTCAATGCTGCACCCAACGCCCTGGGTGTAACTGGCCAGTCGGTTGAACGAGCGCGCTTGGGCCGGAAGGACTCCAACGCATCAAGCCAATCACTTGCAGACTTTGACTGCTCGTTGAGCCTGTTCTGATTCAAGTAAGCGATCAGTGCCTGGGCAACGGCATTCTCCGAGAGCGACAGTCCCTGTCTGATGCTCGCCTGATGGTCCATTTCCTGAATAAACAGTTTCTCATCCTTGACTAATGCCCGGCACACCAAAATGCCGATCTGGCGGAAGACATCTGCAGGTGTGTGATTGCTTGCCGCTCCATGCTGCAGCAAGATTGGTTGGAGATGATAGTTGACGAAGGCTACCAAGTTGATCCATGCGCTGAAATAGGCGTCAAACTCAATGCTCATATCCACGTTTGCTGTGATATCTTCTCTGGACAGATGCAGTGTGATGGCGCGGTTCAGTAGCGGCTCATGGGTTATCACGCTTTCATCTGCCGACAGTAGGACGGGGCGTTGAACGAATACCGAGTAACTGTGGCGTTTGGGTTTCAGGCTCATATCAACGGCATAACCGTTGAGCAGGTCCAGCAGGTTCTTCTGTGCAGGTACAGTGAGTTCATCCACCGGACTGAAGTTCAGCAGGAAGTGGTCCAATGCCAGCGAGTCAAACTGTTTCCGTTGGGCTGGCACCTCAGGAATGAAGTCCTGAGTACAGGGGTCGATCAGCCGTTTCAGATCCCGCTGGAGCTTTTGCACACGCTCATCATCGTTATCGATCAACTCCAACATATATCCGCCGCTGGAAGCAATCAGCGTGCTGACCATCCAAGTGATCAGGACCAGGTACTCACCCTCGGGTACGGAATAGCCACGGAACAGGTTTTCCAGTGTGGAAGGATGTATGTTGCCAATATAGTGCGGGCTTGGTTGTGCAGATCGATTGAGTACTAACCCTATTGGCTGCATATCGCGACTGAATGCCCCCGCTTCTGGGGTATACGACGGAGCAATATGTAAACCGCTTCGCTGGTAGTAATACAGGGCGTTACCTGTAAATGTCAGCGAGCGGCCACAATGAACATTGTGAATTCGAAAGGATGTTTGAGTTTGGTTGCCACAAAAAAGATCCAGTGCACTTTTGATCATGCCGTCCGTCAGTTCCCTCCCATGTGTGTTCATTGCATAGGCTTTCAATGGCGCATAGAACGCATCAGAGCTTATGGGGTGCAGCGTGTAGTCGTATCGGCCTTGTAAGAAACATGCGTCACTGTTGTCTCGAATCAAAAAGTAATATTGCGATAGGTAGTTCACCATGTCCTGAATTAGCTGAGTCCGTGTCAGACCTCTTGTAGCCCGTACCTGCTGGGGTTGAGACTGTGCAGGATAGCCTCCCCTTTGCATGTATTCTCCTGTGATTGCTGGTTGTGCTAATGGGGCATTGGGTACGGAGTGTTGACTGGGCGGCCTGTAGATCGGGATTTCAGACTCTTCAGTACTCGATGGTGTTTCTGATACGGGATCAGCAGCAGATTGGGGTTGGGGTTGGGGTTGGGGTTGGGGTTGGGGTTGGGGTTGGGGTTGGGGTTGGGGTTGGGGTTGGGGTTGGGGTTGGGGTTGGGGTTGGGGTTGGGGTTGGAGTTTATGAATACAAGTGAAGGAACCCCCCGAGCCAACAATCCGACCCCGATATATATTGGTTTTTTCTGACATCACAAACGCTCCTATTAGTTCTATAAATGAATCTATGGAACAAATAAAGCGTATTTTGAACGTTTGTCAAGTCTGAGATCACACATCACTCGGCTTCATGCTGATACATTGCAATTGAAAAACGAAGCGTAAATACCACGAGGCTTGACAACTCGGAGGGGCATTGTCTACGTTGAAGTCTAGAAGTTTATATGTGTTAATAAATGGTCGTTACGGCTGCTATCTCAATCAACCTTCAACCAACGCGCAGCATCAATTTCGTCCGTAACTAGAACCAAATCCCCGGGGCTGAAGGAAGCCCACTCAAATCCAGCTGTTCACTCTAGAGAGTGGCAGCTAACGAATCTGAGCTGATGCGATAAACGTTTGCATCACGCGTTGATGTGCGCATCAGTTCTCTGAGTGGCGCCGGTCTGACCGGCCCTGGAGAAATAGTATGTTTTTGAACTCAAAGCACATCGGTTATCTGTCGCCTCCTATTGAAACGGACAGAAGAGTATTGGCACGATTTGGTCAAGCGTTTGTCGCCTTGACGCTGGCCGATATAACTCACCTTAGCAAGAGCACTCCTGTGCTGCTTCAGCCTTCACCACAGGCTCTGCCTGTCGCACCACTGGCAAACATCGTAATACCTCAATTACCACAATGCTGGAGATATTTCCCCTTAAAACTGAACGATCCCGTCCCAAAACCGCCATGGTACGGTACAGATGCTTTGTGCTGGATGAATGGCCGACCGCCTCCAACTATCACGCAATCTCAGAGTGCTCAGCTACAGATTAAACGCACACAGGCTTTGGTCGCCCTACTGCATGAAGCTGAGGTGCTAAAACCCATCCAGTTGCACTATAGAGGGACGCTGCATGCGTTGTGCGTAGTTGATGCGCACGCCTTACGCAGAAGCATGGACTGGTTCGATCAACAGCCAAGAGGACGATCAGCCGCTCTATTGGCCGATCTCCTGTTGGAATCTCAGGCGAGCCTAATCGTACAGGATGGAATCTGGATGATACCTGGCACGTATCAACAAAAGACGAGGCCCAGCGACAACATTTAACCCAACCCGGCCATCTTTATACCGGCACTGTACCACGCAGTGCCGGTGTCACTTTGTGGTCAGGGTGTCCGGTTCATTTGCTGCCATGGCTCAGTGATTGCCCAGCAGGGCTTCCAGGCTCTCAGCCGTCAGAACACCCCTCGTCCAGGCATCGAGCTTGGTCGTATCGGCTTGGCTGATCATCTCGGTTGCCCAATCCGGCAGTTCACCAAATTTCAACTCCAGCAAGCCCAGGGCCGTTTCACGCATTGTTTCTAACCGGCCCTCCATGCGACCTTCCATGCGGCCCTCCACCCGGCCTTTCTGGATACCGATCAGCTCACCCTTCTCCAACCCCACCCGTTCAGCGGTATTGATATACGGCATGTTCTTGTCCTCCTCGATCGCATAGATCGTGTTCAAAAATGCTTCATTCAGACTGCTGGGGAGCTGGATCATCCAATCAATCACGTTGAACAGCTCCAGGATCTGCTGCTTGCTGTAGCCGCGTTCGTACATCAGGCGGATAATGGCGACTTTGGCATCTTTACGCGCCACGCCGTCTTTCACTCGCTTGGCCTTCAGCTGTGCCATCACCACCAGGGCGAACACATTGGCGCTCTGTTCCAGCGCTTCCCAGTTAGACTCAAAATCGATCAATTTACTCATGGGAAAACGGTACTGCAGTGCACATCCCCAGCGATCATAATTGAATGCCGCTGGCCTGAAGCCGGGGCTGGTATCGGCCAGCACCGCAAGACTCACCACATCCACCCCGTAGCGGTCACGCAGGCGATACTGGTAAGTATACATCCGTTGTGCAAAAGCGTCCTCTGGCTCGCCCTGCACCTCAACATGAATCAGCACCCAGGTTTCATGGCCTTCCAGCGTGTGTACCTTGACCAGTTTATCGGCGTAACGCCTGCCAGAGTTGGCGTCAGGCGTCACCTGCTGCAGCTCTTTGTCGAGCGAGGTATAACCCTGGCGCCAGTCGATCTCTGCCGGGATATGCGGGAACAGCAGTTCCAGAAACTCCTTGAAATAGCCATCCAGGGCGATTTTTCAAGGGCTGTCGTGATCGGTGGTGCGATCCGTATCGGTGTCGGTCATGGGGCCTCCTGTTTGCTGAGCACAGGATAGCAGCTTGGCCTTCGCAACGGGAAGTTGACGCTCAGGCCCTTTGAGGTGGATGGCCTGCCTTAAGCCGTAGGGGTGGCCGCCGACAGCACCTGCATCCATTCGGGCGTCAGTGTGACTCCCAGGTATTCAACCCTGTCCACTTTATCCACAGGCAGACCCTGCTGCATAATCTCTCTTGCTGTACACATCACCACAAGCGACGTAACGCTTTTGTTGCGCAGCGCCGCCCTGACGGCCGGCCAGGGCTCTGCAGGTTCACACGCGAACAGCGCTTCACCGACACGCAGCAGGTCGCCACAGGCCAGGGCCTCACCGGCAGGAAGCGGCGTATGTTTCAGCTGTTCCCGTTCAGCTCCCAGACGGTCTTCCGTCACGACGTGAAGCGTCAACGCTATACGCTGCGGTATATCGCCCAACACCATGTGACCGATACGGCTTTCACTCCAGCCCGCCGCGACACAAGCATCCAGTCCCGGCGTTGTGTTGATTTCGATAAAGGCACCGACACCCATGGCGGGTGGCGCACTGATATCCGTCGTGATGTAGTCCAGCCCGGCGGTTGCAATGCCGAATGTTTGGGCAACCTGTTCCGCCATCGCTTTGAGCTGGGGGTGGACCTGATCGGTATAGTCATCGCAACTGCCGCCAGTCGACAGGTTGGCATTGCTGCGCAGAGACAGCCGTTGGCCCGCTGGCAGGCACGTATCCAGTGTCATACCCTGCGCAGCCAGATGCGCCACCAAATAGTGATCCTTCATAATGGGACGCAGGTAACGGCTTTTAACCAGGTTGGCGGATCGGGTCCGGTTCAGTTCATCCACCAACTCGGTTACCGTTGAGTGACCATCCCCTGTCACGCAGGCAGGACGGCGCCGGATCGCGGCAACCAGCTGGCCCGACACCAAAACCAAGCGGTAATCATCGCCGGGTTGATGCGACTCGATCATCAAAGGCCCGGTGGGGGCGAAGCGCCGGGCGTGGCTGTAAGCAGCCTCCAGACCCGCCTGATCGGTAATGGCAGCCGTAACCCCCTTGCCACCCCCACACGAAACCGGTTTAACCACACAGGGGTATCCGATCCGCTGCGCCGCTTCATGTAACTGGGCGGTGTCATTCACTCTTTCGAAACGTGGCGTGGGTAAGCCCAGTGACTGAAATATCTGTTTGGATAGTGGTTTATCGCTCTGCCAACGGCTACCCAGTGCCGCATCATCATTCGAGAAAGACTCGAAAAACACCCGGCTGTGTTTACCCCAGCCGAACTGCCAAAACCGGCTACCAGGCACAAAAGGCAACACGGGGATATTATGTGCCCGTGCCGCCACCCGGAGTATACGGGCCTGATAGTCGGGGTGATGCCGGCGACATGCCTGCTCCAGGTCGGCCAATCGAGCATTCAATGCCTGCATATCCAGAGAACCGTTCTGAACCGCAGTTAAGGTGCGAAGGCCCCGTTCAAACACCGCACGGGACAGCTGAGGCTCATGAAAGCCAAGCCAGCAGCACAGACGGCCCGACAGATCCCGCCGGACACCACCGGCCTGCAGGTCACCGCGCACATCGTTCAGTACACCAAGCGACCACTGAATCACCGCCTGCAATATCGCAACTGAATCACAGGCGTCAGCCTGACCGTTAGACTCAGATGTTGTTCCGTCAACCCATGCCGTAAACCGGCGGGTGAACTCGGCCGCCGCAGCCCATGTTAAAGGCGTGCGTGCGGACTCAAGATCCAGTACGGCCACAACGACCGGCTCCGTCGTGAACGGGTTGGGGCCATGAAACTCGTGTTGCCAGCTCAGCTGCATCTGGATTGACATCCTTTCGTTGTTCATCAGCAAAAGCGACCTGGGTGCCGCTTCTCGCACGCCAGTTCACCGACCAGTCAGGCAGCACTTTTACCCCAGAGCGGTCGCGCAGGCGATACTGGTAAGAATACATCCCTCAGCGCAAAGCGGACGTTGGCTCTTACGGCACCTCATCCTGTGACGATACCGGTTTTGTTTGAGGTCGAGCACTTATAAACAAAAATAGCTGAAAGACAACAAAAGGGCGCAACTGCGCCCTTTTGTCATTAGCAGATCACCTGCATTACACCAGCCACATATCCGGCATAATCTGTATCTGAACTTCCTGTACTGTTCCGTCAAACGAGACCAGATCAAACGAGTCAAACCATGACAGTAACGGGGGCCCTTCCGGATCTTCAGGATTGAAGGGGCCTTCAGGGCGTGGGGGCGCTTCACTTTCAGGGTTAAAGATATACTCCCATACACCATTTTCAGTGACAGTATAAGAGCCGTAGGCTGTAGTACCGTTGGTTACGACCTGGAACGTGTCCTGCGGGGTACCGTTATCGATATCCGTATTGTCTGCATCACCCGTTACACTCCAGTTTGGTTCGACAGGCTCAGGGGATTCAATAAACCCACCTATTATCAATTCACCACTGAGATCGCCTGAAAACTCGGCGGCATCATTGAGCCCATAGACTTCAACATGTGCGATCGCTGATGAGGTTGCCCCCTGTGAGTCAGTGACTGTGAACAGAAAACGATCGACTATTGATTCCCCCGCTGCCAACGACTGAATATTCATGGCCGAGGTCGGGTCATAGTCGACGCCGTTTTCACCGATTGAAACCGATGCACCCTGTTCAGATGTAGCCCCAACTGAAAACAATGACAGCGTATCGTCGGCATCGACATCCGTTGAGTTGGCCATGATGGCAGAGGCATCAAACGTCGTGACGACATCTTCGGTTTGCTGATCAATACTCTCTTTGGCAATCGTGGCTTCACCTATCTTCATCGTGGCACCCACATAACCACCTTGCGTGGCATCGTAGGAGCCCACACGAAAATCAAGAACGAAGTTACCTGACACCGCAAGGTCAACCTCATATTCCTGAATACCGGTACTGCCAGAGAAACCCGCATTATAGTCAAACACAGTTTCTACAATTTCAAGTGTGTCTGCGTCACGAATGTAACCAAAGCCGAGCGCGTAATCACCACCAGAGCTTAACTCGTACGTAAAACTGAGCGTATCGCCCGCCGACGCACTGAATGCGTTACTGACGATGGAAGGCCCGTACGCATTGCCACCATAATTGTTGTAAGCCAGATAACCATCAAAACTCAACACAGCGACACCTGAGTCACTATTCCAGGTACCACTGCGGTCAATTACAGCCGTGCTGGACCAAGTATCTGGCAAATCAGTTGTTACCGTGCTGACGGCCCAGCCGTTGAAATCCGGCTGTTCGTCAAACTCACCGTTCACCAGCAGATTGGCGACAAAACTGACATTACCCGCCACCGGCGCATCATTACGGCCCATCAGGGTCAATTCAACACTGGCCGTGTCGGTGATGCCACTGCCGTTGTCCAGCGTGTACTCGAATTGAGTAACCAGTGTGTCGCCTTCACCCAGATAGTCGTAGCCGGTTTCGCCATCCGCAAACCGGATCACACCGTTGCTCAGGTAAACATTGACCCCTTCGGTGGTGGTGCCGACCAAACCGTTTTCGTCAGTTACGATCGACAGTTGTGTGTTGTATTTGAGGTTTACGTCGTTGGCCAGCAGGTCCGCCACGGCGATGGCCAGGTTGTTTTCCTCACCTTCAGCGGTGTCATCCTCTGCAATGACACCACCGACTGTGTAGGTTTCGCCGTCGATTTCCAACCGCTCAATCTGATATAGCGTGTCCTGGCTACCGGTTGTGGATATTTTCAGCGCACTGCCGTACCAGCCGAAACTGTAGTCGCTGACTGGGCCTGAATACACAGCGGTGTCAATACCACTGCCACCGTAGAGCCGATCAAAGCCTGCACCGCCGATCAGACGATCATCACCCGCCCCACCCTGCAAGACATCGTTGCCGTCACCGCCATCGAGCGTGTCATTACCGGCTTCGCCATACAGCATATCGTTGCCGGTACCACCAAAGAGGTGATCATCGCCCAAACCGCCGAACAGGTAATCGTTACCGCCGCCGCCATAGAGCCAGTCGTTGCCAGCGCCGCCATACAGGCGGTCTGCCGAGCGGCTCGCGACCAGGGATTCGTCCTCAATGATATGCCCATCAATCAGGTACACACCGTATCCGTAGAGGTAGTCGTCATCATTACTGCCGCGCAGGTATGAGTAGATGCGGCTAGAGGTATAAATCGCCATCCGTGTAACTCCTTGTTAATGACCATGGCCGGGGGTAACCATGCAGGTGTTGACTTCGTGTATATCGATTCGGAATTTTATTATCGCCAAAGATACGGTAGTTTCCAGTGTATTAAACACTTAATTAAATCGACTTGAGGTACATCATAAGGTCAAAGTCACTCAACCGCACGTCCATACTCTCTATATGAGACCACCCTCTCATTATTCATCAACAGAGGCGTATGCCGGGTGACTTTTCTCTTCTGTCAGCTCACTGCCCAGCAGGGTGTCGATCTGGCGTTTGAGCTGTGCCCGCTGGTCGTTCAGGCGGTATACGCTGCGTGACAGCTGGATGAAGGCATCGTCAAAGCACTGTCGGGCTTCATGTGCCCGTTTGCCGTTTTCGATGTCCCATAGCTGGTCATTGACGGTCTTAAGGGCCTGTCTGAGGTCATTCAGTTCGGCGGGGTATCGGGCCGTGTCGCCCACGACAGCTTCGAGTGCCGCCTGTTCACGGGCAATGTTGCGTTGTTTGGTGGGGTCATCAATGCGTTCGCGTTTAATCGCCAGGATCGACAGCTTGTCGAACACTTCGCCCCAGGCCACGGGAATCAGGGGCCGGGCGGGCCAAGCGGGTTTATGCATGATGGGGGACCTCCGTGTCGGTGGGTTTAATAACCTTGTGTATGACCTGCTCGATCGCCGCCAGCCAGCAACTTTCAAAGTAGGCCTTGTGTGCCGGGGTGTTGAGCACATCGGCGGATAGTTTGTACTGGTCCCAGTAGCGATGGTCTCGATCCACCTGGATTGAGGTGAGCAACGGCTGATAGGGTAACATGCCGTGTTGATACCCACCCTGGCCCATCAGCAGGTCTACCGTCGGTTTGCCAACCGCATTGGCAACATGCAGCAGAAACGAGTTACAACTGACTACGCTATCCACGGCGGACACGGCACCATACAGCTCACTCAAACTGCGATCTCGGATCATTAAGCAGGGACAGTTTACCGACTGGGCCGCCGCAACAACGGCATTATCATCGGTCACAACGCGCAGGCTCTGCTGTTTAAGTGCCGTACACAGTCGCAACAAAGCCACAGCGGGAATTGAGCGCAAGGGTGTCGAAGCCGTCGCATGCACAAAGATATCCTGCACACTCGCCTGTGGTTTGGACGCTATTACGGCAGCGACCCCGCGTGCGAAATCATCCGCATTGATGTTACCGCAGGATGCCTGCTTTAGCTCAGGGGCGATCTTTTCCGGTGCGACACCCAAATTGATCAGATGAAAATCCGGCCAGGGCACGCCCCTGAATCCCGGCAACGACACACAGCCGGAAAAATCAAAACAGGCATCATACTCTCGCCATTCGTCCAGGCGGATGGGGGTGGTGCGGATGCGCGTCACCCAGGGCTCGTGCTTGAGCACATAGTCCGGTTTGGTGGCGGTCCATGAGCGGATCACGTCCACCTCAATCAGGGGGTGGATCGCTTTCAGCAGCGGCAACACCAAGCGAAACGCCTGTGCGCCGACCAGGTTATCCCCCAGCCCTGTACCCAGGGCATTGAACAGCGCCAGGCGCAAGGGTTGACCGGGGCGGATGCGCGCACGCAGTTGGGCGGCAATCTGTGGATCCAGCGGCAACAGTGTGGGCCTGCCCTCGTGCCCGTTGAGTGTGATGGGCAGTGTAAAGGACGGGTTTTGGGCGGGGTCCAGCACACGGCACTCGACCCCGGTTTTTTCGGCACTGGCGGCGATGCGTTTTTGGCCCTGACGGGTATCAAGATAGATCTCGTAGGGGGTGACCCGCGCGAGGTCACCCGGGGCCACAAACGGATAGGGCGAGTCACCCAGTTTGCCGATAAAGGTTTTCGTCACAATAAAGGCTTGCATGGTATTCCTTCCATAAACAAAAACCCCCGCCTCCTTGTGAGAAGCGGGGGTTTTATCAGCCATCACTGGCCCGCACTGTAGGGCGGGTCAGTGAATGAAGCGATTAGCTTCAGGCTACGATGTCGCCAAAGACGAAGTTGTTTTCGTCGATGCCCACCAGGTAGATGGCGCCATCGGCCTCACCATCCTGATTTGCATCGAAGAACAGTACGCCTGTTCCTTCGTACTCATTTTCAACACCGTCGTCAGCCAGGCTGGTCAGGTAGTACTGCAGGTCACCCGCACTTGCTACGAAGGCGTCGTTTGCATCGCTCAACGCAGCCGCAAACGTATTGTCGATCTCAGTACTCCAGGCCACTTCAGCGCCGGTGGCAAAGTTGACAGCGGTACCTGCAGCCAGACCGAGTGACAGCTCATCAGTACCGGACATAAAGTCCGTGATGATATCGATATTGCCATCCATCAGGTCAAGACCGGTGCCGGAAGCACTGCTGCCCTCGAACGAGCCCACAGGTGCAACCGGCCAGGTCACAGTGAAGCCACCAATATCAGCATCAGCCGCTTCGATCTCGATGGTGCCAGCACCATTCCCGATGTCGTTTGCTGTGACGATATAGCGGTTCAGTGTATCCGCGGCATCCAGCGCAGTAGCGAGGCCCGCTGCGATTTCTTCAACCGTATCACCGGCCTGAGCTTCGTAGGTTACACCCACGCCCTCTTCGCCGATCTCGATACCATCCTTGCCTTTGACCAGCAGGGTGTAGATCTCGCCCTCAACAATCGGGGTGTCATCGGTGATGGTTACCAACTCAACCTGAGCATCGTCAGTTCCCGGCGTATTGTCCTCAACAACTCCGAAGGTGCCACCAGTGGTATCACCATAAGTCACTGAGTCAATGTCGAAGCGGTTACCGGTAAGGCCCCAGGCTTCAACGACTGCCGGGTCAGAGTCACTGATAGCCGCATCAACACCTGCAATGGCATCCAGCGTGTTACGGATCTCAGTAGCCACATCTGCAGCGTTGGTCAAGTCTACACCAGCCAGTGAAACAACAACCGCATTCACGATATTGTTCACCTGATAGGTGATGGTCAGCGTCTCGATAGTTTCTGCTTCATTACCATCGGCTGCTGTTACCGTTACCCACGCTTCATCGTACGCCTCAGTCAGGGTTTCAGTTGACAGCTCGGCTGGTTCAGACGTGATAGTCGTGAACTCAAAGCGATCTGCACCTGCACCGCCTGCCAGCACATCAACCGATCCGTTTGCCTGCGCTGTAGTGCCACCGCTCAGAGTATCTGCGTTGTCACTACCGGTCAGGAACGTACCGCCAGTTGCACCACCATTCAGTGTGAAGCCATTGCTTCCACCGGCAAGTGATACGTCGATGGTTGCACCACCGGATGCAGCTGTCAGAGTGGCTGTGCCGTTGTTGATGGTCTCAGCCGTAGCGACGAATGTATCGATGACGTCTGCAGTTACAGACGCATCAGCAGAGACAATCAGAACATCCTTGTCGTCTTCCGCTTCAGTATCTGCGAACAGGCCTTCAACAATGTCGTCACCTTCATCGATCATGTAGGTGTCGCTGCCGCCACGACCCACAAGTGTGTCGTTACCGGCACCACCGATCAGCGTATCGTCGGTCTCTTCACCTGCAATGATGTAATCATCGAAGGCAGAACCGGTGATGGTCTGGCCGATCTGGCTGTTGTCGTCATCAATACCGTAAGAGAACGAAGCCGCGAACTCATCATCCGCATCATCTTCCGTCAGAACCACTGCCGACAGGTCGACGTTAGCGGTACGCAGCGAATTGAAGATGCTAGCAGTAGCGTCATCGCCGTTACCGATAACCTCAACGGTACCTGAGCCAGCGACTATACTACCGGCAGCCTCAAGTTGAGCAACCTGTGCAACGGTCAGGATCAGGGTCTGATCCGCAGGTACGAAGATGAAGGCGCCGTTCAGATCCAGCGTTACCTCGGTCAGGTCCACTTCACCGTCGATGGTCAGGCTGCCGCTATTCACTTCCAGGATCGCGCCCGCTTCGAACATCGGGTTGGTGGTTTCCTGAATGGTCAGGTCAACATTGTTGAACACCCAAGTGCTGCCAGCTTCCAGCAGCGGAGAGGTCACAACGCCGTCGACATTACCTTCGCCCAGAATTGCGGTGACTGTACCTGTTCCGCCATTCAGCGTGAAGGCAGCAGTGGCATCGTCATCGGTACCGTCGATCAGCGCCAGCACACCCAGGTTGACTTCCTTAGCACCATCACCGAGAACGCTGATGACACTCAGGTCAGCGCCGGCCACACCGGCGTACGGTACACCGTTGCCATCCAGGTTGAGGACGTACTCGCCTTCAGTTTCGTCATAGACGTGGCCGAAGTAGATGGAACCGACTGCCACACCTGTTTCGATACCCAGTGTTTCGATATCAGCTACTGCTGCAGCCGGGCTACCGCCGGTTACGACCAGGTTGCCAGTATGGCCAGCAGCATCCACGGTTACCGTGTTGTCCACTTCAGGATCGCTGGTATCCAGTGACTTGATGGTGACATCGTTGTCGCCGGTTACAGTCAGCGTTGCGTTGGCAGTGGCATTGGCGGCGAAATAGATCGTACCGATTTCAAGATCGTTACCAGTCGAGATATCCTGACCAGGACCACCGTTAGTGGAGAGCGCATCACCTGTATTCAGGATCACGTTTATCAGCTCAAGCCCTTCAGCCGCACCGATTGTGATATCACCGATGATGTTCGGTGCAGTCGGTGCGTTGTTGACCTGATCGTCATATCCATCAGCCGCCAACAGGTCACCGGTATCGTCTGCCAGAACAGAGTCGATGGTCAGTGTGTTGAACACAACTGTGGTCGGATCAAGATCACCCGGCTGAGCATCAGTGTTATCGATGATCAGGTTATCCAGCTCGATGCTACCCAGCGTAACTTCACCACCCATCTGGATGGTCAGCGACTGGATGTGCTCGAACTTGTCTTCATCGGCGAAGATCAAGCCGTTCGGCAGGTTCGTGAACGATGCCAGCTCAACCACGCGATCAACGCCTTCAGACGGGTAGGTCAGCGTCAGGTTGCCCGGATCAGCGAAGTCGATACGGATGATGCTATCCGGCAGGCTGCTGAACAGCTCTTCCAGATTGGCACCATTCGCCAGCGCTTCGGTGAACCACAGACGTCCGATCTCTTCGTCGTAGTTGCTGGTGTCGAGTGTGCCGGTCACGCTGTCAAACAGCCACACCACGTTGGTGGTGTTGATCAGCGCTTCTTCTGGTGGCTGTGCCAAATCATCGGCATTAGGATCAACGTACCCTGTACCACCATCGATCACGTCGATATCACGGCCATCGGCCTGTTCCTGAGTGGCGAAGCGAATGGTCTGACCACCCAGTGCGTCATCAGCATTGTCTACCACTTTCAGCTTGATGGTCACATTGCCCAGGTCTGTACCTGTCGACAGGGTGACATCATCGTCCGCCAGGGTGGCCGAGGCCGGTACCTGAAGGCCGCTGAAGTCGTAATCGAACAGTTCGTTGGCATCGTCGTTATCACGTGCAGCGTCGTTCGCCGGGTTGTTGTCGTTATCGTTCAGGTTGGTGTACGCACCCAGATCGATAATTTCAACTTCGCCTGTGAAGCCAGTCGCGCCGGTGTCCGGCCCGGCCACGATGTTCAGGCCAGACGCCTGCTCAGCGGTCAGGGTCAGCTTAACGCCATCGGCCAGTACGATATCCTGCACCTGAGTGATCTCGAGGTTCAGGGCGCTCCAGTCAGTGTTGGCATCGATGTACAGGGTGGTGTTGGCACCCAGGTTGATGTTCAAGTCACCGGCTGTCCAGGTATTACCCGCACCGATATGGATCTCTGAGTCAACAGCCGCGTTGGTGAAGTCGAAGCTCCAGCCAGTCTGGTCGTCATCAGTACCCAGCACATCATCAGCGCCATCGGCGTCTGTGACGTTCAATGTGGTGCCACCCAGTGTCAGCGTGGTGGTGCCAGTACCGGAGGTGAAGTCGAAGTTGGTTGAATCCAAGGCTTCGATTACGCCCAGTGTCAGGCTACCGCTGTGACCGGATGCATCAATTGTGGACAGGTCAGCACCGTCGATACCGTTGTTGCCAGCACCTGTGTGAGTGTCCAGCACGATGTCGCCGCTGCCGGTGAACACCAGGTTCTCGGTATCCGTCAGTTCAAGTGCATCTGAACCGCCAGTCACGGTCAGCAGACCGCTGCCCTGATGGTCGATATTCAGGGTTGCGATATCGGTGTCGCTGGTATCCAGCGCCTTGATAGTGACATCGCCCGCTCCGGTGATGGTCAGGTTGGCGACAGCGTCGTCAGCCGGGACATCAATGGAGTTGAACGTGATCACACCCTGGCCTGCGCCGTCACCGATGACCAGATCCTGTTCGGCGTTGATCGCAACGTTGAGCAGGTTGTTATCACTGGTATTCGGGGCACCCAGGACAGTCGCGGTACCGATATCACCCAGAATGGTGTTCAGCTCATCACCAACGGAGTTGATAGTCAGCTGATCGAAGTAACGGATATTGTAGTTAGCAGTATCCTTATCGGTACGCGTCGGGATGCTGAGATCGCCGTTCAGCGTAACATCACCTTCCAGGTTCAGAACCAGCGTACGGACTTCGTCGGTATTATCCCAATCATTGAAGATCAGGCCGGTCGGAGTCGTGATGCCTTCTTCGATCGATACAACACGGTATGTCGCATCCAGGAAGCCAAGGTCAGCCGGGTCTTCATACAGACGCAGCTCAACTGTGCTGGCCAGGTCATCAATGGAGTACTCAACATTAGAGTTACCACCAATGGTGAAGCCGTTCGCCAGCGCTTTCAGGATGGTGACATCATAGCCGGAGGCATCAATCTGACCCGGGTAAGTAGTGTGCGGTGTGAACTGGAATACCAGCGTGCTGTTGGCACCACCGGTCACGTTCAAGCCGCTGGCCTGCAGCGCACTGGCCAAGCCCAGGGTCTGACCGTCTGCCAGCAGGACTTCCAGGCGAGCCAGGTCATCCAGGTTGGTAACGGCGTTCAGATTCACATCTTCAGCCAGTGACAGGGTCACGGTGGCTGCATCCGCGATACCGGACAGGTTGAGGCCATCAGCTACGTCGTTGCCGTCTTCATCATAGTCAATATCCGCCTGCGTCAGGTCGGTGATATTCACTGTGAAGGCGTTACCGTCGCTGTTATCGCCGTCGGTATCCACACCTACGATGGTGCCCGCTGCAGCCAGCTGCTGATACTGCGCTGCCGTCAGGTTCAGCGTGCTGCCTTCCAGAACGCGGATTTCGCCAACGCCTGTCAGATCAGTGGTCGGATCCAGGGTGATGGTGCCTTCTGCGATTGTGACGGACGCAACCGTGATGCCTTCAGCAATGGCTTGTGCATCGAACGGATCGCTGCCCAGCTCAACGATGTGCAGGACTTCATCTTCAATGGAATCGGTCGTGCCGTTCAGCAGGTTCGCGGTACCCAGTACATCCAGCTGTGCCTGAGACAGGGTCAGTGTCGCCTCTTCACCGATGGTGATCTGGCTTACGCCGGACAGATCATCGTCAGAGAGGTCCACGTTACCCGCAATGGTCAGCTCAATGTTGCTGCCGGTGAAGCTCAGGGCATCGGTGTTACCTGCTGCCTGGTCGATCTTCGCAGCATCGATGGTCAGGCTCAGGGTGCCGGTGCCGTTGTTTGCAACAGTCAGGCCGTCGATATCGTCATCCGTGGTATTGACCGCACCGATGGCGACATCTGCACTGCCGGTCACGGTCAGTGTGGCGATCGCTGCACTGTCGTCATTCGCGGTAACGCCGTCAGCCGGGGTGTTATCCAGGCTGCCACTGTCATCTTCACCGTGTGAGCTGAACAGGATTTCGCCTGTCAGTTCAAACGCCTGATCAGCATTGATGGTGACGGATTTCAGGTTGTTATCACGGCTGCCCACAATAATGGCAGGGCCATACGCGGCGGGTGTGATATCACCATTGATCACGTTGGCGGTCTGGCCGTTGATCTCATTCGCACCGGTACCGGTGGAGTTGATCACCAGCGACTGCAGGTAATGCGGTACCAGGCCGTCTTCGTCTACATCGACTTCAACGGTGGACAGTACCAGGTCGCCATCATGGATGCGTGTGCCACCTTCCAGGTTCAGGGTCAGGTGAGTGATCTCTGAATCCAGCTGGTATTCGTTGAAGGAGATGTCACCGAAAATGGTGGTGCCTTCTTCAACCACGACGTTCTGCAGACGGCCCGCCACATCACCCACACCGTTGTAGATGACTTTGGTGACGCGCTCGAGCAGGTTCTCGAACATGTAGTCAACGTTGTTGCCCGATACCAGCAGGTCGGTCAGACGCAGGTAATCTACATCAAAACCGGATGCATCGATGTTGGTCGGGTAATCACCGCCCGTGGTTGCCAGGAACTCCAGGGTAGACTCTGTTCCGCCAACAACGGTTACGCCATCCATTTCGCTCAGCGTCAGTACGCTCAGCGACAGGTTGTCACCGATGTTGATGGTCAGGTTGCTGTTGCCAGCTTCACCGTCATCGTTGACGTTCAGGTTGGAGCCAGTCGGCAGTACGACGGATTCTGCCAGCGTCAGGGAGACGTTGTCAGCCGCGATGCCGGTCAGAACCAGGGCATTTTCAGCCACATCAGCCTGTGCCAGGTCCGTGATGTTGACGGTGAAGTCGGTTGTGCTACCCACTCCGCTGATCACACCATTGTTGGTCAGCTGCTGGAACTGGGCTGCGGTCAGGTTCAGGGTGGTGCCTTCGTTGACCAGCAGTGTGGTCACGCCGGTCAGATCAGTATCCGGGTGCAGGGTTACAACCGGCTGATCAATGATGGCGATGGTGTCAACAACAATGTTGTCGATACCAAAATCGTTCAGATTGAACGGCTCTTCACCCAGATCGGACAGCTGCAGACGGGCAGTAGCGTCAGCACCGGTGATGTTCTCCGGTCCGATTTCGTATGCCTGTGCAACGGTCAGGTTCAGAGTATCGCCAGCGCCTACCACGACAGTGTCGACGTCTGTCACATCCGCACGGGTCAGGTCAACGGTGATGCCTGTGCCTGCGGTTGCTTCATCTGTGCCGTTATCCACAACCAGGTTCAGTTCACCCGCTGAGGTCAGGACGCTGTCTTCAGACGCTACAAATGCAGCGGTCATGGTCAGCTCAGTGACACCTTCAGAACCGGTGAAGCTGAAGTCTTCAGCTGCTGTCGAAGTCACGGCTGTTGCTACCGTCAGATCACCTGCAACCGCAGAGGCGTCGATGGTGTTGATACCATCAGCCAAGGCTGTATCGATCGTCAGATCACCTTCAGCAGCCAGTGTCAGGCTTACCAGATCAGCACCCACAACGGAGGCGATCTCAGCAGCCGGACCTTCAGCGGTGATGGTCAGGGTGTCGGCATTGTCGATATCGATGCCGTAGGCTTTCAGCGGACGGTCATCACCGGCAACGGAGTGAACCAGGTTCACAACGGCCGCAGCGCCTCCCCACTCAAAGTCTGCATCCAGCTTACCGACGTTGGCGGTGCCGGTCGGGCCATCCGCTTTCGCAGTCGTACCGCCCTGCAGTTCAAACACAAGACCCCAGGCTGCATCTTGAATTACCAGGGTATCGTTGTAGTTGCCACGCAGTGCCATCACTTCCAGATCTTCGGTCGTGTCGCACAGCTTGATGGTCGCGGTGTTGCCAGTGCTGCCTTCAGCCGTCGGGCCATCGATCTGGGTGACAACGTAGCGCGCAACGCCTTTGGAGATCAGGCTGTTAGCGTCGGTTTCGTCGAAGCCTACACCGTCAGTTGAGTCATCATCGGCCAAGTGTACCAGCACTTCGGTTGCATAACCGTTGTTGCCGTTACCGTAGATCGCACCACCCTGAGCCAACTGTTCGAAGTGGTCAATGGTCATGCCGCTGACAACGCCTTCGAGTTCAGAGAAGTCGATGGTGAAGGTGTTTTCTGAGTCACCCTGCACTTCGCCCAGCTGGATCGGGCCTGTGAAGGTGATATCACGTGCACCGGTGATTTCCAG
Organism: Marinobacterium iners; assembly: GCF_017310015.1. Classification (NCBI taxonomy): domain Bacteria; kingdom Pseudomonadati; phylum Pseudomonadota; class Gammaproteobacteria; order Oceanospirillales; family Oceanospirillaceae; genus Marinobacterium; species Marinobacterium iners. Next base: position 3,640,776 of record NZ_CP022297.1, read on the forward strand.
GTTGGTGTGCCAGGTTGTCAGACCATCATCGGTTACACTGTTGCTGCCAGTACCGGTGTTGATCTTGTACACGACTTCGGCCGGTACGTCAGCCGGGCGGTCGTAACCCACGATTTCGTTACCGTCTTCATCGTAGCCGGTTTCGCCAGAGAAGCTTACGTTGTACCACTGGCCATCGACCATGAAGTCGTCAGACAGTGAACCACCGTAGTAGACGTTACCGTCGATGTTGGTTTTGATCGTGTCGCTGGTGTTGAACGGGTCAAACACGCCTGCAGCACCGGTAATCACAACATTACCAGCAGCCAGGTCGGTGTTGCCGTCGTCAGCCAGCGTGATGCCCTGCGGAGCCACGCGGGTGTGCAGCTGTTCAGCTGTCATTTCCAGGGTGACGCCATCCTGTACTTCCAGGATCAGGTCAATATTACGCGACAGGTTGTCAACGCCCAGGTCAGTCAGGGAGATGTCATCGGTGACGATGATTTCAACTTGCGCGTAGGTGTGGAAGATAGAACCTTCAACACTGAAGTTCTCGGCACCGATGGCCAGGAACTGCTCTGAGGTGAGGGTCAGCTTGGCGTTATCTACAGTGCGATCAGCACTGCCCACATCGCCATTATCCAGTACAACGCTGGTGATGCCATTCAGTGTTGCTGCACGCAGATCACTGTCAGCATTGACCACCATGGTGATGTTTTCACCTGTAATGCTGGAGCCTTCGTAGGCAACAAGGCCTTGTGCCAGACCATCTGCGTTACCCAACACAAGAACGTTATTGCCTTCGCCCAGGTCAATATTGACTTTGGCACCATTGCCGTTCAATACAGCAATATCACGCCCCAAGTCTTCGAGCAGACCGCTCAGCTCGGCAGTGGTCGGTGCAACAATGCCATCCAGGTCGGCGTTAGCGCGACCGTCGTAAGCCATGCTATTGATAACATCAATATCACTCTGATCATTTGCACCAATGCCCAAGACATTTGCGCGCACATCATTGGCTACGAGGAAGTCGATCCACGCCTGCTCATCTGGAACACTGTTGCCGCCATCCGTGATGAATACCACTTCATTGGCGCCACCTACATTGTACGTACCCGTCTGATCACCAAACGCAGCCTGTACTTCAGTAATAAAACCAGCTGTATTCCAGTAACCCTGGGCCTGCATTGTATTAACGACTGCGAGTGCCTGTGCCTTAGTGACCCAAGCATCGGCCGGCTGTGTGCCTGAGCCCAAATCCGCAACCAGATACACAGCAGTATCGTCAGGCAACTGATCAAACAGCTCCGCAACAGCCGCAGCCTGTGCGTCGATAGGTGCGGGCGTCTGACCATTGCTCATTGAGCCTGAATCGTCCAACACCAACACCAGGTTCGGAGAAGCCGTTACCCCTGATGCTTCACTACCTTCACGACCCGCAACCGTAACAACATCATCACCACCCTGAGAGTTGATGGTGATTTCACCAGCGCTGGCCGTAATAACATCAGCGCCTTCACCGGTTGTGATGGTCACATCATCAACGTTTGCAGCGCTAACCGTATTGCCGCCATTACCCGCTGTCACAGAGACAGTGTCGCTGCCATCAACACGGATGGTGTTGGCACCGTCGCCCGCAGTGATGGTAACAACTTCACCGTTTTCGGCGGTGAGTTCGTTGTCGCCATTGCCGCCGTTGATGGTGACAGCCTTGCCGTTGTTGTTGGCCTGGAACTGGTCATCCGCTTCAGCGGTACCGGTGAAGATCACTTCATCATCGTGGCCATCAATGGTCAGATCCACACCGCCGGTGTTGGCAGAGGCATCGATCACAGCCGGACGATCGTCATTGAAACCAGCTGCCATGTTCTCTTCAACAGAGAAGATCGCTTCGCCGCTGATGTTCAGGTGGCTCAGGGTGCCGCCTGCGAAGAACTGATGCATGTGGTTCTCGGTACCCTGAGAATCGATATTCAGGGTCGAGGCGTTGTGCAGCAGGTTGATATCGGCATTAACATCACCGATTGCCAGCTCGATGTTCAGCTCACCGGTCAAGCCTTCGCCGTAGTGAACGGTCACGTCCTGGCTGAACTCGCCTTCGAAGCGGGTCAGCGCGCCGTTGCGTACACCGGCAATTGTTAGCGTACCCAGAGTCGCTTCATCAACACCGTCAAAATCGGATTCGGTGATGGTCAGCTTTTCGAGGTCAACGGCACGGGACAGGTCGATGGTAGAGTCGTTGGAGCCGTCACCGGACAGATCCGGGTAAGTGCTGTCGCCGCTGTCATTGGTGTAGACGTTTGGCAGGTTTTCGATGTTGATCGTCTGGATGTTCAACAGCTCTTTCGGCTGAGCGTAGTAGCCTTTGGCGTCGATTTCCAGAGTGTTGTTGCCTTCGCCACCGTCGATGTAGGCACCGTGCAGCAGGTCCAGACGGCCTGCAACGATGAAGTCATCCGCAGCAGAGGTTTTACCGATCTCTTCGGTACCGCCGTTGTTCTGAGTCGGGGTCAGGATGATCGGGTGGTTGGTAACGATGGTATCGCCTTCAACAACGGCATCGATCAGAATCGGGTTACCATCGGCGTCATCCATCAGGTTGCCATCGGCATCTCTTGCCTGAACCTGATAAGCGACTTCTTTTTCGAACAGGCGAGAGTTGCCATCGGCATCAAACAGCAGACCGTTCAGGTACTCGAACTGTTCCTGAGTCAGGGAGACAACTGTTTCTGCAACCGTACCGTCCAGCAGTGTAACGCGGATCTGGTAGTTACCGGTGTAGTCGCCATCCTTGCCGGTGTCGAAGCCCGTGTCAGCGTCATTATCGCCAACCGTTACAGAGCCGTCGCCGGTATTGTTGAACTGATCGCCCTGGCCGCCCTGGAGTGAGTCCGCGGCTCCTTCGATCGTAATCTCAGCAATCTGGCCCAGGCTGTCGTTGATAACGCCGAATACGTCATCGGCCATATCGGCGGCTGTGAACAGGTAGGCATTGACTGTGTCCCACACCTGACCGGCCGGTACGCCTTCACCTGTTTCCGGGTTGCCCCAGTAGGTCAGCGTCTGCGTCGGGATGGTGTCATCCAGCACTTCAATCGTGCGAATTTCAGTCAGCGTGAATACGCTGTTCGGGTTGATCTGGCTGGCAACAGCTTGCTCGACATACTCAGGCGTAACGTCGGTGTCTTTGTTGACATCTTTCAGCAGGTCAATGCCGTCCAGTGCTGTGAAAGGCACTTCGTAGTCAGCCGGGTCACCATTGCCAACGGGGTCAACCTGTGCAACCAGCTCATGAGAGAAGGCCACCTTGGCATTCACGGTTGCCAAGTCGTCATTCTGCGCACCGTTGATGATCGCAAATGCCAGGTTGGTCAGGCTGAATTCGCTATTGGCCCAAAAGCTGATCTCTTCGGCAACTGCAGCACGGTCAAAAGCTGACTGGTAGATCTCAGCAATTACTTCTTCGCGTGATTTGGAACCGTAGAGCGCCTGGTTCTCTGCGTTCTCCGGGGCTCCGAAGGCGGCAGAGATGACGGTCCAATCCTGATATGTCTCCAGCTGATCTACCCAGTACTTCAGACCTTCTGGGTCTGCAGGTCTCTGGTAGTAAGCTATGTACATCTGATGTACCAGCTTTTGATTTGCTGTCAATTCCATTCTTCTTTCCTCATTGTGTTCACACGTCAAAACAACATGGACATCAGCAGCAGACAGCGAAGGTGGTCCTTCCACAACCTACCGCATTGGCCTAAATACTCTACCACGTTAAGTGTTTCAATTTGTAGTTTCGCCAGCCTAGAATGCCATACCACGGGAATTTAGCACAGCAGCAAGGGTGCGCAAGGTTTTTTTTCTTGACCTTGGCCGGGGTTTAAGGCTACGAAACTTTTATTTCATTCAACTCCCCCATCATTGTTTTTGTAGCATCCAGTTGAGTGTTTCATTAAACGGTGTCATCGGTTTGTCCAGCACGCGCATGATTGCCTCGTTACTGCCTTGCAGGTTTTTAACTTCATTTTGTCGTACCAGTGACGGGTCGGTCTCGACGCTGAGTGTATGGCCGGTTATGTCTGAACAGGCAGATAAGATGTCTTGCATACTCCAGCTGATACCGCTGCACAGGTTTACAACGCACCCCTGCATATCGACACCGGCCGTTAACAGGGCTTCATACATGCAGGCCACATCCCGTACGTCACTGAAATCCCGGGATATATCCAGGTTACCCAATTTGATACTGACCTCGCGGCGGCAAAAGTGATCGACGATTTTGGCAATAAGAAAGCGTGTGCTCTGGCCCACGCCGGTATAGTTGAAGGGCCGGGTGATGATCAGTGGCAAACGGTCTGCCCACAGCAAGGCCATGTATTCCATCGCCAGTTTGCTGACGGCGTAGTCATTGGCCGGGGCCGGTGGCGTGTCTTCTGTCAACACGCCCTGACGGCTGTTGCCATACACATTGGCACTGCTGGCCAGGATGACATTTTGCAGTGGAAGGTCTGCACCCGCCAAAGATTCCAGCAGATTACGCGTGCCTAGTACATTAGTCGTATAGAACTCTGCCGGGGCGCCATGGCCGACGTATGATACGGCGGCCAGGTGTATAACCGCGTCTGGCCTGACGCTTTCAACGACTCGTTTGACCTGATCGGGGTTGGTCAGGTCCATGGCTTTGGTTTCAAACAGGTCAACTGTGCGAGTGTCATTCAGGTGGGTGGCTGTACCGACCACATCGTGACCTGCCTGCAGCAGTTGGCGGGTCACGTAATGCCCGGTGAATCCTTGGCTACCGGTTACAAGTACACGCATGTGAACCTCTAGAATGATGCGTTGTGCTGGTTGCGGCGCAGGTCGGCCTCAACCATCATTCGACACAGTGTTTCAAGTGTAGTCGATGGTTCCCAACCCAACACCTCTTTTGCTTTGGCTGGATCACCTATCAACAGATCGACTTCGGCTGGCCGGTAAAAGCGCTCATTGATGCTGACCAGTGTTTTGCCGCTGTTTTTGTCTATACCCTTTTCATCAATGCCTGTGCCGGTCCATTCCAGGTCAATATTCAGGGCACTTGCTGCCAGCGATACGAAGTCACGCACCGTTTCTGTGCGATTGGTGGCCAGCACGAAGGTATCGGGCGTTTCAGCCTGAAGCATGCGCCACATACCGTCGACATAATCGCGGGCATATCCCCAGTCGCGCTTGGCGTCCAGATTACCCAGCTCAAGCCGGTCCAGCTGGCCCAGATGGATTTTGGCCAGGCTGTCGGTAATTTTACGGGTTACAAACTCGCGCCCGCGCAAGGGGGATTCGTGGTTAAACAAAATGCCACTGGTTGCAAAGATGTCGTAGGATTCACGGTAGTTGATTGACATCCAGTGCGCGTACAGTTTTGCAGCACCATAGGGGCTACGGGGGTAAAAGGGGGTTGCTTCCGTTTGAGGAATGGTTTGCACCTTACCGAACATTTCTGATGTTGAAGCCTGATAAAAACGGATGGTTGGGTCAACGATCCTGATGGCTTCAAGCAGATTAACAGGCCCAAGCCCGGTAATTTCGGCTGTTGTCAGCGGCTGGTCAAAGGATACGCCGACAAAACTCTGCGCAGCCAGATTGTACACTTCGCGAGCTTCTGTCGTTTGCAGTAGACGGATGCTGGATGACAGATCGGTCAGGTCGTATTCGACCAGGTGCAATTCAGGATGTTCGGCTATTCCAAGTTCCTGTATACGCCAGAAGTTGACTGAGCTGGTCCGGCGGTATGTGCCATACACCGTGTATCCCTTTTCAAGCAGTAACTGGGCCAGATAGGCCCCGTCTTGTCCAGTGATGCCGGTAATAATCGCTTTCATGCTGTAATCCTGAAGTTAATGCAATTGACGGTTTTTTGAGGCAACCATGCCATTCAAACGCAAGCGGTCCATAAGCTGACGCGCACTTTGTTCCCAGGTTTGCCACGGTATTTCACCCGGCGGGGGCAAGCTGCCCTGATTATATGCTGTCAGCCAGTGTTCGATGGCAGAGGCCAGTTCAGCCGGGCTGTTGGCATCAAACAAGGTGGCGTTTTCGGCGGCGACTTCCTTGAATACAGGGATATTGCGCGCCATAACGTGCAACCCTTCACGTGATGCCTCAATAAGGGGCAAGCCGAAGCCTTCATCAAAAGACGCGGCGATCAAACAGTGCGCATTCTGGTACAGCCGACGCAGTTGCATGTCGCTTGGCGATTGATGCCAAAAAAGCCTGCGACCCAACTCGGGGTGGTCGGTTATGCGCTGTGCCAGCTCGTCCACCATCCAGCCTTGTTTACCCGCCAGGACCAGGCTTACGTCGGCGCCATTCTGCCAGAGCCGCTCAAACGCAGCCAGTACCTGGTCGTGCCCCTTGCGGGGCTCAAGTGTGCCAACCATTAAAAATTCCAGGGCGGCAGCGGGCTGGGTGTGGGTGGCAGGTGCTGCGGACCGCTTTGTATCGGGGTCAAGGTCTGCGCCCAGGTGGAACCAACTGATGACCGGGCAATGTGACTGGCGTGCGAGGCGGCTTTCGAGCTGGCTGGCGACCGTGCGGGAAATAGCGATCAGTTGATCGGCTTCAGCCACCACATCCAGCCAGGCGGTGAAGCTCTCTTCCGCCCCCGGCAAAAAGTACTGTGGATAATTCAGGCACAGCAGGTCGTAGACTACAAATGCCGTCCAGACACCCTGTTCACGCCAGTGGCGATAGACTGACTGCTGCCGCTCAACAACAGCGGGCTGCAGGTCGAGGCCCAGAAAAATATCCCCGGGACGTGTCACGAGAGGCTTTTCAGGCAACAGGCCGGTTGGAAACCCCAACTGACGCAGCTGCATTCCGGTATCAAATCGTTTGTAGCCTTCTATTGCGGTGTCTGCCACTACGGATCGGACACACCAACCAGAGGGCGGCGACTGTTCCCATTGTTGCAGAATATTGCGCACCACTCGCTGTATGCCGGTGCCAGCATCTCTGAGCGCAAGCTCTGATACATCAACCAATATTTGAAGCGCATCCGATGTATCACTACGCAGTAGCTGTTCAAGCGCTTCTACCTTTGTGGTTGCATCATCGGGCAGTTCAGCCGTCGATGCGGTCGCAACATGCACCCCCATTGCTGAACATGACTGGTAGTGCGGTGCCATGCGCTCATGGTGTGCATCCGGCAACTCAAGCCCCAACCAAATATCGCCACTGCGCAGGCTTACAGGCTCGTCACGGAGTATGTCGTCAGGGCAACTCAATAGACGCAGCGCAAAGGCTGCCGCATATTTAATTTCGCCCGACTCCGTCATGTATACCGGCTCAAAACGGTAAGGTCCGGGCGGGTTATGCAGCCAGCGCTCAGCCAGGTGTGCCGTCAAGTTCGTTTGCGAAGTGTCTGATTTCTGAACCAGTGCAGTAATGTCCAGGAGCAATGCCGGTGGCCGTATAGGCTCTTTTATCGAGGCATCGATACAGGCCGCTATGGTACAGCGCTCATCTTCACTGGCATGTATCACATGCTCAGTACCCGCAAGCACATCGGCCAGGTACCCCACGTTACCGTGGGCGCTGGCGTAGGCGTCTTCAATCGCTTCACGGTAGAGATCGGCGCACTGTTGTGGTGCGTGCCTGCTGTGTATCTGCGCTGATGCGGTTTTGCCCATGTGATGCCTGTATTGCTCATCATCGGCCAGGCGCTCAAGCGCGTGCGTGAGCTGCTCATTTTCAAACACGTCTGGCAACATGACAACAGCATTGGCATCCAAATCAGCCATACTGCCGTTGGCATTGACTATGGTTGCCAGGCCATGGTTCATACAGTCCAGTACCGCTGCTGAGGTTTCGCCTCTGGACAGCGTTCTCAGCTGCACACCTACATCGGCTGCATCCAGATAACGCCGATAGTCATCGGCGTCGGTCCAGCCGGTGATGTTGATACGACCGCAGGCTGAGCTGCCGTCAATTTTTTTCGCCAAGGTTGCGCCATACTCGCCTGGCTCGTTTTCCCCGACAAAAACAAGATAGGCATTTGCACGGCTGGCAAGAACGCTGTTCAGCCAGGCATCAAGCAGCCGGTGATTGAGTTTGCTGCGCCCTATAAAGCCAAAGCTGCATATCACGAACGCATCTGGCGGAATACCCAGCGCCTCGCGGGCTTTGCGTTTGGCTTCAGGGCCTGTTTCGGCCGGTATTCGTACCAGTGGTATTGTTCGCCACGGGTACGCTGCGGCATGGCCGTACCACTGCTGTGCCATTCTGATTGAACACGGGGCATGTACGATGACATTTAATGCCTGCTGTAAAACTGTAAGGTTGCAGGGGTATTTCCAGATAACATCTGCCGGATTTTTCGCATGAACGCGCTCGGCCAACGCCTCATAACCATGACTGAGGTGGAGGGCTGTTGCCCATGAGTGATTGAGCTGTTCGGCATACTCGCGATGGGCGATGACCCCCGAGAGGTAAAAGTCATGTAACACAACAACACCCGGCACTGTATCCAGCAACTCAAACATATGACTATGAAATGCTGAGTTTCCAAACTGATACAGAACACGGTCATATTCATGTGCATGCTGAATCAACCATTCCACCGGACGCATTGTAAAATCGTTGCCTGCAAACGTGACGGTCTGTTCAGGCTCGTCGTTAATAAGGTCAATCGTGTAGTATTGCGCCAGCTCGGGCAGTAACATGGCTGAATAGTCACTGATACCACTGCGCTGAGGCGGCAGGGGTGATACAAATGCCAACCTTGGCTTGTCAGACCGCTTGATACGCTTTGGTGGTTCCATTTGCTCCAGTGCTGACAATGCCCGCTGGGCGGTTATCGCCCATGAAAACTTGCGCGCCTGCTGTAAGCCGTACTTTTTCAGCCCATCAAGCCGGCCATCATCGGTCAGGTAGCGTTCAATTGCGCGGCTGATTTCACGTGGATTGGTCGGGTCGAACAAGGCATTGTGATTCCCAACCACTTCTGGAAGGCTGGTTCTGTCTGAAGCAATGACTGCCGCACCACATGCCATGGCTTCAAGGCAAGGCAGGCCAAAACCTTCGTGCAGAGAAGGAAACACAAACAGCTCACACAGGTTGTATAATTCAAGCAGATCTTGTTCAGGCACGTACCCTGTCATGACAAAAGCCTGCTCGGGCAAGCCTGCACGCTCTGCTTCATGTAACAGCCGGTTCCGATCCTGCTCTGTTACCGAGCACACAACAGCCAACTGATAGCGGTCACGCAAAGCGACCGGTAACAACGAAAACGCCTTGATCAGCCCTTCAATGTTCTTGCGGTGATCAATTCCTCCTGTATAGAGGATAAAGGGCCTATTCAAATTATAATGCGCACGCAAGCGGCTCTCTCGCTCTTGTGCAACGCTTACCGGTTTAAAAAAATCATCAATCGCCGAAGATATGTTGATGACTTTATCATCAGTGAACGCCAGGTGTTCAATCGCCTCCTGACGTGATGATTCAGAGATGGCCAGCAGCCGATCTGCACGGCGCAGCTGGACTGTTTTTTCGTCATACCAGCGTGCATGCACTGGGTTATCCAGATAGGGGGAGCGATGCAACATCGGTATCAGGTCATACAGAACAACCGCAACGGAATATGGCTTATCACGGCTTGAGATACTGGTGAGCGCATCATCTCCCAAACCTTCAAACAAGCTGGTTACAAGCAGACAGTCGGGTTTTAAGCTGCTGATAAACGCTTCATATAGATGGGTGGATACCTCTCGGCAGGCATCATGTTGTTGGTTGATGAAGCTCACAGGCCCAGGGGCAAACCAGGTGTGGATATCGTTAGTTGGTAAATAACGGGAGAACTCTTGTCGCAGTTCCTGCGCACTATCGGGGAATGCACCATTAATTGCCAAGAGCAACTGATGCTGCTTGTTCGCACGTATTAATCCCCGGACCAGCGACAGCGTATAGCGACCGATCCCCCTGTTTCGGCTCTGCCCCTGAGCACCCTGCAGGTCTATGACAATTCTCATTCAGCTGCCCCCGTGTATCCGCAGGACAACCGCCGGTTGATCATGCGGGCCCGTGGCGTTAATGCGCTTTCAGCCGCCGAAAGAGACGATTGGAATTTTGGTTGTTTATGCACGTAACGCCCTAATCGGTTAGCAAGCCTTTCATGCAGCCATGGCATTTTTCCAAGGATACGGAGAACCCCCCTGCGCAGCTTCGGATACCGTGACAGGAAGCGCGCCAGTCTAGGCAACAGCAGGTCCAACCTGCGCAGAGTCAGCCTGACCCAAGATTGCTTTGACCCAGTGGCCTTTGAGCGGGCATGCTTTACAACATCAGTCAGCTTGCGAAACGGTGCGGTAATACGCCACGACCGGCTGGCGAGCAATTGAGCAAGCTGGCTGTGGAGCTCGGCTTCGTTTGCTCTGGATGCATGCAACGCTGCAGTCAACGCTTCATGCTCGTCCTGCATATCCGACAGCCGGGCTTCGCGCAGCTTCAACTGAGCTTGTACACGCTCTTTTTCATCCCACAAACGATGGCGTTCAGCATTGGAGAGGTATGCGTCTTCAGCCGATTTAGCCGCCTTTACATTGGCAAGATAGGTTTGATGGTTCGGAATACGACAAAATGAATGAGAGGCCTTACCACTCAAGGCAAATTCATCAAATACATTCGGCGGGTACTTAAACGCGTCACACAATTCAGGGTGCTCGCTTGAAACATAAAAGCGGTTAATGCCGTCACTGTAAACGTGAACGTATCCTTTTGAGATTAAAACAGGCTCCCAAACCCGGTAGGTGTCCTCTTGCGACCCTGGCAAGGTGCTTTCGATTACAATAATCCATGGACGCAGGCTTGAGTCACGCCAGCCTGACAGCACCTCTCCTTCCATCCCTTCTACATCGATCTTGAGCCAATGCACTTCACGTGACCCTACCGTATCGAATACGCCATCCAGCGTTATCGTTTCAACTACGGTCTGGATACAGTCATGCCCATGGTCAACGTGGGAATCGGCAATAAGCGCCCGGCCTGTTGAAAGACCGGTATTTTGAAACTCATAAAACGCCAGCTCGCCTGCTTCTGCCGCAACGGCAACCTGCAACACCGTCTCATCAGGGCGCGCCTGTTTGAGTACATTGGAGTAACGTGCAGAAGGTTCTATGTGCAGTCCACGCCAGCCTTTGTCATAAAAAGCCAGACTTACCGAGTCAATTTCAGGGTCTTGTGCACCGATATCGATATAAAACCCATGTTCAACAGCGGAAAGGGCACGCCAGAGCATGACATCTTCAAAGTTTTGTGCGTAAGAGACAATACTCATCGTGTTGTGATCCCTATTTGAGGCTGCATCCAGTTACATCCGGCAAAATGGTGCTTGTTGATGTTGATTATGTTGAATACGAGGGCGAGATCTCGCCATTCATAGTTATCAACCAGATGTGTATCGGTGCTGACAAGAGCTGTTTGCACTGAATAACTGCCGGGGCCAAGATTGGCTTGAAAGCAGCATTCAAACTGCACTTGCTGGCCTGCCACAAGATCGTACTGAACTTGATCAGTCAGCTGCGTATTGGTGCCATACATCACCTGCCCCAAACGGTCTTTGATACCATACCCCAGCACCAGGCGCGGTATGTCTTTGTAAATATGGGCAACTACCTTCAATGTGACAGTTTCGCCCACGTTAATAGCCTCTACGGCTTCACCCTGTTGGTTAAGCAGCGTAATTTCAACTACTTTCGCTTCGCCAGTACCCGAAGTAGTCTGGGTACTGCCATCATCCATTTGTATCTGTTCGACCTTGCTGTTGGCTTTTTCTGCCAACATGGCGTTGTAGTAGTCCATTACAGCCTCGGGCGCGCCCTGATATTCAAGCCTGCCACCGTTAAGCATGATTGCACGGTCACAGATGCTTTGAATGGCTTGCTTATCGTGGGATACGATCAAGAGTGTCGTGCCCTCACGCCGAAATGCCTTGATTCTGTCAAAACTTTTGTGCTGAAAATAAGCATCGCCAACGGACAAAGCCTCATCAACAATCAGAATATCAGGACGTTTTGCGGTTGCGATGCTGAAGGCAAGGCGCATCTGCATGCCGCTGGAGTACACGCGCACAGGTTGATCAATGTAATGGCCAATTTCGGCAAACTGCTCGACTTCAGGCATCATTTGGCTGATCTCGTTGTGAGAGAAACCGAGCAACTGGCCAGCCATGAACACATTCTGACGCCCCGTAAAGTCAGGGTGAAACCCCATACCCAACTCCAACAGCGCCGCAACATGACCCGACAGTTCAACGCTGCCTTCTGTTGGACGTGACGTGCCCGTGATCAATTTGAGCAGGGTGCTCTTGCCGGCACCATTAATGCCGATAATCCCTACCGCTTCACCGGGCTGCACTTCAAACTCGATATTGCGTAGAACCCACAGCAGTTCATGCCTTGGGCCAGAGCCCGGTACGACCCACTCTGCAAGCCGAGACCAGCGACCAGCATATTTTTTATAGGCTTTACCAAGCCCTATAACACGAATTCTTCCCATTAGAGTTCGTCCACCATATCACCACTATGTTTTTTATAGAGTGACAACCCGACTACACACAGCAGCAATGCCATTACTGCAGGTAATATCAACCCATAAAGAGAGGGAACCTCTCCATTCACCAGAATAGTCTGGAAGGCATCCATAAGCCCCGCCAGCGGATTCAGGTACAAATACGGCCTAAGGGACTCAGGGAGAATAGACACCGGATACACAATAGGAGTTAGCCAAAACCAAAACTGCAGCACTATATTAAACAGCTGCCCCACATCTCGAAAAAATACATTCAGAACACCTAGCGTGATACCCAAACCAACTGCAAAGCCAGTCAGGATGGCCAAAACGGGGAAAAACAAGACATACGACCACCCAGGAAAATTCCCACTCACGATCAGAAACAGCGAAAAAAGAGAAAATATAATAAAGAAATTTAAACACGCGCTTAGCAAGACAATGACAGGAAGACATATCCTGGGAAAATTCAGTTTTTTTATCAAGCTTGCATTTTCAATAAACGTATTCTGACAGCGACTGACTATTTCAGTAAACAGCCCCCAAGTCAGTATGCCTGCACACAAATAAATGCTATAACCAAAAACCTCATCCGCTCCAGGCAGTTTTGCCTGCATTATGCGTGAAAAAATAAGGGTATACACCAAAATCATGGCTAATGGCTGAAGAATCGACCACAGCACACCCAAAAGTGAATTCAGATACTTGGTCTGGAATTCTCTTTTCACACTGCCAAAAATAAAGCCCCGGTGGCTCCATATTTGTTTAATAAAATAAGGCACTTGAATGACACCCAATCCATTTGAATGTTGCATTTTTATTTCCGAAAGGACTCAACAAGCGCCGCCGCACTGGCCTGCCAGGAATACTTTCTGGAGCGCTCACGCCCACGTTCACCAAGCTTTTGATAAAGTACTTTGTCTGCAAGAAGCGATTCGATTGCACGCGCAATATCATTCGCCGAGTCAGGCTCAACAAGCATAGCCGCATTTCCAGCCACTTCAGGCATGGATGTTCTATTGGACGTAATGACTGGTGTCCCGGCTGCCATTGCCTCAGCAATTGGCATACCAAAGCCTTCATATAAAGATACATACAGGTTGATTGTTGCAGCAGCATATAATGCAGGTAGATATGACTGTGGAACAAAACCCAGCCTGATGACATGCCCTGTTTTTTCCAGTTCACTAATTCGATCTTCAAGAGGCCCTGTTTTCCAGCCGTTACAGCCAGCAAGCACCAACGGGTATTGTTCTCTTAAATAAGGCGGAAGCTTGAAAAACGCATCGAGTAGCTTAGCCAGGTTTTTCCTGGGCTCAAAGGTTGAAACCGCTAAAATATAACGTCTTGGCAGTTTCAAGGCGGCCCTAACTGTGAGCATTTGCCCACCGGTGATATCAAAAAAAGAGTTATCAACCCCAGGGTACACCACACTAATGGGCTTATTCTCACCAAATTCTTTGATTATTCTGTTTCGGGAAAAATCCGATACTGTGATGACTCCTGAACATGACTGTATACTTTTAGGCAATAGCGCACTCAGGTTTTTCACTCGACCCTCAGGGTGAAACTCAGGGTAGTCTATATGCGAAAGGTCATGGACAGTGATATAGGTTGGCATATTAAGGGGGTGAGCAATAAAACCTGGCTCCCAATAAATAAACCCCTCTAATTTTTTTCCGATCGACTGCGCTCGGAGTGATCTGTATAAGTATAATAACTTACGACTACCAGGCACTTCGGAAGCGACTTTTTTAATCCAGGGCGCAGCAGAGGCCATTTTTCTCGATTCATCATGAAAAGAGTCAAGAAAGGTTTTAACCTCATCGGTTGTCAGCAGCTTACCTGAATAAAAACCATATAATTCTTCCACATCCGGCATTACTATGAGCTCACGTAAAAGCCCCATAGTAAACCGCCCGATTCCACTCATATCATGCGCAAGAACGCTGAGATTAACCAGAATTTTCATTCTGCCCCTCTGGCAGGAGTACAGCGCCCATAAATATCCGTAAATCTTACGATATCATCTTCACCAAGATAATGGCCAGACTGCACTTCAATCACTTCAAGGGGAATTTTCCCGGGGTTTTCAAGCCGGTGCTTTACTCCTACAGGAATATAGGTAGATTGATTTTCAGTCAGTATCTGCTCTTTATCACCACACACGACGTGAGCCGTTCCCGACACAACGATCCAGTGTTCAGCTCGATGGTAGTGCATTTGTAATGACAACTGCTCGCCAGGCTGTACTGTTATCCTTTTTACCTGATACCGATGGCCGGTATCGATGGTGTCGAACTCTCCCCAGGGGCGCAGAATATGAGTATGGTCTGAATATTCACGCCGATTTTCGTTTTTAAGCCGTAAAACGACGTCTTTCACCTGCTGGGTGTGGGTTTTGGCCGCTACGAGTACTGCATCTTTTGTTTCAACCACGATGCAGTCTTTCAAACCCAGTGCTGCCACGTACCGGTGGTGTGCATGTACCAGACTATCCTCAGTATCCAGCAGGCACACGTCACCTACCGCGCTATTCCCATGGTCATCTTTTGGGCTGATATCACTCAGGGCGCTCCAACTGCCGATATCATTCCAGCCTGCATCCAACTCCACTACATATGCATTGTCTGTTCGTTCCATAACGGCATAGTCAATGGAGTTTTCGGGGCAGGCAATAAAATGCTCAGCATTGGGGCGAATAAAATCTGGATCAACCTGGGCTTTTGCCATTGATTTTCGGCACTGATCAAGCATTTCAGGCTCATATTTCTGAAGCTCGTCCAGATACACTGAGGCCTTGAACATGAACATTCCGCTGTTCCATAAATGTTTACCGCTGCTCAGGTAGTGTGTTGCGGTAACCAAATCCGGTTTTTCTGCAAAGCTGGAAATATGCCACACAGCATCACACAAAGATTCGCCTTTGCATATGTAGCCGTACCCTGTTTCGGGACTTTGAGGTGAGATACCAAAGGTAACCAGGTGACCTTCAGCCGCCAGTACACAGCCGGTTTCCAGCGCAGCAAGTAGCTCTTCGGGGCGTTCGAAATGGTGGTCAGCCGACAGAACCAACAACACAGGGTCACCCTGCTCGACCAACGATAACGCGGCCAGTGCTACAGCCGGGGCTGTATTGCGCGATGCAGGTTCAAGAATAATTCGGCTAAAGAGGCTTTCGTGGCGAAGCTGTTCGGCCACCTGAAAACGATGCGACTCGTTACTGACGATCAAGGGCGTGTCATGTTGTACCGGCCCTAACCGTAAGAGTGTTTTTTGCAGAAGTGTATGACCACTGCCATCCAAATCCAGAAACTGTTTTGGCGTATTCTGACGTGACAGGGGCCAGAGCCGGCTTCCGCTGCCGCCTGCCATGATAACCGGTGTGAACATGTTAAGTCCTGAAATTGATGAATTCACTGCAAGAGGTTAATGCCCGCAAACATGGCAAATCCGTTGCACCTGAAGCCTGCTACTGTAAGCGTAGTGATATGAACTTCAATGTTTGTTAAGTCAGCACCACTTTTTTATCGTGGCGACAGTGCGGTTTAAGCTGTCAGCAAGCGGCTCAAGGCAATCATGTTTTTCAGCCTGCTGCGAAAGTGTAGCTCTTGCTTGCCGAATGGGTTCACTTCTTTTGCGACTGCGCAGATCATCTTCGCTGATGTCATACTGGTCACACACTCGGCTGATCAGGTCATCGACCGTTACCGTTGAGGGTTTCACCGTTTCGACAACTGCCGAATCGGGTTGTACCTGAGGCTGCGCTTTTGGCTCAACTTTTGTTTGGGCCGGCTGGAGATGCTTAATAACTGAGCGCTTGTGTATCTCAAGCAAGGCTTTCAAGTCAGCGGATATTGTCTTGCTGCTGTTCGGTGCATGAGCAGCCGTCCACAAAGTGACACTCCGCGTCTGCCCACCTCCGGCAAAGTTGAGTTTAAGCGGTTTGATAACCTCAAGCTCTTTAAGCTCTTGCATCAGTTTTGCCGTTGCGGCAAAAGAATTCTGAACAGGCTTTATTGCCTGTATTATTTGATTCAGCCTTTGTGTCGGCTTACCCCGTGAGGTGATCAGCTTTTCACCGTCAGCCGCAAAATGAGGTGCATCAGGGTATAGTGTCAAACGATTGTTTTTGCCGTCGTTCGTCCAGCCAAACGGGTAAAGTCGTATCACATCAGGCAACACTCCCTGCCATCGACCTGATGTGTCCAAAGCGCTTTTCTGATGGCTTCTCATCAACATACACAGAGAGGGAATGCCGTCATCTGAACACGAAAACAGTATGGGGTAGTCTTGTGCGACTTGAGAAGCCTCGTCAGCATGTATTGGCAGATACAACAAACCAGCCGCAAAGCTATAGTTTTGGGTCGGCAGGAACTTCAGATGTTTGTGTCGCTCCAGCGACAGGACTTCCGCCCGTGCAGCGTTGCGCTGGATTGCTTTTGGCGTATTCAATGTCTGCTCTCTCTGCTTCAATGACTACACTGTTCAACTTGTCAAGTTTACAGATAGCCATTAAGTGAGTCCAGCGTACATAAAAACCCCAAGCTGCTGCCATGACTCACAGCTTATTCAGTTAGCAAAAAACCGGATGCCATCACAGCACCCGGTTTTTTATACACTAACCACCCGACAACGAGTGGCAAGCCAGGCAATCAGACTTCGAGGAAGTCCAGGATGCCCTCAGCGGCCTTGCGGCCTTCATCAATTGCTGTGACGACCAGATCAGAGCCACGGACCATATCGCCACCGGCAAAGACCTTGGCATTACTGGTCTGGAATGCGAACTGCCCTGCAGCGTTCGGCTGGGCCTGGGTCTTGATACGACCATCCTCGTGCAGCTCGATACCGAAATCGGCAAACCAGGGCGCCGGGCTTGGGCGGAAACCGAAAGCAACCAGCACGGTATCAGCCGGCAGAACCTCTTCAGAACCCGGCACCACCTCCGCACGACGACGGCCGTTTTCATCCGGCTCACCCATGCGAGTGGTCACCAGCTTCACGCCGGTTACCTTGCCGTTTTCACCAACCACTTCAACCGGCTGACGGTTGAACATGAATTGAACGCCCTCTTCACGCGCATTCTCGACTTCACGCTTGGAGCCGGGCATGTTTTCTTCATCACGACGATAGGCACAGACAACCGACTCGGCACCCTGACGGATCGAGGTACGGTTGCAGTCCATCGCGGTGTCACCACCGCCCAGAACGACCACTTTCTGGCCTTTGACACTGATGTATTCGGACGGATCCTTCTCGAATCCCAGGCAATGATTCACATTGGAGATCAGGAACGGCAGTGCGTCATGCACACCGTCCAGATCTTCACCGGGGAAACCGCCTTTCATGTAGGTGTAGGTACCCATACCCATGAACACGGCATCATATTCATCCAGCAGCTGCTGCATGGTCACGTCAGTGCCGACCTCGGTGTTGAGACGGAACTCAACTCCCATCTCTTCAAAGATCTGGCGGCGACGGCTCATGACACTTTTTTCCAGCTTGAACTCCGGGATGCCGAAGGTCAACAGGCCGCCGATCTCAGGGTAGCGATCGAACACCACGGGCTTGACGCCGTTACGCACCAGAACGTCGGCACAGCCGATACCGGCAGGACCGGCACCGATCACGGCCACCTTCTTGTCGGTCCATTCGACATTGGACATATCAGGCTTCCAGCCCATGGCGAACGCGGTATCGGTGATGTATTTCTCAACCGAGCCGATGGTGACGGCGCCAAAGCCGTCATTCAGCGTACAGGCTCCTTCACACAGGCGGTCCTGCGGACATACACGGCCACAGACTTCTGGCAGCGAGTTGGTCTGATGACTCAGCTCCACCGCTTCCATGATATTCCCCTCGGTCACCAGCTTGAGCCAGTTGGGGATAAAGTTGTGCACCGGGCACTTCCATTCACAGTAGGGGTTGCCACATTCCAGGCAGCGGTGTGCCTGGGAGGATGCATCCTTGGGCTGGAACGGTTCATAAATTTCTGCAAACTGCTGTTTGCGAATATTGGCCGGCACTTTTTCCGGCCCCTGACGGCCAACGTCAATAAACTGAAAATCGTTCTTCAGACGGTCAGTCATTTTACCACCTCGTCCGATACCCGCCGCAGGGGCAGGTACCGCAGTTAGTCTTTCTCTGTGCTTACTCGGGACGCACACGCACTGTGTTCAGGAGATCATTCAGACTTGCAGCCTTGGGCTTGATCAGCCAGAACTTGCCGCAATAGTCATAGAAGTTATCCAGAATCTCCTGACCCCAGGCACTGCCGGTTTCGGCCGTGAACTCCTCAATCACCGAGCGCAGGTGGTTCTTGTAGGACTCCATCTGCTCGGTCGCAATGCGGTGGATATCCACCAGTTCATGGTTGTACTTGTCGACAAAGGTGTTATCGCGGTCCAGTACATACGCGAAGCCACCGGTCATACCGGCACCGAAGTTGTAACCGGTCTCGCCCAGTACTGTCACCATTCCCCCGGTCATGTACTCACAGCAGTGATCACCGGCACCTTCAATGACGGCATGGCAACCGGAGTTACGTACCCCGAAGCGCTCACCGGCACGGCCCGCCGCGAACAGCTTGCCGCCCGTTGCACCATAGAGACAGGTGTTGCCGAGGATGGCGGTATCCTGCGACTTGAACGTTGCTTCAGCAAACGGACGTACCACCACCTTGCCACCGGCCATACCCTTGCCGACATAGTCGTTGGCATCGCCTTCCAGCAGCAGATGCTGACCACCGGCATTCCAGACACCAAAGGACTGACCTGCGTGCCCCTTGAAGCGGAATACAACCGGCTTGTCTTCCATACCCAGATTGCTGTGATGACGCGCAATCAAACCAGATGTGCGCGCACCAACGGAGCGATCACAGTTGGTAATTTCAAGCTCCCATTCGCCACCGGACTTGCTCTCGATCGCGGCCTGCGCAAGCTCCAGCATGCGGGTATTCAGGCTACCCGGATCGTAAGGCTCGTTACGCGCCTGCTGGCAGGTATGCGGATACTCTGCCGGTACACCGGCCGTGCCGATGATAGGTTCCAGATCCAGATGATTCTGCTTGTCGGTTACACCCGGCAGAATTTCCAGCAGGTCAACACGGCCGATCAGTTCGTCAAAGCTGCGTACGCCAATCTGAGCCATCAGCTGACGGGTCTCTTCCGCCACAAAGCGGAAGAAGTTTTTCACCATTTCAACGGTGCCGCGGAAATGCTCATCACGCAGATCCTTGCGCTGAGTGGCAACACCGGTGGCACAGTTGTTCAGGTGGCAGATACGCAGATATTTACAGCCCAGTGCAACCATCGGCATGGTGCCGAAGCCGAAACTTTCGGCACCCAGAATCGCGGCCTTGATCACATCCAGACCGGTTTTGAGGCCACCATCTGTCTGCAGGCGAATCTTGCCACGCAGGTGGTTGGCACGCAGCGCCTGATGCGCATCGGCCAGACCCAGCTCCCAGGGGGAGCCCGCATAGTGGATGGAGGTCAGCGGAGACGCCGCCGTACCGCCGTCATAACCGGAGATGGTGATCAGATCCGCATAGGCCTTGGCCACACCGCAGGCGATGGTGCCAACACCCGGACGGGAGACCAGCTTGACGGAAACCAGCCCTTCCGGGTTGATCTGCTTCAGGTCGAAGATCAGTTGTGCCAGGTCCTCGATCGAGTAGATATCATGGTGCGGAGGCGGTGAAATCAGTGTCACGCCCGGCACGGAGTAGCGCAGGCGCGCGATCAAGGCATTCACCTTGCCGCCCGGCAGCTGGCCACCTTCACCCGGTTTGGCACCCTGGGCCACCTTGATCTGCATGACATCAGCGCTCATCAGATATTCCGGTGTAACACCGAAACGACCGGATGCAACCTGCTTGATCTTGGAGCGCTTGTTGGTGCCATGGCGGGCCGGGTCTTCACCACCTTCACCGGAGTTGGAACGACCGCCCAGCTCGTTCATTGCCACCGCCAGCGCTTCATGCGCTTCCGGCGACAGCGCGCCCAGAGACATGGCTGCACTGTCAAAGCGCGGGAAAATGTTTTCGATCGGCTCGACCTGATCCAGCGGGATGGGTTTCAGGCCTTTCTTCAGGCCCAACAGGTCACGCAGGGTCGCAACACCACGCTGATTCACCAGCTCGGCGTAACGCGCATAAGCATGTTTGTCACCGGTGGTAACCGCTTCATGAATGGTTTTGACCACATCCGGGTTGTAGGCATGGTACTCAGCGCCATGCACATACTTGAGCAGACCACCCTGCTGAATCGGCTTGCGTGCACTCCAGGCCTCCTGCGCCAACAGCGCCTGCTCCTGCTGGAAGTGCGTGAAGCGGGCGCCTTCGATACGGCTGCACACACCACGGAAGCAGAGATCGACCACTTCACTGGACAAGCCAACGGCTTCAAACAGCTGAGCGCCACGGTAGGAAGCAATGGTGGAGATACCCATCTTGGACAGGATCTTCAACAGGCCCTTGTTAATGCCCTTGCGGTAGTTCTCGTGCGCCTGCAGTGGCTCCAGCGGCAGCTCACCGGTGCGGCAGAGATCGTTCAGCACGCGGTAGGCCAGGTACGGATATACCGCCGTTGCACCGAAGCCGAACAGCACGGCAAAGTGATGCGGGTCGCGTGCGGTACCGGTCTCAACAATCAGGTTGGTTTCGCAACGCAGACCTTTTTCGACCAGATGGTGATGCACTGCACCGGTTGCCATGGCGGCATGGATCGGCAGTTTGCCGCGCTGCAGATAGGCATCGGTCAGCACCAGCAGTGTCACACCGTTGCGAGCAGCATCTTCGGCCTTGGCACACAGGTCACGCAGCGCCTGTTCCAGCCCGATCTCAGGGTCATACTGCAGATCCAGGTCAAACGAGTCGAAGCCATCCAGCTTGCATTTGCGCATGAACTGGAACTTGCTCGCCGACAGCACCGGGGTCGTCAAAATCAGGCGACGCGCATGCTCAGGTGTTTCTTCGAACACGTTCTGCTCGGCACCGATACAGGTTTCCAGCGACATCACGATCGCTTCACGCAGAGGGTCGATCGGGGGGTTGGTTACCTGAGCAAACTGCTGACGGAAGTAGTCATAGGGTGAACGAATACGGCTGGACAGCACTGCCATCGGCTTGTCGTCGCCCATGGAGCCAACTGCTTCCATCCCGCTTTCACCCAGTGGGCGCAGGATCTGGTCACGCTCTTCAAAGGTGACCTGGAACATTTTCATGTGCTGTTTGGTTTCTTCCGGCGACATTTCGCGGAACGACTGCGACTCCTCCTGGAAGCTCATGGTCTGTTCCAGGCGAATGGCATTGTCCTTCAGCCACTGCTTGTAGGGCTGGGCAGACTTGAGCTTGTTGTCCACATCCTTGGTGTGCAGCACTTCACCGGTCTGGGTATCAATCGACAGAATCTGACCCGGCCCGACACGGCCCTGTGCCACAATATCTTCCGGCTTGTAGTCGAACACACCGATTTCAGATGCCGTGCAGATGTAGCCATCGCGCGTCATGACCCAGCGTGACGGACGCAGACCGTTACGATCCAACATGCACACCGCATAGCGACCATCGGTCATGACCATACCGGCCGGACCGTCCCAGGGCTCCATGTGCATGGAGTGGAAGTCATAGAAGGCACGCAGGTCGGAGTCCATGGTTTCAACATTCTGCCAGGCTGGCGGAACGATCATGCGCACGGCACGGTACAGATCCATACCCCCTACCAGCAAGAACTCCAGCATATTGTCCATACTGGACGAGTCCGAGCCTGTGGTATTGACGATCGGCTGCAGCTCTTCAATGTTCGGCAGCATCTCGGTCGAGAACTTGGTACGGCGCGCACGGGCCCAGTTACGGTTGCCATCAATGGTATTGATTTCACCGTTGTGTGCCAGGAACCGGAACGGCTGTGCCAGCGGCCAGCGTGGTGCGGTGTTGGTTGAGAAACGCTGGTGGTAAGTACAGATAGCCGTTTCGAGGCGCGGGTCGTTCAAGTCCTGATAGAACACCGGCAGGTCGACCGGCATCATCAGCCCTTTATAGGAAAGCACCTTGTCAGACAGGCTGCAGATGTAAAAATCGGGATCATCGGAAAGCGCGATTTCAGCCTTGCGACGTGCAGTAAAAAGACTGATTGCGAATTCACGCGGGCTTTTGCCGTTGGGATGAATAAAAACTTGTTCGATCTGGGGAAGGGTATCTTTAGCGATAGGACCAAGACAGCTGTCATTGGTGGGGACTTGTCTCCAGCTCAACACTTGCAACCCTTCGGCCTGCAGCGCTGAGCCAAGTTGCTCGCGGGCTACAGACGCCTGCTGCGCCTCGGGAGACAGAAAGACCATCCCCACTGCATAGTGTTCGCCCAGCTCGACGCCCAGCTCTTCGGCAGCAACGGTTCGCAGGAAACCATCTGGTTTCTGCATCAGCAGTCCACAACCATCGCCGGTTTTGCCATCAGCAGCAATACCTCCGCGGTGTGTCATGCACGCCAGTGCCTGGATCGCCTTGTCCAACAGATCATGGCTGGCCTGACCCTGCATATGGGCCATCAGGCCGAAACCACAGTTATCCTTGAACTCCCCGTGGCGATAAAGACCTTTATTCATACGCCGACCTCGCTAAAACTCTTTTAAATCAAGAAGTTATCTAACTTCCTTTCTCCCGCTGATCAAATTGTGGGCAAAAAGGGGAAGCAATTCTACCTATGGAAGAGGTCGGACTCAAGAAAATTGTTGCCAATATTGCACCATGATGGTGCAAAACAGCAAAAATAGTTGCATTACACGCCCCGGATTGGTGCACCCATAATCCGGGCAGGGATACAACCCTGTTGCAGAATTATTTTTTGCGGATGTCCGCTTTCACTCCAGCAATCGAGCGCGCCCAGGGACGGAGTTTACGCAGGGATTCCGGCAAGCTGGCCACCGCGTTGGTTGCCGCCGCTCGGTCAGCATACTGACCATATACAACTACATGCCAGGGAGCACCCTTGAAAACCGTCTGGAAATAATAGAACCGCTGCGGCTGTTCCTGTGCCTGAATAAAGTCTCTGACACTGGTTTCAGCACGTGCACCCATGACTTGAAGGGTGTAGCCCTGCTCTGGCCAGCCAAGCAGTTCTTCTTCTCTCAACCACTGCTGGGCCACACCACCTGTTTCGGCCACCGCTTGGGGTTTTGGCTCTGGTTTTGGCTCTGGTTTTGGCTCTGGTTTTGGCTCTGGTTTTGGCTCTGGTTTTGGCTCTGGTTTGGGCTCTGGTTTGGGCTCCGGTTTGGGTTCTGGCCTGGGCTCCGTCAGAGCCGGGGGCTCGGATACAGCCGATCCATCCGAGACAACACTTACATCAGTTCCACCTTGTTCTGCATCGATTGCCGCAACTTGGCTTTCAGGGCCAACTGCTGTAACTGATTCAGTGTTTTCTGATGCTCGATCTGGCGCAGCGGGTGACGGGTACTCCTGAGCATTCTCAAGTCGCGGCTGAGGCTCCGGCCTTACAGGCAGGGGAAGCGTAATTCTCTCCGCCACCACTGGAGTACTATCCTCATCAGGAAGGTACTGCCAGACAGCGACACCAAACACCAGTAGAAGCACCAGAATGGCCGCACTGATATGCCTGGGCGGCAGAGGCAACCGGTTGTTGCTGCCTGGAGACTTCAAACGGCCGCTACGCAGCAGCTCAATTACCTGCTCACACAACCTCCCGGGGTACCCTTGCGAGCGCTCAATCAGCGCTGCAAACTGTCGCTTCCCCAGATCAGTGCCGTCATCAGGTAACAGGGACTCGACAAAATCAGCCGACTCATCCGGGGTGAACGGTTCAAGCCTTTCCACATGCAGGTGGCTTTCCAGCTGTTCAGCCAACCCGAGCCCCCGAAAACGCTCTTCAAACTCTGTAGTACCGGTCAGCAGAACTCGCGGCGGAACCCCTTTTTCAAAGGTAGCAAAGTTCACCAGCAGCTCAAGAGCGTTATTGGTCAGAAAATCGGCATCATCTATCAACAGGATCAACGCCAAACCATCTTCACGCAGTTGGCGCGCCAACACATGCATCTGTTTCAGGCGCTGTCGATTATCAGCTGCAGATTCAAAGTCGAGAGCACCCGTCAACTGTTGCAGCAGACTGGTCACATCAGTTGTTTCATCAAGCTGCAGCCTGACGGCACGCCCCAAAGTCCTGTTATCATCAGGCACAAGCTGTTCAAGCAAGGCTGATTTACCAACACCGTTTTCACCAATAATCAACATGACAAAATCGGAGAAGCGCACCAGGTGTTGCAGCTTATCCCTCTGCTGCAGGCGAGATTCCGGTTCATAGTAATGGGTCGGGATACTCATGACGTCCTGTCCTGTTATCCGATCCGCCCCAGTGACTGGCCACAGATCAGAGTTTGTTCAAGTTTGTTCGCAGCAAAGTCAGCCGTTACGACACCCTGTCCAAGCTGCTGCAACAGAACAAGACGCAAGTTTCCATCAATCACCTTTTTGTCCACCGCCATCAGCTCTATAAATCGCTCACAGCTCATCGTTTCGGGTGGTGCGACAGGCAACCCTGCCGCTATCAGAAGGCGTTCGACACGGGCAAGCTCTGCTTCGCCTATCCAACCCTCTCGGGCTGAAAGGTTGGCGGCCATCAGCATCCCGGCCCCAACCGCTTCACCGTGTAACCAATTACCGTACCCTTGGTCGGTTTCGATGGCATGGCCGAAGGTGTGCCCGAGATTCAGCAGCGCCCTGATACCTGACTCTCGCTCATCCTGCGCTACAATCTCAGCCTTGATTTCACATGAGCGATAGATGGCGTACGCGAGCGCTTCAGGATCACGTGCTCGCAGCGCCGGCATGGCGGACTCCAACCAATCGAGAAATTTGGCATCATGAATCAAACCGTACTTGATCACTTCCGCCAGACCGGCAGACAGTTCACGCTCCGGTAGACTGCCAAGTACATCTGTCGCCGCCAATACAGCCTGAGGCTGATGAAAAGCTCCGATCATGTTCTTGCCAAGTGGATGATTTACGCCTGTCTTGCCACCAACAGACGAGTCGACCTGCGACAGCAATGTCGTAGGCACCTGGATAAAATTCACGCCTCGCTGGTAACTCGCCGCCGCAAAACCGGTCATATCACCCACAACACCACCGCCCAACGCAACCAGCGTAGTTGTTCGGTTATGCCGTTTTTCGAGCAACGCATCAAAGATCAGATTGACATGCTGCAGATCCTTGTATGCTTCACCATCCGGCAGAATTACGCTATCCACCTGTTTACCCGGAAACTGCTGCAACAGCGCGTCAAGATAGAGCGGAGCAACAGTCTCATTGCTGACCACCATCACCTGGCGGCCGTTGACATACGGTAGCAGCAGGTTTTGCTGCAACAGACCCTGGCCGATAAAAATGGGATAACTGCGGACGCCAAGATCGACCGTCAATGTCTGCATGAGAACAGTCTCCGGAAACAGAGTGAATCAGATTTTTTTCAGCGGCTGCTGTCGCTTCAGGAAACGAATAATATCATTTACCACGCCACGTGGGTGACGTCGATCAGTACGAATCAATAGATCGCAGCAGTCCCTGTAAAGCGGGTCACGCTGTTCAATCAGTTGCTCCAGTACAGCTCGCGGATTTTCTGTCTGCAAAAGAGGACGATTGCGGTCTTTTGCAGTACGCTCCAGTTGCTGCTCAATTGATGTCTGCAAGTAAACGACTGTACCTCTGCTTTGCAGGTTCCGTCGGTTAGCCTCACGCAAGACAGCACCACCACCGGTTGCCAGAATGATGTCATCTAACTGGGTCAGTTCATCAATGGCAGTTTCTTCACGTTGACGAAAGCCCTCTTCGCCTTCGACATCGAAAATCCACGGGATATTGGTTCCGGAGCGCGTCTCTATTTCACGGTCAGAATCGTGAAATTCCAACCCAAGCTCTTGAGAAAGTAAACGCCCTATGGTGCTTTTGCCAGCACCCATAGGGCCAATAAGGAAAACGTTCAAATTTTTACAACTCTGTTCTTATCGTCTGAGCGACTCTCGGATCATCTCGGGAGTAATAAAGATCAAGAGTTCGCGCTTTTCAGCATTGTTCGAGCGGGTTTTGAATAGATTACCAATGACTGGAATATCACCCAGCACTGGGGTCTTCGAAACATTGTTTCTTGATTCAGTCTCAAGAATACCTCCGAGCACCAGTGTTTCGCCATCGCCAACAACAACTGTGGTAGACAGCTCCTGCTTGTTGATGATGATGTTATCAAACAAAGTGCCACCTAAAGAGTCCTTGTTAATCAGAATATCCATGGAGATTTTCCCACCAGGAATAATTTGAGGGGTAACTTCCAATTTAAGCACAACATCCTTGTACTCAATCGAAACAGTGCCATCCTCTGTTTTCTGAACAGGAACCTCTTGACCCGCCTGAATGATGGCTGTTTTGCCATTCGTTGTCAGCACTTTCGGCTGAGACAGGATATCAACCTTATTGTCAGTCTGAAGAGCGGACAACTCTGCCGACAACAGTAATGAATTGTTAATAAACCCAATAGCTATCGAAGATTGCGGTGTCACCCCCATATCTACCATCAGATTACCAGGAATAGTATCTGTCGAGTCGACAAAAGGTGTTGAAGGTGCGTTTGGTGACCCACCTATCTTCCACTGATGGTTATCACCGCCGCCGACAACACCAGCCCCCCACCGGATACCCAACTCCTTGGTATTGTTCACCTCTGCTGTTACGAGCCTCGCTTGTACCATAATTTGCTCAATTTCAACATCAAACCGCTTAATGGTACGCCTTATTTGCTCCATCTGCTTCGCAGTGTCGCGGATCATCAGAAGACTGGTTTCATCATCTGCAACAACGAACCCCCTTTCAGATATCAGTTGCGCTTCTGTTAAACGCTCCCGAATTTCAGAGGCCTTGCGATAGTCGATCTGGATAAAATCAGTCACTAAGGGTGCGAGTTCTTTCTCCTGCTGCTGGCTCTGCATTTCCAACGCTTCACGCTCAGAAATCTCAGACGCAGTACCCACAAGCAATACATTACCTGCCTCACGCTTATCCAAACCTTTGGTTTTCAGCACAATATCCAGCGCCTGATCCCAAGGCACGTTTTTCAAACGCAGCGTGATACTTCCTTGAACATTATCGCTGACCACCAGGTTCTTCTCGGCGACTTCGGCAATGATCTGAAGCACCGTGCGAACTTCAACATTTTGGAAGTTCAGGTCGATTTTCTCGCCGGTATAGGGGAACAAATTTCGCTGCTCATCCTGCTCCTGACGGGTAAGAGGCTTGAAATCCACAACCAGCTGGTTACCACTCTGATATGCCATATAATCATAGGGCTCAGCCGAAGGCTTGATCAGGATAGTGGCATTTTCGCCCTTCACCATCGAGTCGATGAACAACACTGGTGTAGCAAAGTCCTGTACATCCAGGCGCTGCTCAAGTGCATCAGACAGCCCTGCACCCAGCAGATTTATAACGACATTATTACCCTCTTCAACGATATCAAGGCCAGACTGAGAGTCTGTTAAATCAATAGTCACTCGACCACGATTGCCATCGATGCGCTGAAAGTCGATGCCCCGGACTCGGGTGCGATCATCTGCTGCTGCCGGCATGCGGGCCCCTTCACGCGGCACAGCTGCTGGCGCTGCAGTAATTACTGGCGCACTGGTTCCGCGTACGATATCTGCACTCTGACCACCCAGTTCAATAAACAGACTGTTGTTTTCGGTATAGGTTTTGTAGCTGGCAGAACCCGTCAGGTTGGTAACGATGCGCAGGCGCCCGTTGGCTTCTGCAAAGTGCAGGCTGTCAACATCACCTGATTTGACAGAGAGCATCTTGCGTGCCATTTCATTACGTGCGCCCCAGAAGTCCATCACTAGCCGTGGAGGGCTCTCGATCATGTAGGCCTTGGGTACCGGTGGCGGAACATCAAAATCGAGCCGTACTTCTACCTTTTTACCGGGCAGAGAGACGAAGGAGGCACTCTTCAGTGCTGCATCCTGGGCCTCTGCCGTACGCCCAATGAGGGCCAGCGCCAGCACACTCAGCAGGAGCCAGAAACAAGCCTGGCGTCCGGTCTGCATCCGGTGGTTTTCGGTCCGTCTGTATGTATTCACGGTCTGCATCCTTATCAATCCTGCTCTTCAATATTCAGAGTACGGGGACGTTTCATCCAACCGCCTCGTCCGTTGGAGATAATTTCTACAAGTTCCAGCCTGCGCTCGCCAACCGAGACAATTTCACCATAGTCATTGCCTAGGTAGTTGCCAGTTGTAACCCGATGCACCTCATTGTTAGGGTCCTTGATCAATGCCCACAAGACTTCGCTCCTCGGAACGGTGATAGTACCTACCATCGTCAGCTTATCCACAGAGAAGCCTTCCAGGTACTCCTTGGGCCGTTCGGCATCAGGAGCAAGGTTATCTTCCGCCGTAAAGTCTCGTTCAGAGCCATCGTTTCGAATCAGTGGCCTGAAGGGGTCCCGAAGACTTGCCCCCTCATACACAAAGCTTTCATAGGGCTTGAATGTTGGCAGAGGTTCGACCTTGCCACTGGGGTTCGCTCGCTGCTCCTGGGTGTAACGCTCCAAGTCTTCGGTGTCATCCACCCAAATACAGCCTGACAAAGGCAACAACAGCAACAGGGTCAGCCCAAGACGCACTACCTGTCCTTCCTTATTTCGTATCATCATAGCGGTATGTCTTCGCGCTGATTTCCATGGTCAAACCGTTATCTCCGCCGGGTTTGAGCGAAAAGTCGTGCAGTGTGACAATACGTTTGATCGCCGCCACACCGCTGACAAATTCACCCATCTGGTGATAGTTGCCACGTACCAGAATGCGTATGGGCAACTCGACGTAGAACTGTTCGCGCTTCTCAGGCTGCAAGGCGATCAAGTCAAACTCCAGACCCGCTGAGCGCCCTATTTCAGTAATGTCTTCCAGCAGACCGGGTACCTCTTTGTCAGTCGGAAGCTGCTTCAGCAGCTCGGCGAACCGACTCTCCACATCCGCCATCTGTTTGCGCAAAGCATCAAGGCTGGCGACCTGAAAAGCCTTGCGCTGATATTCCTCTTTCAGCTCCTGCTCTTTGGTCATTTCACGCTCCACGGCAACGTGCTTATCCTTGATCAGTACGTAAATGCCAGCCCCCACAATAATGGCAAATACAAGAATGTAGACAATAGCCTTGATACCAACGGGCCAGTTACCCGCCTGATTGACATCAACATTATTGACATCAAAGCCTTGGAAGGCTTTTTTGAGACCGCTCATTTGCATCAGTTGGCCTCCTCTGCTTTCGGGCGGGTCATACCTGCCTTCATATTGAAGCGCTTCAGGCCTTCAGACTTGTCGACTCGGCTCAAGTCAGGTTCGCTGAACCAGATTGATCCATCCAAGCGTCGCATCAAGGAAGATACGTCATTGTTATCTTCAGCAAGGCCATCGATAGTAATAACCTCTCCTCGGCGCACAAGACTCTGGTAGTAGATGCCGTCTGGCAGCACCCGAACCATTTCATCGAAGTTTCGCACTATAACCGGGCGATTGCCCTGCAACTGCTGGATCGCATTGAGGCGCTCCAGAAGACGTTCACGCTTGGCACGAAGCTCTTGAATTTCCTTGATTTTCTGGTCCAGCTTGACGACTTCGGCACGGAGGTAATTGTTACGCACATCCTGCCGATCAGCTTGAAGGTCGTAGTAGTAACTGACGCCCAGCACGACAACCACACCGAGCAGCGCCGCACCGACCATATTGCCGATAAAACGCTTCTGCAGCTTTTCGTTGCGTTCTTCGCGCCAGGGTCTTAGGTTAATACGCGCCATACATAATCCCTGTGATCCCTAAATTTCGAAGCTTCGTTGAGCCAGCCCGCACGCCTTCAAGAGAGTTGGGGCATCCTTTTCCAGTCGGGCCGTATTGATCTTGGGTCCGATCTGCATGGTATCGAAAGGGTTGGCAACCCGTGTTGTCACACCGATCTCTTCTTCAATCATTTCGGACAACCCCTTCAGACCTGAAGTGCCACCAGCCAAGTAGAGCTTACTCAGCTGCCCCTGGGAACCGGAGGAATAATAAAACTGCAGCGCACGCGACACCTGTTGCACCACACTCTGACGGAACGGCAAAACCAGGATCTCCATGGTTTCGGCGTCGAGCTTTCCAGTACTGAGGAGCCTCTCAACTTCAGCCACTTCAATACCCTTATGCTGATGGACCATATTGGTCAGATCATTACCGCCGAACGCCTGCTCGCGGTTATAGATGATGCGATTGCCACGAAACACATTGAGCGTCAAAGTGGCTGCGCCTATATCAACCACTCCAACAACGGCACTCGCGTCTATTTCTGACTCAAGCAAAGGCAACGTGCGTTCAATAGCATAAGTGTCGATATCAACCACTGCACAGTTCAGACCTGAGCCGTTAATGGCATCTTCACGACTATCCACATCATCACGACGACAGGCCACGAGTAGTATTTCGTTCAACCCAGGAGCCTTGTTAACTGGACCGAGCACTTCAAAGTCCAACGCAACCTCGTCCAGCGGGTAAGGAATGAACTGGTCTGCCTCAACCTGTACCTGATCCTCTAGGTCCAAGCCTGCAAATGTATTACTTATCTCAAGACGCTTGGTTATGACAGCGGAGGAAGGCACTGCAGTAACGGCGTGCGTCAATCTGACGCCACACGTCTTGAGGCCACGCTCAATTGCATCCGATACTGCCGAAGGGATCTCCACATTACCATCAACGACCGCCGTAGGTGGCAACGGCGCTATCGCATAGCCTTCAATCTGATATGACTGTCCATGTTTTGTGAGTGCTACCAACTTGACAGAAGAGGACCCGATATCCACTCCCACCCAGCCAGCAGACTTTTGCTTGAATAAGCTGAGCACGACATTTTCCTTATATCAATCAGGTGAAGTCCCGCAAACGCTAACAATGTAGCCTGATTCGGGCGCGATTTAAACTGTCGGTTTACTGTAGACCAGCTGGCATACACCTATATAATGACCCAGCTCTATTTTTTTACCGAATTTTTCTAAGGTTAGCATGCGAATTTTAAGCCGCTTGTTCAAATGGTTCCTCATCTTGTCGCTGATCGGCGTCATTCTTGGCACCGCCGCACTTGCAGGAGTCTATTACTATTTCAGCCCGCAATTACCGGATGTGCAAACTTTACGCGACGTAAAGTTTCAAACGCCACTACGGATCTTCTCGGTCGACGACAAACTGATCGCCGAATTCGGCGAAAAAAAACGCGTACCGGTCAGCTACGAGCAGATCCCGACCGACTTCGTTCACGCATTACAGGCGGCTGAAGATGCACGGTTTTTCGAGCATTTCGGCATCGACATCAAGGGTTTGAGCCGGGCAGCCTTTCAGTTAGCCTCAACCGGTGCCATCCAGAGTGGCGGCTCGACCATCACCATGCAGGTGGCGAAAAACTTCTTCCTCACTCGCGAACAGACATTCAAACGCAAGTTTATCGAGATTCTACTGGCTCTGCAGATCGAAACCAAGCTCAGCAAGCAGGAAATCATGGCGCTCTATGTAAACCAGATTTATCTGGGGCACCGCGCCTACGGCATCGAAGCAGCCGCCAACACCTACTATGGATCGAGCATCGACCAGCTCAATTTGGCTCAGCTTGCCATGATTGCCGGTCTTCCCAAGGCTCCCTCCGCGTTCAACCCGATCACCAACTCTGCTCGTGCAACCACCCGACGTGACTGGATTCTGGGACGAATGCTTGAGCTGGGCTACATTGACAGCACACGACACGCCGAAGCCATCGCCTTTGTGGACAATGCACGCTACCACCGCAGCGATATCGAGCTTGATGCCCCCTATATTGCCGAGATGGTACGCCAGCAACTGTTTGAGCGGTATGGCGAAGCACTGTATACCGATGGCTACCGCGTCTGGACAACGGTGTACAGTCACCAGCAACAGGAAGCGACTGATGCTCTGCGACGGGGACTCCTCGCCTACACCGATCGTCACGGCTACCATGGTGCTGAAGCCAGCCTGGATCTAGACAGCCTCAGCAGTGAAGCTGACCAGCTCAACCAGCTGCGCCAATACCCCACCTTTGCTGGCCTGGAGCCAGCATTGGTCAAGTCCGTGACGAACAACTCCGCTCAACTGCTGCTGGGTAGCGGCGAGCCGGCCGAACTGAAATGGGACGGCATCAAATGGGCACGCCCTTTCCGCAGCGTACACTGGACCGGGCCGACCCCCCAAAAGGCAACCGACGTACTTTCGGCAGGCGATATCATCCGCGTGATGCCCGACACCGACGGCACGTTGCGCCTGACCCAAATGCCGCAGGTTCAAGGCGCTCTGGTCGCCCTGAACCCTCAGGATGGCGCCATACGCTCACTGGTTGGCGGCTTCAGCTTCTATCACAACAAGTTCAATCGCGCGACTCAGGCCTACCGCCAGCCAGGCTCCAGCATCAAGCCCTTCTTATATACCGCTGCGCTTGAGAACGGCTTCACACCCGCCTCCATCATCAATGATGCCCCTATCGTGTTTCACGATGTAAGCCTTGAAGGCAACTGGCGCCCTGAAAATGACAATGGCGAGTTCAACGGCCCCATGCGCCTGCGCGAAGCCCTGTACCGATCACGCAACCTGGTATCGATTCGCATCATGCGCGCACTGGGTATCGAACAGGCCCGTGAATACATGCTCAGGTTCGGCTTCGAGCCCGATAAACTGCCTGCCAACCTGTCACTCTCGCTTGGCAGCGCCAGCGCCACTCCATTGCAGATTGCACGCGGTTATGCTGCCATTGCCAATGGCGGCTATCTGGTAGAGCCCTATCTGATCGATAGAATCGAGAATGCCGAAGGCGAAGTGCTGGAGCAGGCCAATCCCGTAACGGTATGCCACAACTGTGATGCACCCAACATCGAAGCCACAACTGCAACAGCGGTTTTGACCGATACCTCCGAGCCAATGCCTGCTGCAGCATCACAGGGCTCTACAAACGCACCCACACCTGTTGCACCTCGCGTCATCAGCGAGCGCAATGCATTTCTGATCTACGATGTGATGCGCGACGTAATTACACGTGGCACTGGCACGCGAGCTCGCGTCCTGGAACGCTCAGACCTGGCAGGCAAAACCGGTACTACCAATGAGCAAAAGGACACCTGGTTCAGCGGTTTCAGCCCCGATCTGGTGACAACGGTATGGGTTGGCTTTGACCAGCCCTCCCCCCTTGGACGAGGCGAGTACGGCAGTAGCACCGCCCTGCCGATCTGGATCGACTACATGGAAGAGGCGCTTGCCGGGCTGCCTGATCGCCCCCCTGCTGCGCCTGAAGGCGTTGTCCGCATCGCCATCGATCCGGCCAGCGGCCTGCGTGCCTGGCCCGGTCAGAGCAATGCGATCAGCGAATACTTCCGCACCGAGGATGTCCCCACGGAAACAGCCCGCAGCCCAGAGCAACAGATGCAGGCACCACCAACCGAGGCCATTTTCGGCTACTAGCCCACGCTTGCATTGGACATTAAAAAACCGCCAGCTGGCGGTTTTTTAATGTCCGTATTTCAGTCCGTGATCAGATGTCTTTCACGCTCTGAATCGGGTAGTGCGAGGGCATCGGCAGACGCGCAACACCGGTATCGACTGCAGCCTGGGCGACCGCATTGGAGATTGCACCCAGCAGACGCGGGTCAGTCGCCTTCGGCAGGATATACTCACGACCGAATTCCATCTCCATAAGGTTGTAGGCATTCAACACTTCCTGCGGAACCGGCTGCTTGGCCAGATCAGCCAGCGCACGCACGGCTGCCGCTTTCATCTCTTCGTTGATGGCGGTTGCACGAACGTCCAGCGCGCCACGGAAGATGAACGGGAAGCCCAGCACGTTGTTCACCTGGTTCGGGTAGTCTGAGCGACCGGTTGCCATGATCACATCAGAGCGAGTCGCGCGCGCCAGATCCGGCTTGATTTCAGGATCCGGGTTGGCACAGGCGAAGACGATCGGATTGTCAGCCATTTTCAGCAGGTTTTCCGGTGACAACAGATCCGGACCAGACAGGCCTACAAATACGTCAGCGCCGGTGACGGCATCTTCCAGCGTGCGCTTGTCGGTCTCGGTCGCGAAAGCGGCCTTTTCCGGAGTCAGATCATCACGACCCGAGTGGATAACACCCTTGCGGTCGATCATGTAGATGTTCTCGACTTTGGCACCCATATTGATCAGCAGCTTCATGCAGGCACTGGCAGCAGCACCGGCACCCAGACACACGATCTGCGCATCGGCCAGTTTCTTGCCGGCCAGCTCCAGTGCGTTGATCATGCCGGCAGCCGTTACGATGGCCGTACCGTGCTGATCGTCATGAAAGACCGGAATCTTGCAGCGCTCGATCAGAACACGCTCGATCTCGAAGCACTCCGGCGCCTTGATATCTTCCAGGTTGATGCCACCGAATGTTTCAGCAATGCGCGCAACAGTGTCGATGAACGCCTGCGGGCTTTCTGCATCGACTTCGATATCGATTGAATCAATACCGGCAAAGCGCTTGAACAGCAGCGCCTTGCCTTCCATGACCGGCTTGGAAGCCAGAGGCCCCAGATCACCCAGACCCAGGATCGCGGTACCGTTGGAGATAACAGCAACCAGGTTGCCTTTGGCGGTGTAACGGTAAGCCGCATCAGGATCCTTCGCGATTTCACGCACGGGCTCGGCCACACCCGGAGAGTAGGCCAGAGAAAGGTCGCGGGAAGTCTCAGCGGAGGTGGTAAGCTCTACACTGATCTTACCCGGACGAGGGAACTCGTGGTAATCGAGGGCGGCTTGTTTGAAATCTTGAGACATGGTTGCTGTTTCCAACTAAGGTTGTAAATAGACGGTCTTGCATCATATATAAAAGCCATATAGACAACAACCGCACTTTAGGCGATGCAAATATAGACTTCAGTTGGCCTGAAGGTGCCGGTCTGCGGTAATTCTGAGCAGCCAGCGCTGCTGGCCATGACTCAGCCGATTCTGCCGCTGCAGGCGATCCTGCACCCAGCCACGGGCTTCGATCCGGTCCCCCACCTGCATTCGCGCATGATCTGCCCCAAGTTTTTCCGGCAGAAACAGGGCCAGATGATCATCCAGATCGATGTAGTAGCCGGCACGGGCTTGCGTGATTCGGCTGATACGCCCCCTGACCAGTGCAAAACCGGGTTTATCAATTTCCATTGCAGCACGAGGCGCGCGCCGCCACACACCTTCAGATGCAATGCGTGCAGGCGTTTCTGCGCTGAAAAGACAATCGGCAAGGCGGGTATTGGCACCCACGGCCAGAGCAAAGCCCAGCCCCTGCTGCAACATTTTTTCCGCTATCAGTTCATCGCGCCAATACAGGTGTGCCAGCAACCGGCCATAGCGATCCTGACGCTCAACCCCGGGCAGGAGGTAGACCTGCTGACCCTTTACGCGCCGCTCAAGCCAACGACCCGCCTCACGCGCACCGGGCTGATCAGGGCGCCCGTCACGCCCGATTTCAGGTGTATCAATCCCGATCAGCCGCACCCGCTGCCCTGACTTCAGACGGACGGTATCTCCGTCATATACGTGCACGACTTCGGCATCAAAGCCACCCGGCAGCAGCGGGCATTGTGCCCAGGCCGCAGGAGACAACAGAAGCCAAAACGCGGATACAAAAAAGGCACCCACATGGAGTGCCTTTTTTGATGTGCGCTGGCGCAGTCGATTAAGACTTGAAGCCACGACCACCGAAACGCTTGTTGAAGCGGTCAACACGGCCGCCAGAAGTCGCTTCTTTCTGCTTGCCGGTGTAGAACGGGTGGCACTGGCTGCACACGTCGACCAGCATGTCCTGACCCATGGTAGAGCGGGTGTTCATCACGTTGCCGCAAGAGCAGGTGATGGTAACTTCGTTGTATTCCGGATGGATACCAGCTTTCATCTTGAACCTCGATAAAATTGGCGTGCCGCCACCCGGTCGTATTCATTGACGCCAGGCACCGCACATTTAATAGTCAGCGCTCCAATAGCAGAGCACCGCGATGCTTACAGTTAAGGCGCGAAATTATACGCAGCCGACCCTCTGCGAGCAAGCCAATTCGCGCGCACCGTTCAACCATTCCCTGTAACGCTCAAAAGCCCTAGACTCGAGGCCACAGCATTGCCGACCGACACCCTTCACTGACAGGACCCCGATCTTGATCTACCGCGTCGCCATTCCAACGCCTCTGCACCGGCTGTTCGACTACCGACCGCCCCTGAATGGGGCCTGTGCCCAGCCGGGTTGCCGAGTACGGGTCCCCTTTGGCCGGCGCGAGGCCATTGGCATTCTGGTCTCGATCGAGCACACCAGTGAGTTCCCCCTCGACAAGCTCAAGCCGGTCAGCGAGGTACTGGATCAGGCTCCGGTATTCAGTGATGTCCTGTTTGCGCTGACACGCTGGGCCGCCGGCTACTATCAACACCCTCTTGGCGATGCGCTGCAACAGGCCCTGCCAATACTGCTGCGCCAGGGACAGCCTGCACGCTTTGCACACCAGACACTGTGGC
This sequence comes from Marinobacterium iners, assembly GCF_017310015.1. NCBI lineage: Bacteria > Pseudomonadati > Pseudomonadota > Gammaproteobacteria > Oceanospirillales > Oceanospirillaceae > Marinobacterium > Marinobacterium iners. Next base: position 3,677,857 of record NZ_CP022297.1, read on the forward strand.
AAGCAGCCCCCGGCGCAACACTGGAGACCGTCAGTGCGCGTGCATTCCGTCAGCGAGAGCTGCTGCAACTGCTGCTGGAGCATCCCGGCGGCATCAGCACAGATGCTCTGCGTGCCGAAGGCGGTGATCCGGCACTGCTCAAATCGCTGCAGCAGAAGGGACTCGCACAGTCATTCGAGCACCACCCTGACCTGCCGCATGCCGACCTCACCGACGGGGTTATCCGTGAAGCGCCACTGACACTGCATGATGAGCAGGCACAGGCGGTTGAGGCCATTCGAGCGGCACAGGGTTTCAGCCCTCTGTTGCTTGAGGGCGTCACCGGCTCAGGCAAGACCGAGGTCTATCTGCAGGCGATTCAGTCCTGCCTTGAGCGCGGCCAGCAGGCACTGGTACTGGTACCCGAGATCGGCCTGACGCCACAGACACTGTCCCGTTTCAAGGCACGTTTTCGGGTGCCGGTGCTGGCACTGCACTCCGGCATGACCGACCGCCAGCGCCTGGATGCCTGGCTCTGGGCAGATGAAGGCAGCGCCCGCATTCTGATCGGTACGCGTTCAGCCATTTTCACGCCCCTGAGCCGTCCCGGCCTGATCATTGTGGACGAAGAGCATGACAGCTCGTTCAAGCAGCAGGACGGATTTCGCTACCATGCCCGCGATCTGGCGATTTTCCGCGCCAATCAGCTCAAGATCCCCGTTGTACTGGGCAGCGCCACTCCGTCACTGGAGAGCCTGCAGAACGCACGCAGTGGTCGCTATCAGCATCTGCACCTGACCCGTCGCGCCGGCAATGCCACCCCTCCCGTATTCAAACTGCTGGACATTCGACAGCAGACGCTGGACGCCGGTCTCTCGGCAGCGTTGATCAGCCAGATCCGATCACATCTTGATCAGGGCACCCAGGTGTTGCTGTTCCTGAACCGACGCGGCTTCTCACCGGCGTTGATCTGCCACGACTGTGGTACTCCGGTCGACTGTACCCGCTGCGATGCGCGCATGACCCTGCACCGTCAGCCCCCCCACCTGCATTGCCATCACTGCGATCGTCAAACACCCATTCCACGCTCTTGCGCTCAGTGCGGCAGCAACCAGCTGCGACCCGCCGGCAGCGGCACCGAAAGGGTAGAAGATCGCCTGCAGGTACACTTTCCTGACACCCCCGTATTGCGGGTCGATCGCGACAGCACTCAGCGCAAGCACGCGCTGGAGCGAATCATGCAGCAGGTACATCAGGGCGAGCCCTGCATTCTCGTGGGCACCCAGATGCTGGCCAAAGGGCATCATTTCCCCAAGGTAACGCTGGTAGCAGTGCTGGATGCGGATGCGGGCCTGTTCAGTGCGGACTTTCGCGGCATGGAAAAAACCGCTCAATTGATTCTGCAGGTCGCCGGTCGTGCAGGTCGTGCCGATCACCCCGGTGAAGTGGTGCTGCAAACCCTGCATGCAGAGCACCCGATGCTCAATACGCTGGTACACGCCGGCTATGAGGCCTTTGCCAGCGAGGAGTTACAGCTGCGGCATGCCGGTTATCTGCCGCCCTTTTCCCATCACGCCCTGATCCGAGCCGAAGCCAACCGACAGGGGCTGGCTGAGAGCTTCCTGATCAGCCTGCGTGAACTCGCGCAACAGCAACAGCTGCTGCCCCAGGGCGTACAGTGCATCGGCCCCTTCCCGGCGGTAATGGAAAAGCGTGCCGGCCTGTTCCGCGCCCAGATGCTGCTGCAAAGCCCGCACCGTCCCGCGCTGCAGCATGCGCTGCCACTGCTGACCGGGCTGATGCAGGAGCACCCTGAAGCACGCCGGGTACGCTGGAGTATCGACGTCGATCCCATTGACAGTTACTGATTGGCAATTGACCACAGCGAGGCCGTATAATACTCGGTTTATTGCATCATTCTGATCTTCAATTCCAGCCAGAGTACCCCGATGAAAGAACAGATTGCCCAGTTGATCGAAACGGCGCTCGCCTCCCTGATAGCTGACGGCACCCTGCCGGCCGATATCGCACCGAGCATTCAGGTGGAGAACACTCGCGACAAGTCGCATGGTGACTTTGCCAGCAACATCGCCCTGACTCTGGCCAAGCCTGCCCGACGCAATCCGCGCGAACTGGCGCAGCAGATCTGTGCCGCACTGCCTGCCTCCAACAGCGTTGAAAAAACCGAGATTGCAGGCCCCGGGTTCATCAACTTCTTCGTCAGCCAGGCGTCCATCTTTACCGTCGTCGGCGATATTCTTGAGCAGGGTGACGCGTTCGGTCGCGGACAGCCCAATACCGGACCACGGGTTCAGGTGGAATTTGTGTCCGCCAACCCCACCGGTCCGCTGCATGTGGGACATGGTCGCGGTGCCGCCTATGGTGCGACCGTGGCCGACCTGCTGGAAGCGGCCGGGGTTGAAGTCGAGCGCGAATACTACGTCAACGATGCCGGTCGTCAGATGAACATTCTCGCAGTCAGCGTCTGGCTGCGCTATCTGGAGCTGAACGACCAGGAACTGACCTTCCCCAGCAACGGCTACCAGGGCTACTACATCCGTGATATTGCTCATGATCTGTTGAAAGCACATGGCGATCGCTTCAACGTCCCCGTTGCCGAGCTGTTCTTCGACATCGTTGCCGATGAGCCTGCCGGTGGCGACAAGGAACTGCATATCGATGCACTGATCGAGCGCGCACAGCAGATGCTGGCTGATGACTACGAACATGTCTTCAACGCAGGTCTTGACGCCATTCTGGGTGATATCCGTGAGGATCTGTCCGAATTCGGTGTTGATTATCAGGTCTGGTTCTCCGAGCGCTCACTGACCCACAGCGGCGATGTTGAACGTGCACTGGAGCAACTGGAAGCGCGGGGCTATCTGTATGAGCAGGAGGGCAACCTCTGGTTCCGCTCCACCGATTTCGGCGACGACAAGGACCGTGTGGTCAAGCGCGCCAACGGCCAGACCACCTATTTTGCATCCGATATTGCCTACCACATGAACAAGTTCGAGCGCGGATTTGATCAGGTGGTCAACATCTGGGGTGCCGATCATCACGGCTACATCACCCGCGTCAAGGCGGCGATTCAGGCGCTGGGATACGATCCCGAAAAGCTGGTGGTCAAACTGGTTCAGTTTGCCATCCTCTACCGTGGCAGTGAGCGTGTACAGATGTCCACGCGATCCGGCTCTTTCGTCACCCTGCGCGAGCTGCGCAATGAAGTGGGCAACGATGCCTGCCGCTTCTTCTATGTGACCCGCAAGGCCGATCAGCATATGGATTTCGATCTGGAACTGGCCAAATCCGAGTCCAAGGACAACCCGGTGTACTACATTCAGTACGCCCACGCCCGTGTCTGCTCGGTACTGCGCAAGCTGGAAAGCGAAGGCATGGCCTGGGACAAGGCCGCCGGTCTTGAGGCACTGGAGCGACTGGAGAGTGAAACCGAAAAGGATCTGGTGATGCAGCTGGGCAAATACCCGGAAACCCTGCAGCACGCGGCACTCAACTTCGAGCCGCACGTGCTGGCCAACTATCTGCGTGATCTGGCAGGTGATTTCCACACCTGGTACAACGGCCACAAGCTGATCATCGACGATACCGAGCTGCGTAACGCCCGTCTGACGCTGAGCGTGGCCGTGCGTCAGGTGCTGGCCAACGGCCTGAAGCTGCTGGGTGTATCCGCACCGGAGCAGATGTAAGCATGGCAAAACAGGACTACGGCCAGAAGCGTCGCAGCGGCAGCAGCGCCAGTCGCAAGCCGGCACGCCAGCCAGCACCGCGGCGTGCACCTCCTCCGCCCCCCCCCCGACGTCTGCCTCTGGGCCTGACGCTGGTCACTCTGGCGGTGGTAGCCGGGCTGGCTTATCTGCTGTACTTCCTGCTGAATACGCCTCCGGACGCTGCCGCACCGGCAACAGAACCGGCCGCCAAAGCGGTGCAGCCAGCACCTGCCAAACCGGCAGTCAAATCCGAGCCGGTGCCGGTGGTCGAGCCGAAGGAAAGCCGTTTCGAGTTTTACGAGAAGCTGCCCAAGGCAGAAATCGTGGCACCCAAGGTCGAGGCCTACAAGTCAACGCCCAAAGACGCCGTTATGGAGCACCGCTATCTGCTGCAGGCAGGATCCTTCCGCGACCCGGCCGATGCCGAGCGTATGCGGGCCCGGCTGATCCTTGAAGGGCTGCCGGGTGTACGCACTGACCGCAGCGAAGGCAGCAACGGTACCTGGTATCGAGTCCGCATCGGGCCGTTTGATAACCGGACCGCCATGAACCAGGCCAGCAACCGACTCGGCAAGCTGAGCATCATCCCGATGGAAGTCCGGATCGACTGATCCGGGCTTCCCCCTTGAAATCCACCCGCATGCATCCATATCTCTTTCAATTATCGGGCTGAAGGATTTTTCTGTTATGACAACGATAGTATCAGTACGCCGTGGCGATCAGGTTGTGGTCGGCGGTGACGGTCAGGTTTCGCTTGGCAATACCGTGATGAAAGGCAGTGCACGCAAGGTCAATATGCTGGCCAAGCACAAGGTGATCACCGGCTTTGCCGGGGGCACTGCCGATGCCATCACCCTGCGCGACCTGTTCGAGCAGCAACTGGACAAACACCAGGGCAATATTGTCAACGCCGTGATTCATCTGGCTCGCGAATGGCGTTCCGACCGGGTTCTGCGCCGGCTGGAGGCTCTGATGCTGGTTGCGAATCATGAAAAGACCTATCTGATTTCCGGCAATGGTGACGTGATCGAGCCCGAAGATGGCGTTATCGCCATCGGCTCCGGTGGCAACTTTGCCCTCGCCGCCGCCCGCGCACTGGTGGACAACACAGACCTGAGTGCCCGTGAGATTGTTGAAAAAAGCCTGCACATTGCGGCCGGCATCTGTGTCTTCACCAACGACAACCTGACCATCGAACAACTGGCGAACAGCCGCGAGGAGAAGTGAATATGTCCAACATGACCCCGCGCGAAATCGTGCATGAGCTTAACCGCCACATCATCGGTCAGGACGATGCCAAGCGCTCTGTCGCCATCGCGCTGCGCAACCGCTGGCGCCGCATGCAGTTGAATGAAGAACTGCGACCGGAAGTGACACCGAAAAACATCCTGATGATCGGCCCCACCGGCGTGGGCAAGACCGAAATCGCCCGTCGCCTGGCCAAACTGGCCAATGCCCCCTTTATCAAGGTGGAAGCCACCAAGTTCACTGAGGTGGGCTACGTGGGCCGTGATGTGGAAACCATCGTGCGCGACCTGACCGAGATGGCCGTGAAGATGGTGCGCGAACAGGCGATGGAGCAGGTGCGCTTCCGTGCCGAAGAAGCCGCCGAAGAACGTATTCTGGATGCCCTGCTGCCGCCAGCCCGCCCGACCGGCTTTGGTGACGAGCCGCAGCCGAGCAAGACCGACAGCGCCACCCGTCAGGTATTCCGCAAGAAACTGCGTGAAGGCCAGCTGGATGACAAGGAGATCGATGTCGAAGTGGCTCAGCCGCAGGTGGGTGTCGAGATCATGGCCCCTCCGGGCATGGAAGAGATGACCAGCCAGCTGCAGAACATGTTTTCCAACCTGGGGCAGGAGCGCAAGAAAAGCCGCCGCCTGAAGGTCAAGGAAGCGTTCAAGCTGCTCACCGATGAGGAGGCCGCGGCACTGGTCAAGGAAGAAGAGACCAAGCAGAAAGCGGTCGAGATGGTGGAACAGAACGGTATCGTGTTCCTCGACGAGATCGACAAGGTGTGCAAGCGCTCCGACAACGGCAGTGGTGATGTCTCCCGCGAAGGCGTACAGCGTGACCTATTGCCGCTGATTGAGGGCTGCACCGTCAGCACCAAATATGGCATGGTGAAAACCGATCATATTCTGTTTATCGCCTCCGGTGCCTTCCATCTGGCGCGTCCGTCAGACCTGATCCCCGAGCTGCAGGGCCGCCTGCCGATCCGTGTCGAGCTGAATGCACTGACGCCAGAGGACTTCCGTCGCATTCTCACCGAACCCAAGGCATCACTGACCGAGCAGTACAAGGCGCTACTGGCCACCGAAGGTGTCAGCATCGACTTCAGCGACGACGGTATCGCCCGCATCGCCGAGCTGGCGTTCCAGGTCAACGAAAAGACCGAGAACATCGGTGCGCGCCGCTTGCACACCATGATGGAGCGTCTGCTGGATGAGCTGTCCTACATGGCCTCCGACAAATCGGGTGAAACCGTTCTGATCGATGCCGCGTATGTGGATCAGCAACTTGGCGAGTTGAGCCAGGACGAGGACCTGAGTCACTACATCCTCTGATGACAACCCGGCCGGGGCACCGTGCCCCGGCATACCGGAGCCACACCATGACCATACAGGTTCCCCTGCCCTCCGATATCCGCCTGCACCTCAAGTCTCGCACCCTGGAGCTGGTTTATGCCGATGGCACCTTTGAACTCACGGCCGAGTTCCTGCGGGTACACTCACCCTCTGCCGAAGTACGCGGCCACGGCATCGGCAACGGTGTACTGCAGACCGGCAAAAAGCATGTTGGCATCAAGGGTGTTGAACCCGCCGGCAACTATGCGCTGAAAATCACGTTTGATGACGGTCATGACTCCGGGCTGTACACCTGGGAATATCTGCATGACCTGGCCCATAATCAGGCCGACTACTGGCAGCGCTACCTGGATCAGCTCAAGGCCGCCGGTGCCTCCCGCGACAACGGTCTGATCGCGCGTGGCTAGTCCCCGCAACCGGTGCGACAAACGCCGACATGCGGAGTAGAATGCCCTCTAACAGAGTTTAAGTCGGACAGAACAGCATGTCAGAGCAGAAAGAGAACAAGACCACTCACTTCGGCTATCAGGATGTACCGGTTGAAGAGAAGGTTAAACGTGTGGCCGATGTTTTTCACTCGGTTGCAGGCAAGTATGACCTGATGAATGACCTGATGTCCGGCGGCGTTCACCGTCTGTGGAAGCGCATCACCATCGACCAAAGCGGTGTGCGCCGGGGCCACAAGGTGCTCGATATCGCCGGCGGAACCGGCGATTTGACGCGCAAGTTTGCCCGTATGGTGGGCCATGAGGGCAAGGTCATCCTGGCCGACATCAACGACTCCATGCTGAAGGTGGGCCGCGACAAGCTGCTGAATTCAGGCGTGGGCGGTAATGTGGAATATGTTCAGGCCAACGCCGAATGCCTGCCATTTGAAGACAACACCTTTGATGTCATCACCATCGCCTTTGGTCTGCGTAACGTGACCGATCAGAATGCGGCGATCGCCTCGATGCTGCGGGTCCTCAAGCCCGGCGGTAAGCTGATGATTCTGGAGTTCTCGAAGACCAATAACCCGGCCTTTACCAAGCTGTATGACTTCTATTCCTTCAACATCCTGCCGCAGATCGGCAAGGTGGTTGCGGGTGACGCCGACAGCTACCGTTATCTGGCCGAGTCGATCCGCAAACATCCGGATCAGGAAACGCTCAAGGGGATGATGGAGCAGGCCGGCTTCGTCAACTGTCGCTACCAGAACATGACCGGCGGCGTGGTCGCGCTGCATACCGGCATCAAGCCCTGAGCGGAGGTCTCTGCATGGTAACGGGGATGATCGGCGCAACACTGCTGACACTGGCAGAAGAAAGTCTCAACCGGATTCTGGCTCAGGACCCGCTTACACTGCAGCGGCTTGATGCCTTGTCAGGCCGCGAAATCGCCGTTCATTGCACCGCTCCCGAATTTCAGGTCTATCTGCTGCCTCACGCACAGGGCATCGACCTGCTGGGTCAAAGTGCCACGGCTGCTGATGTCACCCTGCACGGATCGGCACTTAACCTGATGCGCCTGCCCTCCGCCGGCAATGCGGTTCTGTTCGGGCAGGGTGTTCGTATCGAGGGTGACAGCGCCCTGGCGCACAAGCTGCAGCGGATTCTGGCCGACAGCCAAATCGATTGGGAAGCCTGGCTTGGCAATCTGATCGGCGATACGGCCGCACACCCGCTGGCACAATTGCTGCGCAACACGAGTCAGCAGCTGCAGCACACGGGTTCAAGCCTCATGCACAGCCTGGAAGAGTACCTGCACGAAGAAGCACGACTGCTGCCCACACGGGTCGAGATTGAAATCGCACAGGACGAGGTCGATGCCCTGCGCGCCGCCACCGATCGACTGGACGCCCGTATCAGCCGACTTGAACGGCTGCGTACCTCAGCGAAAGACTGACCTTCCTTGATGCCCTCCCCGAGACCCTTTGCATGAACACAGCAGCCAGTGCTGACCGCCTGAGTGCGCTGGATGCACTGCGCGGACTGGCCGCGCTGGCCGTGGTGCTGTTTCACTACATCTACTGGTATGACCGCCTGTACGGGCATAACTTTACCCCCTGGGCCCTGGTTGAAGCCGGTCGCTATGGGGTACACCTGTTCTTCATGCTCAGCGGTTTTGTCATATTCATGACACTGGAGCGCACCCCGGCCCCTCATCTGTTTGCCATGGCAAGGGCCTTTCGCCTGCTGCCGGCACTCTGGGCCAGCATAGCACTTACCTTTGCCAGCGTTCACTGGCTGGGGCCGGAAGACAGAGCCGTGAGCCTCGGCACAGCCCTGCTCAACACCACCCTGCTGCACGAGTACCTGGGCCTTGAACATGTGGACGGTGCTTACTGGAGCCTTGTGATCGAGGCCACTTTTTACGTCTGGATCGCACTGCTGCACTACGGGGTACGTGACTGGAAGCGTATTCGTCCGGTGTTATGGGGCTGGGTGCTGATCAGCTATGCCGCGGTACTGACATGGAAACAGATACCTGACAGCCTGGCGTTCATCCTCAAGGATTTGCTGTTCACCCGCTATGCGCCCCTGTTTATAAGCGGCATGCTGATCTACCGCTGGTACCGTCACGGCCGCCCGGACCTGACCGAGCAGGCGCTGCTGGCGGTGGCGATCGGGCACAGCCTGCTCAGCTACAAGACCCCGTTCAACCTGCTGGTGTTTGCCGGCTACGGCATTTTCATGCTGGCCGTAATCGGGCGGCTGGACTGGCTCTGTCGTGCACCCCTGCTCTGGCTGGGACGACTGTCCTACAGCCTGTATCTGGTGCATCAGAACATCGGTTACGGCATCATCTCTGCCGCCTACCGTGCAGGACTGCCCGGCTGGGTGGGGATCATACTGGCGCTGGTCGCGGCAGTTGGATTGGCCATGCTGATTCACCGGCTGATCGAACAACCGGCTCTCAGTTGGTTCAGAGGGCGATTCCGCCCCCATGCGAAAGTGGAAAGCACCGGAAGAGTTTAATTCAGAAGGGTTTGACCACAACGAAGATCAGAATGGGAATAAAGATCAGCAGCGGCAGTTCGTTATAGAGTCTGAAATAACGCCCGCTGCGCTGGAGCTCTCCACGCTGCATCTGTTTCAGATAGGCACGACACCAGAAGTGGTAGCCGATCAGAAAACCGACAAATAGCAGTTTCGCGTGCAACCAGCCACCACTCCAGCCATATCCCAGCCAAAGCCAGAGCCCCAGGGCCAGCGTAAATACGGCCATGATCGTCATAAAGCCGTAGAGCTTGCGCGCCATGATCTCCAGCCGGGATACATCCTGGCCGGCCTCTCGGCCCTCGACGTAGTGCACAAAGATGCGCGGCAGATAGAAAATACCGGCCATCCAGCTGGTCATTGCCAGTATATGAAGCATTTTGTACCAGAGCATGAAGTCTCCTTGATTGATCCTGCCACTATCTGAACATGCGCCGCCGTGCGGAACGTATCAGCGATTGTTGACCCGGGTATCGACCCGTAAAAGATCAACCAGTTCCACCCGCAGTTCGTCGCCCGGTCGTACCGGCCCAACCCCTGCCGGCGTGCCGGTCAGCACCACATCGCCCGGCAGCAGCGTAAACCATTGGCTGATGTAGCTCAGCAGCTTCAGCACAGGCGTGAGCATCCGGGCGCTGTTACCATCCTGACGTACCTCACCGTTGACGCTTAAACGGATCTGCACATCGGTCAGATCACCGGCTGTCGCCGGCGACAGAAATGCGGAGAGCGGGCAGGCACCATCAAATGCCTTTGATTTCTCCCAGGGATGCCCTTTCTGCTTGAGCTGATCCTGTACTTCACGCAGGGTCAGATCCAGCCCTACACCAATACCGGCAATGGCACGTTGGGCACGCTGTTCATCCGCCTGAGTCAGGGTTTCGCCAATCAGCACCGCCAGTTCAGTCTCGAAATGCACGGCGCCCAAACCGGCAGGAATATCGAAGGGCTCTTCCAACGGTACCAGCGAGGTGACTGGTTTGATAAACAGAATCGGCTCGGTCGGCACCGGGTTGTTCAGCTCTTTGGCATGGTCGGCATAGTTGCGTCCGACACACACCACCTTGCCTGTGGGTAACTCAATCAGGCTGGCATCGGCGTTGCGGTGTTGATAACTCATCAGATTTTGCGCGGGATACCCGGTACTTTTAGTGCCGGGAGGGATAGCGCGTCACCCAAAAGGTGACGTGGATTACGCCACCGCGTCTCCCGCTCCTCCTTTGTTGTTGATGGATGGTGTGTAGTGATAGCCGTAGCCATCACCGCGTTGTATCACGGTGCAGTGTTTGTGCGAGATGCCTTGCACCGCACCCTGTTCTGTTTGGATGTTGAAGCTGCCAGTCTTGCGCACCGCCACACGTCCCGTGTGAGCGCCAGCTTTCTTGCCATTCGGCACCACGGCTTTTACCATGTCCCCGGTCTGAAAGCCGTGTACCTGCTTTTGGCGCATCAACACACCGCGCGGGAATCCAAACCGATTCAAGCGCGTGCGCTGATAGCTACCGCGCCCGGTGCATTTAATCATCAGCGTCGGCGCTGTCCAGTCGTGCAGCATGTCGAAAGCGCCCACACAGGCCGCATCGAGCGCATGGGTCTTGGGGACGCCCAAGCGCTGGCGGTTGTATTTAGTGCGGCCGCCGCTGGCTACTGCCACTGGCAAGCCAGTGGCAGTCTTAAGGGTATTGAACAGCGCCCAGCGCGTCGCATTGACCGCACTGGCATCGCGCAACGGTTGTTTGAGCTGGCGCTGTACGCGTCCCAGCCGTGCATCCGCTGACAGGCCGTTGGCTTTAAGGCGCTTTTTCAGGCCTTTACTCGTGGCGAAAAAGTCAGAGAGTGCCCAGCGGGCTTTTTCGCTATTGCAAGCGTTGCAGGCCAGATTGACATCCTCACCGCCCTGAAGAGACGGTGATTCCTCCTGCGAGACGCTCATGCCCGAGCGCGAGTATGTTCCTGGCCGCATTGATGTCGCGGTCGTGAGTGGCACCACACTCACAGGTCCATTCTCTTATTCCAAGACCGGCTCTACCTTTCGGACTGTTGGCGCTGATAGCGCCGCAACACGAACAGGTCTGGGTGGTGTAGGCTTCATTCACCGCCTGAAACACGATCCCGGCGCATGCGCTCTTATAGGACAGGAACTGTTTCAGCATCGCCCAGCCGGTGTCGTACACCGTCTTGGCGCTTTTACGGTTGCGGGTGAATGAACGAGACTTTACATCGCCGATGATGATCACGCCGCAGCGGTTCACCAGTTGGCGGCTGAACTTGTGCAAGGCGTCTTTGCGCCGATTGGCGATTTTGGCGTGGATCGCCTTCACGCGGGCTTTCTTGCGCGCCCGCTGGGCGCGGGCCAGCGCCGGCTCCAAATCGCGGTAGAAACGCGCGGCTTCCAGCGTGGTCCCATCCGAACACGTCGCCGTATCCTTGAAGCCAAGATCGATCCCGATCGCATCCTGACCGGCCGGAACCTCAGCCTCAACCTCAACGACCACATTGAGGTACCAACGGCCCCGCGCATCTTCGGAGAAGCTGCCGGCACGGAACCGGTACTGAGCCAGCCCGTAGCTGTCCCAGACTTTGAAGAAGTGGCCGTTGTGGTAAACCTGCCCCTGTTTCCAGGTCACGGCACCGGACTTGAACGGTATCCAGCCCAGCGAGCGGCGCACGCCGCCGCTCTTGCGCCATTGCAGCCGCGTCTTTTTGAACTGCTGTCGGCGGGTGACGTACTCACGGCCGACTTCCTGCACCGTATGGCTGTGCAGGCCGAGGTCTTTTCCGGCACCGTTGGTATAGGGCTGGATATCGTAGGCGGACAGAAACACACCGCGCTCACGGATGGAGCGTTGGCTCAGTTCGTTCACATAGTTCCAGACCTGATTGACCGACCACGCCATCTGCTGAAGCAGCGGCCGGTGGCGATCCTTGATCCGAACCTTGAGGGTTTTGGTGTGTTTCATACTGTGGAAGTATACAGCATTATCAAACCGGCTGCGCCGGTTGCGCTATCCTTCCCCGCACTAAAAGATACGGGGCTTGTCGCGCGTTGTGGTCAGGTTGCTAACGCGGTTAGAACCGCCCTGCGAACGCGGTACCACATGCTCGATTTCCACTGGGGTATCGGCGGTGCCGCAATACGCACACTCACGCCCCCATTTTTCCAGCAGGTACTCGCGGACCTCGTACCCCAATAGGGTGCCTTGCTGATACTCCACACCTGAGATTTCGGGGTTGTCGAGCTTTTGCGTGTCAAACCGCACCAGCTCCTGGCTGATGGCTGTTACAGGCGCCAAACGACTTAATCTGTTCACCCAGGCCGTGACGGTATCGACACGATGCTGCAAGCTTGGCGCCAGCCAGCCCTTGGGCTTGGTACGGTTTTTAAAGCGCGGCGCTCGGTAGCGCAGGTTGGCACTGCGGCGACGGCGCCGAAAAGCCGCCCGTTGCTGTAGTGCCTGTTTGATTTTGTAGCCACGATGTACCAGCTCGAACAGGCACAACAGATGCCGCTGCTCACTGTTCGCCTCACGCATCAGCGCCAACCCAGTGGTCTTACTGCCGGGGTCGATACCCAAGCATAGCGGCTGTGTCTCACCACCCACCCGATCTTTCAGTCGGATGGTAAACGGGTAGCGCTTATGCACCACCGCACGACCACGCTGCAGCAGCAACCGTGCACGCTTTTCGCTGCACGGCATCAACGGCTGCTTGTGCTTATCCCATACGAAAACCGCCATGCGATTTCTTCCTGATCAATACCCTTACGGGCCTGGTGTCGCGGGGCTTGCGCCCCGTCTCCCCTCGGGCATGTCGATAACCGGCTCCTGTGTTGCCACAGCGATCAGAACCTTTGGCGTTTTACCTTGCGCCTGCGTGATTCTGACCTTTCAGAGCTGCGAACTGAGGAAGCATTCGCAGGTGAGTCTTCGCGACCTGTTATCAACGTAGCGGACTGGTGTCCGCTTGCCCTGGTCAACCCGGCTTGTATTCACAAGCCCCTTCCTTTAGAGGGTGTCGCGAAAGGGGTAAAGCCTTAAAATAAACCTTTTATCTGCCCGAGAGCTTACCGTGTCGACAGCATGTATGCCCACACCTGATGACAGGCAGTTCGCGCTTTTTCAGGCATTGCCTGCCTCGCCTCCTCCGCCCTCCCGTGTTACGACTGCATCGTCAGGACGGCGCTTCATACAAGGTGATGCCAAGGCGATTTTCCTGGGCATGACACCGCTTGAAGATCATCTACGGCTGTCAGGAATTAGCGCCCCTTTTGTAGTGGCCGACCTGTTGGATGACCAGGATTGGAAGCCCTTTGAGAATCGTTATGCAGCCACGGGGCGCGCCCCCTATGCGCCACGCGCGATGATGGGGTTGATTCTCTACGGGATCATGAACGGGGCTTCGTCGTTGCGCTCGCTGGAGCGGCTGGCTCGTGTAGACCTGGGGGCTATGTGGGTGACCGGAGGTATTGCCCCCGATCATGCCAACATCGGACGCTTTATCTGCCTGCATGAACAATCACTTTCAGAGGCGTTTTTCGAAGCGCTGACCCGCACCATTCTGGCCAGAATCGGAGCTTCGACCACATGCCTGGCAGGTGATGGGACAGTGATCGAAGCAGCCTGTTCTCACTACCGCCTGCTTAAAGACGAGGCGGTACGTGCTCGAGTCAGTAAAGCCCTGAAAGACCATCAACAGGCCTCTCCTGAGCAGCAGGATGAAACGCAGCAGCAGTTGGAGAAAGTGCAGGCCTGTGAAAAGGTTCTTGACGCGCGGATCGCGGCACGACGGCGCCACGGCAAGCGTGTCGATACGGTGCGCGTTAGTCCCACCGAACCAGAGGCCGCTGTACAGCGTCAGAAGCGAGGGCGCGGCTTTGCACCGGCTTATACGCCCTCCGTTCTGGCTAATGAGGTACGTATTATCGTGGCGCATGCCATAGATCCCACGAGTGAGACACGCGTGGTCGGAGAACTGCTGGATCAGAGTGAGCGCGTGGTTCCAGAGACTCAGCGCGAACTGCTACTGGATGCTGGCTATTTTGATGATGGCGTCATTGCGGCAACACTGGCGCGTGATGTCAGCCTGTTGTGCCCGCCCAAACCCAGCACCACAGACAAAGTGGGTGGCCTTTATCATAAAAGCCAGTTCGCCTACGATGCAGATCAGGACGTCTACCTATGTCCGGCAGGACAGCGGCTTCGGTGTATCAGTCATGCACGTGCATCGGCACGCACGCGTGAACAGTTCGTCTATGCGTGTGATCAATGCGCGGCCTGCCCACAACGCACGGCGTGTACCCGCTCTGCCCAAGGACGCCGAATCAAGCGTTACCCGGAAGATGAGGTCCGTCTGGCCCTGCAGCAGGTCATGACACATCCGGGTGCCCAAAACGTCTTTCGACAGCGCAAGGCCATGGTCGAGCCGGTATTTTCCGCACTACGTCAGCAGCAGGGTCTGACACGCTTCCGACGCCGAGGACTGGCGGGTGTCAAGCGCGAGTTTGCCCTGCATGTTCTGGCCTATAATGTGGCTCGCGCCGTCTCGCTAAGCCTTTATTGTCTTATCTGGGTTTACAGGTGGACATGTCTGAGGGACGTTTGCCTGGCTTGGAAAATGCTTTCGGCCGCACGGGTGCTCAATAGCGAAGCGTACCAGCCCGCGACATCGCCGAACACCTGCTGCCTAATGCCGCGCTAAGCGATTTGCGACACCCTCTTTAGGGAGGGGTAGTTGACTTCGTCTGCTCCGGCTGGACATCTAACGCAATCTTAGCAGAATCACGCCCCGTCTCGACCGCCGACTTAAGTGCTCGCAACCGTATACTGAGCCCGAAGGTCAGCAACAGGATCAGCCATGAGCCCAGAATAACCCCTGGCCAGCCGAGCCACTCCCAGAACGGGTTCAGGTAAAAGCCACCGGCACTTGCGCCGCTGTAGTAAAACAGCAGATAGAGAGAAGAAGCACTGGCACGGGCACGTTGTGCATTCTGACTCACCCAG
Organism: Marinobacterium iners; assembly: GCF_017310015.1. Taxonomy (NCBI): domain Bacteria; kingdom Pseudomonadati; phylum Pseudomonadota; class Gammaproteobacteria; order Oceanospirillales; family Oceanospirillaceae; genus Marinobacterium; species Marinobacterium iners. The sequence goes on from NZ_CP022297.1 coordinate 3,693,129, forward strand.
CTGCTGGCACTGGAGTGAGCAAAGAAAAAACCGAAACTATTGACCAGCAACCCCAGCACGATCATCAACAAGGAGTCGACCAGTGTCAGCAACGACCCCAGCATCAGGATCAGGGTACCCGCTGCCATACAGACCGGCTGCGACCAGCGCTGCCCAGCCCTGCCCGATATGGAAGAGCCGAACGTGCCGCTCAGGTAAGTCAGAAACAACATGCCCAGAAGGCTTGCCGGCAGGTTATAAGGCGCATCGGCCAGTACAAAGGTGATATAGCTGTACTGATTCACGAAGATGAAGAAGTTGAAGCCGCCAATCAGGTACGCCAGCAACAGCAGTGGGTTACGCAGATGCCCGCCCAGATCAGCCGCCATCTGGCGTGGCCGCAGCGGGCGCGGCTCAAAATGTTGCGACGGTGGCAGCAACAGGGCAAACAGCAGCAGACAGATGATGCTCAGCAGTGTCATGACCAGAAATGCTTCAGACCAGCCCAGCCAGTCACCCACAAAGCCACCTATCAGGCGGCCGCTAATCCCGCCAAGACTGTTGCCACCGATATAGAGCCCGACTGCCAGCAACATCGCCTTGCGGCTGAACTCATCCCCCATCCAGGCGATGGCGATGGCGGGCAGACCCGCCAACAGAACACCCTGCACAGCGCGCAGCACCAGCATGCCGGTGTAGTCATCAGTGAACGACAGCAGCAACGTCACCAACGTGGCGCCACTCATCGTCAGCAGCATGATCCAGCGTCGCCCCAGAGCATCCGATAACGGCCCCCAGAGCAGCAGCGACAGCCCCAGTGTCAAAGTGGTGACGGTAAAGGTCCAGCCCGCCTCCAGTGGCGAGACTTCAAATGCCTGCGCCAGCATCGGCAGCAGCGGCTGAGTCACATAGACATTGGCAAAAATCATGAACGACCCCAGACAGAGTGCCAGTGTGGCACGCCAGAACAGGGGGTTGCCGGACTCGATCATCGAGCACTCCAGATGGTGAAAACTGGTGCCACCCTAGCAGTCGGGATATGATCAATAAAATATATAGTTATTATCCACTGCATAAGAATTGCTTATATGGACGTCCGCAGTCTGCGTTATTTTGTGGCCGTGGCTGAACTGGGCGGCTTCAGTGCCGCTGCCGAGCAGCTGCATATCGCTCAACCCGCCGTCAGCATGGCGATTCGCAAGCTGGAGCAGTCGCTGCAGCTGCAGCTGTTTCACCGTCATGAGCGCCGCATCAGTCTCACCGATGAAGGTCAGGTGCTGTTGCGCCACGCCCACGCCATTCTGCAGGCGGTACGGGATGCCGAGCGTGAAATGCACGAGCTGCATGCACTGGAGCGCGGGGAGGTACGCGTTGGCATTCCCAGTATGCTGGGCTCCTATTACTTCCCGCCCATTCTGATGGCCTTTCGCCATCGTTACCCGCAACTACGGCTGGAAGTGGTCGAGGCCGGAACACGGCAGTTGCAGAGGATGATTCACCGGGGTGAAATCGATATGGGCGTGATCGTGGCGGATACGCCGCCGGATGATCTGGAAACTCACAGTTTTCTGCAGGCCCAGATGATGGCCATCATGCCAACGGATCATCCCCTGGCCGGATGTGACAGCATCAGCTACGACGCCTTCTTCGCCGAGGAGCTGGTGCTGTTCAAGGAGGGCTATTTTCACCGTGAGGTGATCGACCGACTCAGCGCCGAGGCCGGCGTCACGCCCGGTATCGGTTTTGAAACCAATCTGATTCCGCTGATCAAGCAGATCGTCAGCCACGGCTTTGGCATCACCACCCTGCTGGAGATGGTGGTAGCCGACGACCCACAGCTTGTCGCCCTGCCGTTTGAGCAGCCGGTCTGGCTCGACCTTTCACTGGCCTGGCGCAAGGGCCATCTGCTGTCACGCGCCAATCGCACCTTCGTCGATTTCGTACTGGAGCAGGCCAGCAGGAGCTGATGACAGCCGCTGCCGTCAGGATTATCATGCTGTCCCATTATCCCGGCCTCATGGCCTCTGTTTTAAGGAGAGCACATGCTCAGCACCAACAGCTACTTCGACGGCAAGGTCGTCTCCATCGCGTTTGAAACCCCTGAAGGCCCCGCCACATCCGGCGTCATGGCCACCGGCGAATACACTTTCGGTACCAGCCAGAACGAGCGCATGATCGTCACCGCCGGCGAACTGATCGTGCGTCTGCCGGGCAGCGAAGAGTGGACCTCGTTCCCGGCCGGAACCGAGTTCAACATCACTGCCGGCGACTCCTTCGACCTGCAGGTCAAAACCCCCACCGCGTACCTCTGCTATTACAGCTGAGCGAGCCGGAGCCGGCCTGCCCGGCTCCCTGCTGCATTTTCATTCAAGCACGGCTGAATATTTTTCCCGCTCGCAACGCTCTGTCTCGGCACACAAGCGGGTCAGGTTTGTGCTAGAATCCCCGCTTTAATTTTCCTGGCTGGACGAGTTTCCGCCCAGCTGCAGCATGAGTCACAGACGATGAGCAAAACTACTTCTCTGGATAAGAGCAAGATCCGGATTCTGTTGCTGGAAGGCGTGCACCAGTCCGCGATCGACACGCTGAACGCGCAGGGCTACACCAACATCGAATTCCACACCGGATCACTGCCCGAAGAAGAGCTGATCGAAAAGGTGCGCGATGCTCACTTCATCGGCATCCGCTCCCGCACCCAGCTGACCCGCAAGGTGTTCGAAGCGGCGGAGAAGCTGGTTGCCGTGGGCTGCTTCTGCATCGGTACCAACCAGGTCGACCTGCAGGCAGCCACTGAAGGCGGTATTGCCGTATTCAACGCGCCCTACTCCAACACCCGCTCCGTTGCCGAGCTGGTGCTGGCCGAGGCGATCATTCTGCTGCGCGGCGTGGCCGAGAAGAACGCCAAGGCTCATCGTGGCGAATGGCAGAAAAGCGCGAAGAACTCCTACGAAATCCGTGGCAAGAAGCTGGGTATTGTCGGCTATGGCAGCATCGGCTCTCAGCTGAGTGTACTGGCCGAAGGCCTGGGCATGGATGTCTATTTCTATGATGTCGTCACCAAGCTGCCGCTGGGCAACGCCAAACAGGTCAGCTCAATGCCTGCGCTGCTGGGCATGTGTGACATCGTCACCCTGCACGTACCTGAGCTGCCGTCGACCAAGAACATGATGGGCGCCACCCAGTTTGACCAGATCAAACAGGATGCGATCTTCATCAACGCCGCACGTGGAACCGTGGTCGATATCGACGCCCTGTGTGAAGCGCTCAAATCCGGCAAACTGCTGGGGGCCGCCATCGATGTATTCCCGGTTGAGCCACGTACCAACAATGACGAGTTCATCAGCCCGCTGCGTGAGTTCGACAATGTGATCCTGACCCCGCACGTGGGTGGTTCCACCATGGAAGCGCAGGAAAACATCGGTTATGAAGTGGCCGAAAAGCTGATCAAGTACAGCGACAACGGCTCTTCCATCACCTCCGTCAACTTCCCGGAAGTGGCGCTGCCGGAACACCCGAACAAGCACCGCCTGCTGCACGTACACGAGAACATCCCTGGCGTTTTGAGCCAGATCAACACGGTGTTCTCCGAAAACGGCATCAACATCTCCGGCCAGTATCTGCAGACAAACGACAAGGTCGGCTACGTGGTGATCGATGTGGATGCCGACTACTCCAAGCTGGCACTGGAAAAACTGCAGCAGGTCAACGGTACCATTCGCTGCCGCCGCCTGTTCTGATTCCCTTCCCAGTATCGAGTAGGAGGAGGTCTTGCGACCTCCGTCCTCTCACACCACCGTACGTGCGGTTCCGCATACGGCGGTTCATGATACACATTTAAGCTGGTGATATTGATCCATTAGCGATACCAGTCCGATTCGATCAAACACTTTCTTCGGCAGCGCCTGATTCAAGTGCGAGGCGCATGAGTTCCACCAAGGACCACGCCCATTGGTGGCACTGCGCCAAGCCCTGCCTTCAGATAGCCCCAGTCGCATCAGCATCTTGGCCCGGGTGAACGGCCGTTTCCATTGACGCCAGAGGATTTTGCGCAGATGCCGGCGAATCCAGCCATCCAGCGCCTCGAAGCTCCCTTTCACATCGCTATAACGGAAGTAGTTGATCCAGCCCCGCAGTTTCGGGGTCAGTATCTCGACCGTCCGATAGATCCTCTGTCCTCGACCTCTGCGAAGCACCCCCTTGATCGTGGCTCTGAGCCGTTTCAGAGACTTGTCTGCCACTTTGAGCCGGATATTCCGCTTGCGGTTATCCACGCTATAGCCCAGAAAACTCCTGTTCCAGGGTCGATCGACCGCGCTCTTGCCCCGGTTGACGCGAAGTTTGAGTCGTTGCTCAAGATAGTCGGTCAATGATGCAAGCACACGCTCTCCCGCCTTCCGGCTTTTCACGTAGATGTTGCAGTCGTCCGCGTACCGGCAGAACCGGTGGCCCCGCCGTTCCAGCTCTCGATCCAGATCCGTCAACAGGATATTGGACAGCAGCGGCGAGAGAGGGCCGCCTTGTGGCGTGCCTTCCTGCCGTACCGTCACCACACCTCCCTCCATGATCCCGGCCTGTAAATAGGCACGGATCAGTTTCAGGACACGTGTATCCGTGATCCCGCGCGCCAACCGCGACATCAAGATGTCGTGGTTGACCCGGTCAAAGAACGCTTCCAGATCGATATCGACCACCCAGCGACGCCCCTCTTCCATGTAGGACCGAGCCTGCAATACCGCCTGAGCAGCACTGCGTCCCGGTCGGAAGCCGTAGCTGTGATCAGAGAACGTGGATTCAAAGCGTGGACTAAGCACTTGATGCAATGCCTGTTGGATCAGGCGATCCAGAACACTGGGAATACCCAGCATACGGATGCCTCCCCCGGGCTTGGGGATTTCAACCTTGCGCACCGGCTGGGGTGTGTACCACCCCTCCAACAGTTGCTGTTTGATCTCAGGCCAATGGGTTTTCAGGTAAGGCTTGAGCGCCTCGACTGTCATCCCATCCACCCCGGGCGCGCCTTTATTGCGACGAACCCGATCGTAGGCCAGCAGCATGTTGCTGCGAGCCAGTACCGCTGACATCAGATCCCTGTCAGCTTCGCTCGGCAGTGATCCTGCACCCGCTGTAACCGGCAACACCTCGCACGGGACCGCAGCCGGGTTCTGCCCGGACACCTCCTCGGCAAGCAATGACGTCTCAGCCATCCGTTCAGTGTTGTTCAGGGTCATCAAGGGGCAGGGCTCCCGATTCGTCTATCATGTTCAGCCCTTCAGTGACCGGTAAGTCACCTACTATGGCGTCTGCTGAATTCTGCAGTCCCATCCAGCCGCCTCACGACAGCCGTAGCCAGAGGCAGGACAGCAGACCTCCCAGGGTAAGACACGTGACCTTCACACTTATACCTGCCGCATATACGACCGCTGCTCCGTGCAAGTACCGGGCTTTGGAGATATGCGACTCCTCACCCACAGCTGCCGCCTCGTATGCGATTTCTGTTCGTCAGGTCAGTGCTTTGCCTTCGGCTTCCTTCAGATTCCACCTCGCGATGGACACCCTTGCCGTTCGGCTAGTGGTTCCCCTTGCCGGGCCCACAGAGGACTTGCACCTCCAAGTCATCCGACCGCCACCACGCGCATCGGAACAGCGCCCGTCACGGCGCTACGCGCCATGCCTGGCGCACGCACTTCTGAAAGGCAGGCCTCAGGCCTGCCTTTTGCGTTTGGGCCGCGACCAGCTGCGGTCAGCTTCCCAGCCACACCAAACCATGTCACAGTCAGCTAAAATTCACTGAGTCGCGCTAGAATGCTCGAAAGGGCATTGTGCCTTTCTGTTCCTATACCCTGTGCGGACCTCCTGGATGATCCGATCAAGACTGCTGACGCTGATAGTGTTTCTTCTGCTGGGGCTAACCACCTCTCTTTCGGCGGCAACACCAGAGCTGGTAACGCAGCTGGAAAGACAGATTGAGCAGCTCAGCCCGGATGACAGCAGCCAATCCCCGTTGCGCGATCTGTATCAACGCACCCTCACCGCCATCAAGGACCAGCAGCAGTATCAGCAGCGTGCCGAGTCCCTGCAGCAGCAGCTGGAACGTCAACCCGCCGCACTGGAAGAGCAGCAGCGCCAACTGGAACGCCCCCTGACACCGATCGACATGCAGTCATTGCAGGCTCTCGATACCGCCAGTCTTGAGCAGCGACTGACTCTCAAGCGCGCTGCCCTGCTGCAGCTGGAGCAGCGCCGTGACCAACTGTTGCAGCAGACCGAGCTCAATGAGCAGAAGTTGGTGTCCCTGCGTGAGCAGCTGGCAGACCTGAAACAGACAACACCTCGCACTCCCGACCTTCCCGGTGACAGCGACCGCCAGCTGACCGATGCGCGTCTGCAGTTGAGAAATGCACTGCAGGAACGTCACAACAGCCAGATACAGGCGCTGGAGCTGGAGCTGCTGGCACTGCCGGGTGAAAGCGAACGCGCCCGGCTGGAGCTGCGTCATTTGCAGCAGCAACTGACCGCCGAGAGCGAACAGCTGACGCAGATGCAGCAGCTGCTGGAACAGAAACGACAGGATGAACTGCAAAGCACCCTGAGCAACCTGATTCAGGCGGGTGCCGAAGCCACACAGCCCGGGCCGATACGGGAGTTGATCGAGCGCAATCGCGAACTGACCGAGCAGCTTGGGCAACTCAACGAGCGCAGTGCCGCCGCTACCCGCAGCCGCAATGCGCTGGAGCAGGAGTTGAACCTGGTCAGCCAAAGCCTCAAGACCGTCCAGCAACAGCTGGAGCTGGACAGCTACAGCGCCAGTTATGAGCTGCGCCGTTTCACCCAGTCGCTGTCACGGCCGGTCGACACGCTGTCCACACGGCAGATGCTGAATTCGTTACGCCTTGGCAGCCTCGACTTCAATCGCTTGCGGGCACAACAGGATGCACAGACCAACACCGAGCACGCTTCCCTGTCCGCTGCACAGCAGCAACAGCTGGCACAGCTGCAGGCCAGTCAGGAAAATCTGCTCAGCCGGATACAGGAGCGTCGACAGCAGCTGATCGGCGAGCTGTCACAGCTTCTTACCGTCCAGGAGCAGCTCAATGACCGTATTTCACAGGCCCGAGGCCTGATTGCACGCCAGCTGCTGTGGCTGCCGGTGGTCACACCCATATCCGCCTCCTGGCCGGGGCAGGTTGTCTCCGGCTTCAGTCTGCTGTCCCAGCAGCTCAAGTCCATGTTGCAAACCTCGGTATGGAATGACACTCCGCAGCTGGGGTTGAGCGTGATCATGTTCGTCATGAGCCTGCTGCTGGCATTCTGGCTGCAGCGCTATCAGCGCCAGCATCGCGCCCGCTGGGTACGCGAGCTGGGCAACGTAGTGCATGACCGTTTTGCCCGCACCTTGCGTCTGTGTCTGCTCGCCCCTCTGATTGCAGCCCCCTTGCCGCTGCTGTTGATTCTGTTGCGCGAGCACAGCCTCAATCCAGTCCACCCCGATCACTTTGCACTGCAGCAGCTGATGCTGTTCTGGGCAACCAGCTTGCTGCTGTATGGCACCGTACTGCAGTGGCTACGCGTACCCGACGGTCTCTTTTGTGGTCATTTTACAACCCCCGAAGCGCTTGCCAAACGCCTGAAACGTCAGCTGCATCTGCTGTTCTGGCTTGGCACCCCGTTACTGAGCCTGTGGCTGCTGATCGACAGCTACAATTCACCCGAGTTGCAGACAGGGCTGGGCCGATTGATATTCCTGCTGCTGACACTGACGCTTGTCCTGTTCTGGCGAGGTATCTGGCGCGTGAGCCATGAGTTGAACCAGATGACACTCGGCCGTCGCTGGTGGCAAAACGCTCAGCTCTGGATCACGCTGCTGGTTCTGTTCAACATCGCCATGTTCCTGCTGGGTGTCTGGGGTTATATCCTCACCGCCCTGTTCTTCATGCTGATTCTGCTGGTGGTGATTCTGCAGGTACTGGGTGCCTTTCTGGTGTTCAAGCTGGGGTTGCGCTGGCTGCTGATCGCCGAACGCCGTCTGGCGTTCAGCCGCGCCCGCGCTCGCAGAGCAGAGCTGGTGGCCGCACGGGAAAACAGCGAAGACAACTCTACGCCGCTGAAGGAAAACTATCTCGATCTGCAGACCATCTCCGATCAGTCTCGGATACTGCTGAAAAGCCTTACCCTGCTGCTGCTGGGCATCATGCTGTGGCTGACACTGGGCGATTTCCTGCCAACACTACAGGTACTGGAAAGTGTCCAGCTATGGAGCAGCCTCTCTCAGCAGGGGGCGGAACAGATACTTACCCATGTAACGCTGCGTGATCTTATCCTGGGGTTGCTGGTGCTATGGATCAGCATTATGGCCGCCCAGAACCTGCCAGGGCTGCTGGAACTGCTGGCCCTGCGCCATCTCGACCTGACACCCGGTACCAGCTACGCCATCACCACCCTGCTGAAATACACCCTGATTCTGGTTGGGGTGCTGGTTGCCATCAGTCAGTTCGGGCTGGAATGGGGCAAACTGCAATGGCTGATTGCAGCCCTGGGGGTAGGCCTGGGCTTTGGCCTGCAAGAGATTGTGGCCAATTTCGTCTCGGGCCTGATCATCCTGTTTGAAAAGCCGGTCCGGATCGGTGATACCGTCACCCTCGGAAATGTCACGGGCACGGTGTCACGCATCCAGATCCGCGCCACCACCATTACAGACTGGGACCGCAAGGAGGTGATCATCCCCAACAAGACGTTCATCACCAATCAGCTGATCAACTGGTCGCTCAGCGATGCCATAACACGGGTCGTGATCACGGTGGGTATCGCCTACGGCAGCGACGCCGAGCTGGCTGAACGTCTGCTGCTGGATGTCGCGCGCGCCAACCCGCGCGTGCTGGACGATCCCGAACCCGATGCCTATTTCAGAGAGTTTGCCGACAGCAGCCTGCAGATCGATCTGCGTGTATTTGTCAGCACTATGTCCGATCGTATCCCGGTCACGGATGAAATCAACAAGGCGATCAACAAAACCTTCAATGAACACGATATCGAAATCGCTTTCCCGCAGCTGGATGTCCATCTGCACCGCGTTAAACCGGCACCGGGGCCTGATACGGCCTGAGGTGCAGCACCGTCTGACGGCACAACCGGCTCAAGGGTCGGTTGTTTTAAATTTACGACATGGGCCACCTGGTACAGTGCAGATGCACACATTACGGTGTCACAGGCCGCTACCGTGTAAAAAAACAACCAAAAATTCACGAAAAACTGTCAACAACCCGCGATCTTTCACTAAAATCCCACCATCGAGCCACTTCTTCATACTTTAGGCGCAAACGCGGGACAGGCGTGTTTTTTTGCGCTATTTTCGCAATGCACAATCCTTTGATGGACAGTTATTCCTGCTGCTGCCGGCCTGCACCGGCGCAGATGATTCAATCAATTGGGGCAAGAAGATGAGCCAACGGGTACAGGTCGGTGGCCTGCAGGTCGCCAAAGAGCTTTACGATTTCATCAACACTGAAGCACTGCCGGGCACCGGCGTCGAGGTAGAGCAGTTCTGGAGCCGCTTCGACAGCATCGTGCACGACCTCGCACCGCGTAACCGTGAGCTGCTGGCCAAACGTGACGCCCTGCAGGCACAGATCGATGCCTGGCACCGCGACAACCGCGGTGATCGCTTCAGCTTTGATGCCTACAAATCTTTCCTGCAGGAGATCGGCTACCTGCTGCCGGAAGGGGACGACTTCACCGCCACCACCGAGAACGTGGACCCGGAAATGGCTACCATGGCCGGCCCCCAGCTGGTGGTACCGGTGATGAACGCCCGCTACGCACTGAACGCGGCCAATGCCCGCTGGGGCAGTCTGTATGACGCCCTGTACGGCACCGATGCCATACCGGAAACGAATGGTGCCGAGAAGGGACAGGGCTACAACCCGGCTCGTGGCGCCAAGGTGATCGCCTTCGGTCGTGACTTCCTTGATCAGAGCGCCCCGCTCAAGGATGCATCGCACAAGGATTCGGCCGGCTACAGCATTCAGAACGGCCAGCTGTGTGTCGTGCTGCGTGATGGTGGTGAAACCGGTCTTAAGGACAGTGCCCAGCTGATCGGCTACAACGGCAGCGCCAGCAACCCGACCGCCATTCTGATCCAGCACAACGGTCTGCATTTCGAAATCCAGATCGACCGCGACAGCCAGATCGGCAAGTCCGACGCTGCCGGCGTGAAGGACATCCTGATGGAAGCGGCGCTGACCACCATCATGGACTGCGAAGATTCGGTTGCCGCCGTCGATGCCGAAGACAAGGTACTGGCCTACCGCAACTGGCTGGGCCTGATGCAGGGCACCCTGACTGAAGAGATCCAGAAAGGTGACAAAACCTTCACTCGCCGCATGAACCCGGATCGCGAGTACACCGCTGCCAACGGCGGCAGCCTGGCGTTGAAGGGCCGCAGCCTGATGTTCGTGCGCAACGTAGGCCACCTGATGACCAACCCTGCGATCATCGACCGTGACGGCAACGAGATCCCTGAAGGCATCATGGACGGCGTGGTCACTACCCTGATCTCGCTGCACGATATCAAGGGCAACGGACCGTTCCGCAACGCCACCACCGGTTCCATCTACATCGTGAAGCCGAAGATGCACGGCCCGGAAGAAGTGGCCTTCGCCGACGAGCTGTTCGGCCGTGTGGAAGACGCCCTTGGCCTGCCCCGCTTCACCATGAAGATGGGCATCATGGACGAAGAGCGCCGCACCACCGTCAACCTGAAAGAGTGTATCCGTGCCGCCAAGAAACGTGTGGTGTTCATCAACACCGGCTTCCTTGACCGCACCGGTGACGAGATCCACACCTCCATGGAAGCCGGCCCGATGATCCGCAAGGGCGAGATGAAAGGCGCCGCCTGGATCACGGCTTACGAAGACTGGAACGTCGACAACGGCCTGGCCTGTGGCCTCAGCGGCCGTGCCCAGATCGGCAAGGGCATGTGGGCGATGCCGGATCTGATGGCCAACATGCTGGAACAGAAAATCGGCCACCCGCTGGCCGGTGCCAACACCGCCTGGGTTCCGTCCCCGACGGCCGCTGCCTTGCACGCCCTGCACTATCACCAGGTGGACGTTTTTGCACGCCAGCAAGAGCTGAAGAACCGCACCCGCGCCAGCCTGGACGATATTCTGACCATTCCGGTGGCGCAGAATCCGAACTGGAGTGCCGAAGAGATTCAGCAGGAGCTGGACAACAATGCCCAAGGTATTCTGGGTTACGTGGTGCGCTGGGTTGATCAGGGTGTGGGCTGCTCAAAAGTGCCGGATATCAACGATGTGGGCCTGATGGAAGACCGTGCAACCCTGCGTATATCCAGCCAGCACATTGCCAACTGGCTACACCACGGCATTTGCACTGAAGAGCAGGTGATGGAAACCCTGCAGCGCATGGCTGCGGTGGTAGATCGTCAGAACGCCGGTGATGCCCTGTATCAGCCGATGGCGCCCAACTTCGATGACAGCATCGCGTTCCAGGCTGCCTGCGAACTGGTGCTCAAGGGTTGTGAACAGCCCAGCGGCTACACCGAGCCGGTGCTGCACCGTCGTCGTCTGGAGCTGAAGGCCAAGCAGGCCGGCTGATCCAGCTTCAATCGTGCATGCAACAAAAGCCCCGCAGGCGAGAGTCAGCGGGGCTTTTGTTTATGAATAAAGGCTATGCCTGATCAGTCCCTGAACTTGTCATGGCAGGCCTTACAGCTTTGTGCCACGCGCCCCAGCAGCGGCCTCAGTTGTTCGCGCCCCTGCCCCTGTGAAGCCGCTTCATTCAATGTCATCAGACGAACCTGCATCTCACTCATCAGGTTGTCGAAGCGCGATTTTGCTTCCCATATCTGCCATGACGCTCTTGTTTCCACGTGGCTGCTTCGACCGCTCGCCGGATCCGTGAAGCCTTCCCCCGTGAGATGACTGAGGAATACCAGCCGTTCAGAACGCTGCGCGAACTCTTCGGCATCAAACGCCACCCGTCCCTGCGCCATCGCGGCCAGCGGCCCAAGACTCCACTCCATCGCCGTGAACACACCCTGGCGGTACTCAATGGCGGCGTCCAGATCCGACTCGGCCATCACGGGTGGTATCGACACACTCAACACCACACCCAGCAAGACAGCTTTAATGTTCATTCGCTTCACCTTAAATCGCACGATCAAAATACAGCTCTACACCACCCAGCTCGGCGACCTCCTGTAACCACTGTTGCAACCGTGGCGGGATCGTCAGGCCTTTCACCATCGTAAGATACTGCAACGGCGGAAAATTCATCACATCGTTCCAGCTCAAGGTGTGGCCTTGCTCTGACGGCAGCGTTAACGGCGGCAGTTCCGCCAACACACGCTCGATAACAGCCTTATGCGCTTCGGTTTCAGCCAACGCCTGCTCAAAGCTGTGCCCCAACATCGCTTCCTTGTTGTGACGGAAATAGTCCCGCGCCGATTCAGTTGCGAAGGTTTTCATACCGATTTGAGTAACTCGGGGAAAGGTCAGCGCCCAGCTCTGCGCCTGAACCGGCTGCAGCCGAGGCTGGATCGCTTCAGCAAGTTGCAGTGGACGTAGTGCCTTGGGCCCCTCTCCCAGCTCATCCAGCAGTTTGGCAATATCCATACTCTCACCTATGGCCACCCCCTGATGCTCAAAGATCGGCACCATCTTCCTGCCGATCAGACGCTGGCAGCTCGCTTCATCATCATTGAGCAACACCACCTGCTCAAGATCGCTGACCTGTCGGTAGTGCGCCACCATCAAGGTGCGAATGCAAAAGGGGCAGTGGTCGTAAACGTACAATCGTGACACAGGCTATCTCCAAGGCTACACAAACGCGTTATGCTGAGAGTATATCCGAGCGTTGAGCCAATGACCCCACAAGGGAGTACAGGGATACCCCATGAGGATTCGCATCACTCACCAAAGAATCACACTGGTACTGCAGCTGATACTGTTGCTGGAGGCAGTGCTGGCCGTCTGGAGCCAGCGCTGGTTTACCGCCTTTCTCAGCAGCATGATCATTCTGATCACACTTCTGCCACTGGTATTTGAGCGCCGTTTCAGAATTCACATTCCACCGGATCTGCAACTGGCCGCAATCTGCTTTGTGTTTGCATCCCTGTTTTTGGGTGAGATTCGCGATTACTACACCCGCTTCTGGTGGTGGGATATGGCGCTGCACACGCTTTCCGGCTTTCTGCTGGGCATTGTCGGCTTTCTGCTGGTGCACATCATGAATGAGATTGATGACATCCATGTCCATATGAAGCCCGGCTTTGTCGCCTTTTTTGCCTTTATGTTTGCCCTCGGCATGGGTGCGCTCTGGGAAATTTTCGAGTTTGCCATGGACTCCCTGCTCGGCATGAACATGCAAAAGCCAATGCTGGGGGACCCCTCCGGATTGACCGACACCATGTGGGACCTGATCGTGGATGCTGTCGGCGCACTGGTGATCTCGATACTGGGCTGGCGATATCTCAAAAACCCGGGCCAGAAATCGATGCTTGAGCGCTGGATCGACGCTTTCGTCGCCCGCAATCCGCAGCTGTTTCGACGCTAGATCCAGCCCAGCAGCTGCCACCAGAGATAATCCAGTGGCAACAAAACCACCACCGTCAACGCGGCCAGAATCAGACACAGCCGAGCGGCATGGCCGATTGAGATCCCGGCCAGCGGCATCGCCATCATCAGCGGCACGGATTGATAGGTGAACACGATGGTGGAAAAACCGAACACCTGAGTCATCAGTACCGCCTCCAGGCTGAAGCCCGTCATCTGACTGATCTGCCCGGCCAGCGGGGTCAGGGTTGCAGGCACACCCGCAAGGGTGGCCACCACCCCGGTCAGCATCGCCGCCAGCGACAGGGAGAAAAAATTGACCGCATCACGGCCCGGCTCCAGTGGCAACCAGTCGAGCACCCGCTCCCCCACCACCTGACTGATCTGGCTGTAGTTAATCAAGCTGGCAATGCCCAACAGCCCGGCCACAACCAGAATCGAGCTGATATTCACCTTGTCGTTGAAACTCTTGGGCGACACCATTCCCACGCCGGGCAGCAACAGAACGGTAGCCGCCGCCAGCCCGATCCATGCCGCCGAGATGTGGTGTATGGAATCTGTCAGCCAGAATCCGAGCGTTGTCAGCATAATCAACATCAGTCGGCTTTCTCGGAAGCTGAACCCTCCGTTACGGCTGATTGGCGCTGCGCGCCGAGGGGTATCTGGATACAGCAGCAGGATCACCCCGATCAACAGCACCGCCTTCAACAGACCCAGCACCGGGAAATGCAGCAACAGATACTCGGTGAACATCGGCGTCCATCCATGGATACTCTCAGCTGAACCGATCATGATCATGTTGGGGATATTGGCCGGCAGAATTGCAAAGGTAGGCAGGTGACAGCCAAAGGCCGCCGCCAGCAACACGCCGTAATGGCCCTTGCTGCCTCTGGCAAAACCACAGTTTTCAGCGATCGCCAACGCAATCGGGATGAAAAGCACCACACGCCCCACTGAAGAAGGCATCACAAACCCCAGCAGCACTCCCATGAAGACGATGCCAGTAATCAGCTGTGCATAACTGCTGTCCAGATAACGCGTGAAACGATCCGAGATGCGCTGCGCCAGCCCGGTTTCCGCTATCGCGATACCGATTACCAATCCCGAAAAAATCAGCCAGCAGGCTGTCGAGGTCAGACCCGAAAATACGACTTCTGCCGGTGCCAGCGACAGCAGCATGGCCAGCACCAGTACCAACAGAGCACTGACGAACTCCGGCAGTGCTCCGGTGGCAAACAGCACCATACCGGCCATGATCAGCAGAGCCGACAGCTGCTGCTGACCGGTAAACAGCTCTGCAACCGGTGTGAGCAACAGCAGAGCTGACAGCAGGGGGATCAGGATCAGTGCAATCAATTGCGGGCGTTTCAGCGCAATGGTCATGTGAATTCTCTATCCGGTGACTGGATTCTGGTGATTGTGCCAGAGAAGCGCTAGGGTTTAAGTCGACATATAGACAACCAATGTAGAATATCGGACATATGAGCCTGCGCCCCACCCTTGCACCCAAGCGTTTTCGGTCAAAACTGGGCATGATCGTCGACTCGGCTCGACCGATACTCGGTCTGCACGATCTGATCCTGAGCAACTTTGAGTTCGACTTTCACAGCCATCCCCGTGGTCAGCTCGCCTATGCCGCCTCTGGCGTGATCAAGGTCCATACCGACAGTGGCAGCTGGATCGTGCCACCCTCTCAGGCCGTATGGATACCCGGCGGCATTCGCCACTCGGTAAACCCGGAAGTTACCTCGGAGCTTCGTCATCTGTTTATTGATCCCTCCTGTCTTCACCGCTTCCCCGACCAGTGCAGTGTGGTCGAGGTTTCACCCCTGCTGCGCGAACTGATCCTGCGTGTAGCCGATTTCGGCGAGGATTACCCTCCGAACAGTGCAGCCAGCCGCATCTGCGGCGTCATCCTCGACCAGCTAGAGGCACTGGAGCCGTCGCGGCTTCACCTGCCACTGTCCAGTGACCGCCGCTTGCAACGTGTGATGCAGCACATGATCGATCATCCTGAGACCGATACCCGTCTCGGTTACTGGGCCACCAGAGTCGGCGCCAGCGAGCGCACTTTGCGGCGGCTGTTCATCCGTGAAACCGGCATGACCTTCCTGCAATGGCGCCGCCAGCTCGTGTTGCATGAGGCCGTGGATCGTTTGGGGCGGGGTGAATCGGTTATGAACGTGGCGCTGGAGCTGGGCTACCGCAGCCCAAGCGCTTTTGTGGCGATGTTCAGGAAGGCGTTGGGGAAATCACCCGGACAGTATTTTCGACACGCGCGGTAAATAACGCCCTGTCTAGCAGTCTGTCGGATTAACGTGGCTCGTCGGAGTGACAGAGCCCTTTATCGCTTTCAATGATCGCCAAACAGCCATCATGACCTGTGCATTCGCTTTACCGCTGTTCGACCCCTATGCGGCTGTCACAGGCGCTCATTTCCAGCAGTGTCTGTCAGCTCACTACTAAGCGATGCATACGCTTGATATTCCATGCCAAGGTCGCCAAACGCCACTCACCACTGACGTTGTCCAGCCCTCTGAGTGAGAACTGCCTGAACCCCATAACGTGTTTGAGGATGCCGAACACGGGTTCCACAGTATGTTTGCGCAGGGCATAACGGGCCCGACCGGCCTGTGTTTTCAGGCGATAGGCCATCTGTTCAACGGGATCTTCACTGTCCGGTGCCATCGCCTCGGCCGCAAAACGCTCGAACAGTGGCTGGTGGTGGACGTCTCGTTTCATGGCAATAAGAGGCTCAATACCTTGCTGGCCGCACACCTTAACATTCTCAGCACTGAAGTAACCGGTATCCGCCAGCAGATGGGTCACCTTGCCCAATGAGGCTGGCAAGGCGGTCAATGCGTTCAGCAGTGGCATGACTTGTTGCTTGTCATTCGTCGCTTGCGTGACGTGTACAGAGGTGACCAGCATGCTCTCAGTATCCACCACTGCCTGGGCGTTATAGCACTGATCAAAACCCTTACCCGTGGCCGGCATGATGCGTGATTGTGGATCTGTGAGATTCACCTGATCCTTATCGCGTGGACCTCCCATCGGAGGCTTGGGGTCACGCCCACGCGGCTTTTTACCTGCCTTTCGCTGTGCATCGCGTTTGGCTATTTTATCCTGGTAAGCGGTTTGCTCTGCGGCATCCCGTTCTAGCGCACGGGCTTCGATTTTGATCTTCGCCTCTGCAATGGCCGCCAGACGGGCTTCACGCCGAGCAATCTCGGCCGGAATGTCCATACCATCGGTCGCGACATCGTTGTCTGCCGCCTCGGCCCGTTGAATCAGGGCGTTTACCTCAGTCTTGAGCTGAGCTTCCAGCTTCTTGGCATGACCATAGGACAGCGCCTTGTGCTTGCTGGCATTGGCTTTAACCTTGGTGC
Organism: Marinobacterium iners; assembly: GCF_017310015.1. NCBI lineage: Bacteria > Pseudomonadati > Pseudomonadota > Gammaproteobacteria > Oceanospirillales > Oceanospirillaceae > Marinobacterium > Marinobacterium iners. Next base: position 3,710,068 of record NZ_CP022297.1, read on the forward strand.
CATCGAGGGCGATGGTGCCGAACTTGAGCAGCTTCATCTCACGTGCCAGCAACAGTACCTGAACAAACAGTTGCTCCAGTTCGGGTAGAAAGCGACGGCGGAAAGTGGCCAGCGTATCGTGGTCGGGATGGGTGTTCGCGGCCAGGTAGCGGAATGCAATCGAGTCGTAGGTGGCGCGTTCGATCTTGCGGCTGGAGATCACGCCAGTGGCGTAGCCGTAGATCAGCAGGCTCAGCAATACCGCAGGATGATGCGCCTTATGGCCTCGGCCAGCATACTGCTGTGTCAGCGCAGACAAGTCCAGCTGCTCGACCACATCGACAACAAAGCGCGCCAAGTGCTCGTCAGGCAGCCACTCATCAACTGAAGGAGGCAGCAGATAGTCGGTCTGGCGGTCTACTGGAATAAAGCGACTCATGATGACGCTCCGGTCATGGCTCGATAACAGGTGGATTATCTCACAGGGCTATCGAAAACCCGACAGACTGCTAGGGAGGCTGCGAATAAGTCCGCCGCATGGGATAATACCCGCTGCACACGATTGAGGACGCACCGATGGATCAGCAACTTACATTCGCGGACAGCGAGTTCAGCAACAAGCGCCGTCAGACCCGTAAGGAGAAGTTCCTAGGCCGAATGGACAAGCTGATCCCTTGGGCGCGTCTCGAAGCCGTCATTAAGCCTCACTATCCCAAAGCCGGGAATGGCCGTCGGCCGTACCCTTTGTCTACCATGCTTCGCATTCACTGTATGCAACAGTGGTATAACCTCAGTGACCCCGCCATGGAAGACGCGCTGTATGAGATTGCTTCCATCACAAGAGTTCTGATTACTTCACAGTTGACCTAATCCAGCATTGTGATACCGTACTAGTACATGAATACAACTCACTTGAATGAGCTGCTCGATCACCTGCTGCAAATGCGGAATCGGGACTCCCTTGAAGAAGCGCTGCGCGACCTGCTGACTCCGGCTGAACTGACTGAAGTCTGCAATCGGCTGCAGATTCTGCGCATGTTGGAAGCCGGCGTGCCGCAGCGGGAGATCGCCAAGCAGCTCGGCGTCGGTATCGCCACCGTCACTCGCGGGGCACGCGCCCTGAAGATCAAACAGCAACAGAGGCTACCTTGACTGCTCCCCTCTCTGACACCCAAAGGGTGCGCTGAGGAAGGGGATTCCCAATTCACCGAGAACCGGACACAGGTACTTGACCTATGCCACTTACATTCTCTCCAAGGGCTAACACCGCCAGCCCGGCGGCTTTAATGTTGGTCGCTGCGTTTATGTCTCGGTCATGGGACATGCCGCATTCAGGGCAGTCCCATTGCCTGATCGACAACGGCAGTGACGACAAGGTGTGTCCACAACCTGAACACCGTTTCGAGCTTGGAAACCACTGGTCAATGGCGACCAGCGAGCGCCCGGCCCAATCGGCTTTGTACGCCAACTGGCGCACGAACTCACCCCATCCGGCATCGGCAATCGCTTTACTCAGCGTGGGGTTGCGGATCATGTTTTTCACTTTCAGAGATTCGACACAGATCACTTGGTTCTCGTTAATCAATCTGCGGGACAATTTGTGCAAATTATCCTGCCGGCAATCGGAGATTTTGGCGTGAAGTTTCGCCACCTTCTGGCGGGCCTTGGCGCGGTTGGCCGAGCCGAGCTTTTTCTTGCTCAGTCGGCGCTGCGCCTTAGCCAGTCTGGTAGCGTATTTCGCGGTATGGCGGGGATTGCCGACACGTTCACCCTTGTCAGTGATAAACAGGTCTTTCAGGCCCAGATCAATGCCGGTCATGTTAGGTGTGACCGGCAACTTACTGGGTTCAAACTCGCACAAGCAGCTCACAAAGTAGCGGCCAGCCGCGTCTTTGGAAACCGTTACGGTACTAGGTGCGCCGGGCAGTTCGCGGCTCCACCGAATATCCAACGGGGTTTTGCTTTTGGCCAGATACAGCTTGCCGTCCCGGTATTTAAAGGCCGAACGGGTGAACTCCGCCGACTGACGGTGCCGCTTGCTTTTGAATGTTGGGTACTGGGCGCGGCCTTCAAAGAAATTTTTAAAGGCGGTTTGCTGATGACGTAAACACTGCTGCAACGGAACCGAGCTGACTTCGCCCAAAAACGCCAACTCGGGGTCTTTCTTCATCCGCGACAACTGCGCGTTGGCTTCAACATAGCCGACTTTGAGTTGCTGCTGATAGAACGCATCGGTGCGCCAACGAAGGACCGAGTTGTAAACGAAACGCACACAGCCAAACGTCCGGGACAGAATTTGCTCCTGCTCAGGCGTTGGGTAAAAGCGGTATTTGTAGGTGCGCTTAGTCATATCTCACATAATAGAAAACTTAATGTAAGATAGCAATCAACTTAGAGGAGAGTCGCGGGAACAGGGGCGTCCTACAGACGCCGCGCTATCCCTCCCCGGCCTAGAAGTCCGGGGTATCTCGCGCAAGACAGATGAGCCAGAAACCGGCCCGCATCACACTGCCGCGCAAGCCACATTACGTCACACTAGCGGCAGACATCGACTTCTTTGGCCTGTTCAAGAAGATTGAGAAACGCTTCGAAAACTGCTTCATGCTGGAGTCACTGGGTGAGGAGAGCTTCATCTCGCGCCACTCCATCATCGGCTTTGATCCGGAGCAGATCCTCTGGGCCACCGAAGGCGAGTTGCATGTGCAGGGCCGCGACGGTGAAGTACAAAGCTACGCCAGTGACAACCCCTACTATCTGCTGCGCGAGATCGTGCCGCAGAACATCATCTCGCGGAAGTATGCCGGCGGCCTGACCGGCTACATCGGCTACGACTGCATGAACTACTTTGAGCCAAGCCTGAACCTGCAGCACAGCGACATGTTCGATGTGTTCCGTTTCGGCGTGTTCAAGGATGGTCTGATTCTCGACAAGATGACCGGCGAAGTGATCTATTTCCACTATGATGACAGCCGCATGGCGATGATCGAGCAGATTCTGGCCGAACCTGCCGTGGAAAACGGCCCGCTTACGGTGACACCCATGGGCGAAACCATGACCCAGGCCGAGCATGCCGCTGCGGTGATGAAGGTGAAGCAGGACATCATCGACGGCAAGATTTTCCAGTGCGAGGTAGGATTCAAGAAGCGCTTCCGTCTGGAAGGCGACAGCATCAACCTGTACGAACAGTTGCGCGAGGTGAACCCCTCGCCGCAGATGTACTACGTCAAGTTCGGCGAGCAGAAGCTGATCGGCGCCAGCCCCGAACTGCTGTTCCGCCTGCGTCAGGGGGAGATGGAGACCTTCCCGCTGGCCGGTACCACCAAACGTGGCGCCAACGCGGTGGAAGACACCCAATACGCCCGTGCCCTGCTGAACGATCCGAAAGAGATCGCCGAGCACAACATGATCGTCGACCTGCACCGCAACGATATCGGCCGCGTGGCCCGTTTCGGCACGGTGAAGGTACGCAGCCTGATGGATATCAAGCGGTTCAGCCACGTGCAGCACATTTCCAGCGAGATCGTCGGCATTATTTCAGAAGATCACGACATGTTCTCCGCACTGGCCAGCAACTTCCCTGCCGGAACTCTGACCGGTGCGCCCAAGATCGAGGCGATGAAGATCATCGATGATCTGGAATCAGACGGTCGAGGCCCCTACGGCGGTGCCGTGGGCCACTTCTCGTTCAACGGTGACTGCACCTTCGCCATCCCGATCCGCACCGTGTTCGCCAACGGCGAAAACGCCTATGTGCAGACCTGCGGCGGCAACGTCTATGACTCCAACCCGGAGGACGAATACGAAGAGATTCGGCGCAAGTTTGCCGGCACCAAGAAGGTTCTGGATCAGTTTATTGCGGAGGATGAGGCATGAAGGTCTATATCATCGACAACTACGACTCCTTCACCTACAACCTCTACCAGTATATCGGCGAGATTCTGAGCACCGAACAGCATCAGGGGCGTCTCGACAGTTTCGAGATTGTGGTCAAGCGCAACGATGAAGTAACCCTGGCCGATCTGCTTGCCGCCGCGCCGGATCGCATCATCATCTCCCCAGGGCCGGGCTCGCCGGAAGACCCGGCCTACTTTGGCGTCTGTGCCGAGGTGATCCGCGAGCTGGGGCCGCAGATTCCGCTGCTGGGCGTGTGCCTCGGCATGCAGGGCATCGTACACGTATTCGGCGGCAAGGTAGTGAAGGCACCGCTGCCAATGCACGGCAAGATCAGCCCGATCCGTCACACCGCGGAAGGCGTGTTCGCCAATACCCCGGATCAGCTGGAGATCATGCGCTATCACTCGCTGATGGCCGAGGCGGAAAGCCTGCCGGAGTGTCTGGATGTGACCGCCGTGGTGGGCGACCTGCCTGTGGACAGTTTCACCGACCATGCCCGCATCCATCAGGGCGGTGATTTCGAGATCATGGGGGTTCGCCACCGTGAACACCCGATCCACGGCATACAGTTCCACCCGGAATCCTTCGCCACCGAAGGCGGCAAGGAACTGATCGCCAACTTCCTGTTTCAGGCCTGATACACAGGGCGGCTCAGGCCGCCCTGCATCTGCACACTTAAACGACTTTCGGTGTCTCGCAGATAATCCTGTACTCTTCCGGTGCGCGATGAAGGCTGAAGTTGAAGATATTCTCACGAATCTCTTTCACGCGATCCAAATCACAGCGCGCGATGATCAGCTCATCCTCAAGCGTTGAAGCCTGCGCCACGATCTCGCCAGTGGGGGCAATAATGCAACTCTGCCCCAGCAGGTCACACCCCTCTTCCTTACCCGCTTTTGCAGCTGCCAGCACCCAGCAGCCGTTCTGATAGGCTGATGCCTGCATGCACAGGTGGTTGTGGAACCCCTGCAGGTGATCATGTTCAGGGACCGGTGGATAATGCATGGGGGTGTTGTAACCCAGCATGATCATCTCGGCCCCCTGAAGGGCCAGCACCCGGTAGGTTTCAGGCCAGCGTCGGTCATTACACAAGGCCATGCCCATGCGCCCGCCCAGCGTATCCCAGCAGCCAAAGCCCAAATCACCACGCTCAAAGTAGCGCTTTTCCAGATGCTGGAACGGACGCCAGGGCTCATGCTCAGGGTGACCAGGCAAGTGTATCTTACGGTATTTCCCTACAATGTTTCCGGTGTCGTCCACCAAAATGGAAGTGTTGAAATGGCGGATCTCACCCTGTTCGGTTTTGCACAATTCGGCATAGCCAAGGTAGAAACCGATCTTCAGGCGCGCCGCCTCTTCAAACAGAAGGCGGGTATCCGGCCCCGGCATTTCTGTTTCAAAAAACTGATCGACCTCCGACTGGTCCGGCATATACCAGCGCGGGAAAAACGTGGTCAATGCCAGTTCCGGATACACAATCAGGGTACAGCCAGCGCGGCTGGCATCCCGCATCATCACGAGCAAACGCTCAACCACTTCTGCGCGGCTCTCACTGCGCGCAATCGGCCCCAGCTGGGCCACTGCAGCTGTTACAACTCTGGACATTTCATATCTCCCGTTACGCTTGCTCGGCCAGCTCCAGCAATGTCTGTAACAAGACATTGGCACCAGCCTCAAGGTCGTCTGAATCGGTATGTTCGCGCACGTTATGGCTGATGCCGTCGGCGCTGGGGACAAAAATCATGGCGGTAGGGCAAATGGGTGCAAACATCTGGGCGTCATGACCCGCGCCAGATGGCAGCCGCATTACGCTATTGCCCTGCTCCCGTGCAATGCGATCAATACGTGCCACCAGTTCTGCATCGAACACCACTGGCTCAAATCGCGCCAATGAGCGCTGGCTGATCTTCACGCCCTCACGATCGGACAGAGCATTCACAAACGCGAACAGCTCTGCCTCGGCCTGCTGCAGCAGAGCCTCATCGGTATTGCGCAGGTCAACCGTAAGCGTGACCAGGTTTGGGATCACGTTCACCAGGTTGGGGCGGTACTCGCAGTGCCCCACGGTTGCCAGCTGCCGCCCTCCCATGCGGTCTGCCAACTGACGCACGAAGACGGTGATTTCCGCCGCCACCAGCGCTGCATCCTGGCGCAGATTCATCGGTGTGGTGCCCGCATGGTTGGAAGTGCCCCGAATAACAAATTCGGTCCAGGAGATGCCTTGTACCCCTTCGACCGCACCGATACGAACGCCATCCTGCTCAAGTATCGGGCCCTGTTCGATATGCAGCTCGACAAAAGCACTCGCCTGCTCCGATGCTCGGTTGACCGGGGCATCCCCCCGATAGCCGATACGCGCCAGTTCATCGCCGACGCAAGTGCCATCAATACCTTCGGTGGCCAGTGCCGTTTCCAGATCCAGCACCCCGGTAAACACGCAGCTTCCCATCATGTCGGGCGCAAAGCGCGCACCCTCCTCGTTGGTAAAAAATGCCACTGCCAGCGGCTTCCGCGTTTGAATACCGGCATCATTGAGAGTTTCGATCACTTCCAGCCCTGCCAACACACCCAGATTGCCATCGTAGAGTCCGCCGGTGCTGACTGTATCGATATGGGAGCCAGTCATGACGGCAGGGCCATCTTCAAGGCCTGCACGTCGGCCCACCACGTTGCCAAACTGGTCAATACTGATCTCCAGCCCCAGCTCACGCATCCAGCCCACCACACAGTCACGTCCCTGTCGGTCCGTATCCGTGAGGGCTAGGCGCGAAACGCCCCCGCCCGGAAGCGCACCATACTCGCCCAGCACCTTCAATCGCTGCTGCAAACGAGTACCGTTGATGCTCAGGGTGTAGCTCATACTGTCTCTCCCAGAACCGCTTCGGCGCTGCGGCCGACCAGCTGTGTGTAGAGTTCAGGATCAGTCGCGCCTTCACTGCCGATCAACAGCACCTGGCTGTCGGCGTTCAGGCCCAATGCATTGCGCAATTCATCACGCTGTCCGGCCAGTATCAGGCCGGCCATACCGGCGACAGCCGACTCACCGGCCACCAGCGGGTGATGATGACACGCCCTGCCATCGGCCATCAGTCGCATGCAATCAACCGCCGCGTCATCGGTAACCGTCATAAAGTCGCTGGCCCCTTCACTCAGCACATCCCACGCCAGTAGCGAAACTTCTCCACAGGCAAGGCCTGCCATTAGCGTATCCAGCTCACCGTGAACCACGACCGGCTCACCACGGTTGGCACTTTCATACAGACAGGCTGCCTGATCAGGCTCCACTACAACGCAGCGCGGGCGTTGATGACCATAACGAATCCAGGCTTGTGCAGTGACAGCGGCGGCCAAACCACCTACGCCGCCTTGCAAAAAAATATGCGTGGGTATAATCCCCTTAGGCAGCTGGTTAAACGCTTCTTCGGCCATCAGCGTATAGCCCTGCATCACATCACGCGGCACCGCCATGTACCCCGGATAGGAAGTATCCGACACCACAAAGCGGCCCAGTTCAGCAGCATCCTTAGCCGCCTGACGTACCGCATCGTCGTAGTTGCCTGGCACGCGTACTACATCGGCCCCATAGGCTGCAATCGCCTTGCGACGTCCCTCACTGACGGTGGCATGGATGTAGATCACACACCCGCAGCCAAACAGCTGACAGCCCCAGGCCACGGAGCGACCATGGTTGCCATCCGTGGCGCAGGTAATCACGATCTCCCGCAAGTGCCCCCGGTACACACCGTCTAGCAGTGCTTGGGTACTGGGCTCGTTGTTGCAGATACCGCGGCTGACTAACTCACGTTTCAGCAAGCGCACCACAGCATAAGCACCGCCCAGCGCCTTGAAACTGCCCAACCCAAAACGCTCTGACTCATCCTTGTACCAGACGCCCCCCACCCCCAAAGTACGTGACACGGCGTCCAGCTCATACAGGGGCGATGGCTTGTAACCCGGCCATTGGCTGATTTCATCCCGTGCACAGGCAAATCCATCAGGGTTGAGCACTGCCAACTGACGAGCACCGATTTCGGCAGCTTCGACTGCCTGTCCGTTGTGGGTGAGTTGTACCGGATAATCTGTATTAAGCAGACTCATGAACACTGATTCCTGCGTATTGACGTTACGGGGCAGGCCGCTCCCAGAGCGGCCCGGTTGACGGTCTATAGCCGCCTTACTGCTGTTCGATCGCACTTAGAAAATCATTCATGAGCGCTTCGCCTTCAGGGCCATACTTCTCGGCAATGACCTTCTTCACCATCGGCTGAGAGGCCTCACGGAAGGCCTCCTTCTCTTCCGGTGTCGGGCTGTACACTTCCATGTTCTTCTTCAGTGACGGCAGCCCGCGCTCGGAGGCTTCGATCGCACGTGCCATGCCGCGCCCGGCCACAATGGCGGAGCGAGCAGCATAATCCACCACGGACTGTTCAGTCGGTGTCAGATCCTTGTAAAAGTCCTGATTAATCACCCAGACATAAGGGGTAAACAGGTGTCCGGTGAGCGTCAGGTACTTCTGAACTTCGTCGAACTTGGCAAAGGAGACAATCGGCACCGGGTTCATCTGCCCATCAGCCACACCGGTCTGCAGTGCGGTGTAGACTTCTGACCAGGCGATGGCCGCAGGCTGCCCACCCAGAGACTCGATCACGGCCTTGTGGGTATCCAGCCCCATGGTACGAATCTTCAGCCCCTTCATATCTTCCGGCGAACGTACCGGACGCTTGGAGTTGGTCAAGGCAAAGAAGCCACCCGAGTCACCAAAGCCCAGCACCTTGAATCCGGTTTTGCTCTCGATATCGGCTGACAGCTGTTTGCCGAACGGGCCATCAAACACCTTGTAGGTAGTGCTGATATTGGGATAAGCGAAAGGCACGTCCAACACGCCGATCAGCGGGTAGGCACTGGCAAAGCCGCCCACGGAGTGAATACCGGACTGCACCACCCCACTCTTGACCTGCTGCAGCACTGCTGCATCCTTGCCAAGCTGAGCGTTCGGGAACAGCTGAACCTTCACCTCACCGTTGGTGCCTGATTCGACCAAACTCTTGAACACGCTGGCCATGGCACCGGTTGGGTTATCAAACGGATCATTGTTGTTCAGGTGGTGCAGTTTCAGCACCTTCTCCGCATAAGCCGCTGGTGCCGCCATCAGGCCGGCTGTCAGGCCAATGGCCATGGAGGTAACGAGCAGTTTTTTCATCAGTTTCATGGTTCAGTCTCCAATGTTAACCGTTATGCACGTGTGTCTGGTTTCAGGTTTTTCAGTCTTTACATGCCCAGCAGACCCGGGATGAACAGTGTCAGGTCACTCCAGAAGGCGATCAGCAACAGCAGCCCAAGCTGTACCAACAGGAAAGGCCAAAGTGCCAGGCTGATCCGTTCGATCTTTTCACCGGTCACCGATGAAAGGACGAACAGGCAGGCCCCTACCGGCGGTGTCATGAGCGAGATATTCAGGGCCAGCACGATCATGATGCCGGCATGCACCGGGTCCATGCCGATGGTCGTGGTCAGCGGCACCAGCACCGGGGCCAGGATGATCAGGACGGCATTGATGTCCATGAACATTCCGATGCCGATCAGCAAAGCCAGAATCATCAGGGTGACCAGCGTCGGATCGCGTGAAATCGAAAGGAAACCATCCGCCACCATCTGTGGAATCTGGTTGAATGTCATCCACCAGCCCAAAATGGAGGCGGAGGCAATAATCAGGAACACAATGCCGGTGATCTTGGCGGTCCGGATCAGCATTTCGAGCAGGTCTACCCAGGTAATGGAGCGGTAAAGACCGGCGCCCACTACCAATGCGTAGAACACAGCGACGGCTGCGGCTTCAGTCGGGGTTACGACACCGCCGATAATGCCGCCCAGAATAATCAGGGGCATGATGATGGCGAGAATACTGGAACGGAAGCTATACAAAATGTGCTTCAGGCTCGGGCGCTGTTCACCCTTGGGCAGTTTCCAGCGGCGCCCAAACGCGGCGATCAGGGCCATACAGGTCAGCGCTATTAACAGCCCCGGCAGGATACCGGCGGCAAACAACCCTGAGATGGAGACCCCCATCAGTGAACCGTAAATCACCATCAGGTTGGAGGGTGGGATGGTCGGCCCGATAATCGAACCGGCCGCCGTCACCGCACAGGCGAACGGGCGGCTGTAGCCTTTCTTCACCATGGCAGGGACCAAGGTATTACCGAACGCCGCTGCATCTGAAACCGCTGCACCGGTCATACCGGCAAACAGGACCGAAGCCAGCATATTGGACTGCGCCAGCCCACCCCTGAGGTATCCCACCAGCGCATCGGCAAAACCGATCAGGCGATGTGTGATGCCGGAGCGGTTCATGATCTCGCCGGCCAGAATAAAAAATGGCATCGCCATGAAGGTAAAGAGGTCGAGTCCTTCGAAAAAACGCTTGGGACCCATCTCGAGGAAGTTGCTGCCCCCCAGCTGAAACAGTCCCAGCGCACCAGCTATGCCCAGAACGTATCCGACCGGCATACCCAGCAGCATCAGAACAAAAAAGCAGATTGCCACGGTGATCATTATGCGACCCCTTCACGGTTATCAATGGCTTCGTGGTCTTCCAGCACCAGATCTACCGCATGCAGTCGCACTGCCGAGGCCAGAATCTGGATCACCGTCAACAAGGCCGATACAGGCACTGCCGCAAACGGCAACATCATGGTGAGTCCGAAAATAGTGGCGTACTGGTGCGCGCCGGCTGACGTCATGCCCACCCCATACACCACGAGGTACGTGAAGAATGCGATTGCCATCCCGTCGAGAGCCCAGCGTAGCCCGACCTGCATGCGTTGCGGAAAGCGGTTGAACAGCATATCGAAGCCGATGTGCTCGCGGTAACGGGCACAACAGGACATGGCCAGCAGTGCAGACCAGATCATCAGGTAACGGGCTGCCTCTTCGGTCCATGTAACGTTTGTTTCAAGAAAGTATCGGTTCACAATGCCGAACCAAACGATCAAGACCATCCCGCCGATCAATAACGCGCACAGGCGCTCAACCAGCCAGTTCAACCGATAGCTGAGGCTGATAAACCGACTCTGGGTCGTTTTGAATCGTGTTTTTGACAGGGTTTGCGATGACATGGCATTCGCTCACTTTGAAATTTTTGTACCAATTTGAATTGATATTGAAACTATTTTTTCACCTCGTCAACACAGATTGAAAAATAAATTTCACTTCCCGTTTGAGATGGGCGAAAATTGAAACTGACGCTCAGGTATTCAAGAGACCCGCCACACCATGGAACCCAAGCAACTCGATACCCGTATTCAGGAATGCTATGACGACCTGCCACCCGCCGAGAGGCGGTTAGGCGATCTACTGCTGAACTTCCCGGGTGATATCGCCAACTACTCAGCAACGGAACTGGCAGACCTCGCAAAAACTTCCAAGGCAGCCGCCACCCGTTTCTTTCGTCGTCTTGGCTATAAGGATTTCAATGAGGCCCGTGTGCAGGCACGCGAAGCTCAACGCTGGGGTTCACCCCTGTATCAAAGCAATAACAATGCCAAGGATGCTCACCACAACCGAAGCCAAACCATCAGTGCGCACCTGGAACGTGAAGCAGTGAACCTGCAGCGCACACTGGAAGCCCTCAGCCCGGATACACTGCGCGCCGTTGCGGCCGAATTGTCACAACAACGCCGTATTGCAATCGCCGGGCTTCGCAACAGCCGCTTTCTGGCTGAATACTTCCATCGCCAGCTCAGCCTGCTGCGACCAGATGTCACCCTTTTGCCGGGTGCCGGACAAACACTGGCCGAAGATTTGATTGATCTGGGCAGTAAAGATCTTCTGGTGGTCCTCGCCATGCGGAGGCGCATGAGCCAAATCCGTGACCTGATGCAGCTGGCACGGAACAATCAGATCCCCTGCGTGCTGATCGCAGACCCGTCCGCCACAGAGCTGCACGAGCTCGCCACTTGGATGTTGCAATGTCAGGTACAAAGCACCTCCGTGTTCGATTCATACACAAGTGTCAGCAGTGTACTTACCCTGCTGATCAACCTGACCATGCGCGAGGACTTGGCGCGCAGCCAGCAGCGCCTGCGACAGATCGAGTCCGTACACGAAGAGCTGGGTGAACTCAAAGTCGCAGGCGTGCACCCGCCCCACCCCGGACGGCTGTTCAGCGCGTTCGACCTGAGCGAATCCTGACCCTCTTGACTATGCTTGGCTCAACCCGGACAGGTACGGAGCAGAACTTCCAGGCTGAATCAGTGGCCACCTTGCTCCGGCTATCGCTACACTCAGGCCACACCCTTTGAAACAGTCCAAGGAGCCCCCGTGCAACCCATTATTCAAATCCAGGGCATCGGCAAGACCTATGCTTCGGGATTCACTGCACTCAAGTCGGTCGATCTTGAGATCCACCGCGGCGAGATTTTCGCCCTGCTCGGGCCCAATGGCGCTGGCAAAACCACTCTGATCAGCATTATCTGTGGCTTGGTCAACGCCAGTTCCGGCCGGGTATTGGCCGATGGCGTCGATATTGTCGAAGACTACCGCCGGGCACGCAGCCTGATCGGGCTGGTGCCCCAGGAACTGACCACCGATGCCTTTGAAACCGTCTGGGATACCGTCAGTTTCAGTCGCGGCCTGTTCGGCAAACCCGCCGACCCCGCCTACATCGAAAAGATCCTGCGCCAGCTGTCGCTGTGGGACAAGCGCCGGTCGATGATGCGGGCGCTGTCCGGCGGCATGAAACGCCGGGTGATGATCGCCAAGGCACTGTCGCATGAGCCGAGCATTCTGTTCCTCGACGAACCCAGTGCCGGCGTTGATGTGGAGCTGCGCCGCGACATGTGGGAGATCGTGCGTGGACTGCGCGACAACGGCGTGACCGTGATCCTGACCACCCACTACATCGAGGAAGCCGAGGAGATGGCCGACCGCATCGGCGTCATCAACCGCGGTGAACTGATGCTGGTTGAAGAAAAGGAAACGTTGATGCAGCAACTGGGGCAGAAACAGCTGCACCTGCATCTGCAGACGCCTTTGGCGGCGCTGCCCGAGGGGTTGCATGCTTTCAACCTGACTCTGAGCGAAGACGGCAGCCAACTGACCTATACCTTCGATGCCCATCATGAAACCAGCGGTATCGCCGAGCTGCTGCGCAGCCTCAGTGCCGAGGGTATCGATCTCAAGGACCTGCAGTCACAACAAAGTTCACTGGAAGAGATCTTCGTCAGCCTCGTCCACCGATCGGAGCAAGCCCAATGAATTTCAACGGCATACGCGCCATCTACAAGTTTGAGATGAACCGCACCCGACGCACGCTGATGCAGAGCGTCATCTCCCCGGTGCTGTCCACCTCACTGTATTTCATCGTCTTTGGCACGGCCATCGGCTCGCGCATGGGCGAGATCGACGGCGTCAGCTACGGCGCTTTCATCATTCCCGGCCTGCTGATGCTGTCTCTGCTCAGTGAAAGCATATCCAACGCCTCCTTCGGCATCTTCTTCCCCAAGTTCTCCGGCACCATTTACGAGGTACTGTCGGCACCGGTATCACCGCTTGAAATCATCACCGGCTATGTCGGTGCCGCGGCGACCAAATCGCTGATCATCGGCACCCTGATTCTGCTCACGGCGCGATTGTTCGTCGACTACAGCATCGCCCATCCTTTCTGGATGCTCGCCTTCCTGCTGCTGACCGCCCTGACTTTCAGCCTGTTCGGCTTCATCATCGGCATCTGGGCCAACGACTTTCAGCAGCTGCAGGTGATCCCACTGATGGTGATCACACCGCTGACGTTCCTCGGTGGCGCCTTTTACTCAATCAACATGCTGCCCGAACCCTGGCAAACCCTGACCCTGTTCAATCCTGTGGTCTACCTGATCAACGGTTTCCGCTGGGCGTTTTACGGCGTCGCCGACGTGCATATGGGCATGAGCCTGGGTATGACGCTGATGTTCCTGCTGACCTGCCTGACAGCGGTCTGGTGGATCTTCCGCACCGGTTATCGCATCAAGCCGTGACAGGCTGAATTAATTGCGCGGTGGATTGCGCGGTTTCAGTACACGGATAGGCCACCAACCACCGGCGTAGTAATATCGGCCTCAAAACACCCTTGAATGACACTAACAACATTGGAGCGTTGCAGATGAGCAAAACCCTGGCCCCGACCCTGACACTGGCCAACGGTGTCGAGATGCCCCAGCTGGGCCTCGGCACCTGGCCGATGAACGATTCCGAAGCCGCCGAAACGGTTACCACCGCATTGGAGCTGGGCTACCGCCTGATCGACACTGCCGAGAACTACCAGAACGAGCGTGGTGTTGGTCGGGGCATTCGCAACGCCTCTGTGCCCCGTGATCAGGTATTCGTGACTACCAAATTCAATCGTGAGTGGCACAGTTTTGACGGCGCCAAAGCCGCCTGCGAAGCGAGTCTGAAACGGCTGGAGCTGGACTATATCGACCTGCTGCTGATCCATTGGCCCAACCCGGATCAGGGTCGTTTCGTGGAAGCCTATCTGGGGCTGCTTAATCTATTGGATCGCGGACTGGTGCGTGCCATCGGCACCTCCAACTTCAAGCCTGCCCATCTGCAGCGACTGCTGGATCTGGGCCTGACCCCACACCTGAACCAGATCCAGCTTGACCCCTATCATCGTCGTGATGACCTGATTGCGCTGCACCAGCGCCACGGCATCGTCACTGAGTCCTGGCGCCCACTGGGCTGTGGCAATGCCATGTTGGCAGACCCCGTCATTCTTGCCATCGCGGAGCAACACCAGCGGGCACCCGCCCAGATCGTGCTGCGCTGGGCAGTGCAGCAGGGCTTTGCTACCGCAACCAAGTCATCCAATCCACAGCGCATGGCCGACAACCTGAACATTTTTGACTTCAGCCTGACGACTGAAGAGATGTCCAGCTTGAACAGCCTCGGTCGCGATGATCCGGATATGCTGGATGCGGATCAGTTCGGTCACTAACCCCCGCTCACACCGCCTCCGATCCAGGAGGCGGCACCTCTCCTCACGACCTTAGTATCAGCCTTTCGCTTTTGGCCTGTTAATTGCTGTATGCACAAGAGGCAACGGCTAACAGATCGACAGCTGCACTTTTACAGGGCATCGCTGACGCTCCATGCCGATAGAGCACCAAAGGTGCACATACCGAGCGCGCACCGGCACCATCAGAGTGCACCGCTACCGCATGATAGGCAGGTCAGGCTATGACGATGGATTGGAAATCGTATGACCCGAATGGGTTTTTTGATGAACTGGTATGCCGCGACGGCAGTATTCGCCCCCCTGCACGGCAACTGATCCACTACCTTGAATCCCTTCCTCCTGAAGAGATCGAATCGCGCCGCCAGATGGCGGAGGCGACCATTCAGGAGATGGGGGTCAGCTTCACGGTCTATACCGAGGAAGGCAACATCGACCGTGCCTGGCCATTCGACATCGTGCCCCGCACCATTTCGGCCAAACAGTGGCGTACCACCGCCGCCGGGCTGGAACAACGCCTCAAGGCACTGAACCTCTTCATCAATGATCTCTACCATGAACAGCAGGTCCTGAAGGACGGCATCATCCCAGCCGAGATCATCACCGAATCGCGCAACTTCCGCCCCGAGTGCATCGGTATCACACCACCACTTGGTGTGTGGGCGCATATCTGCGGTACCGATCTGGTGCGTGACGGTGACGGCGAGTTCTACGTGCTGGAAGACAACCTGCGCGTGCCATCTGGCGTGTCTTACATGCTGGAGAATCGCGCCATCACCAAACGCGTCCTGCCCGAATTGTTCGAGAAGGACGATATCCTGCCCATCGACGGTTACTGTGCCAGCCTGTTCGACATGTTGGCGTCCCTGTCGCCCCGGGATGTCCGCAAGCCCGTCATCGTGGTGTTGACCCCCGGCATCTTCAACTCGGCCTACTTCGAGCACGCATTCCTTGCCCAGCAAATGGGAATCGAGCTGGTAGAAGGGTCAGACCTGATGGTCGGTGACGATAATTGTGTCTATATGAAAACGATCAGCGGCCCTGAGCGGGTAGATGTCATCTATCGCCGTATCGATGATCTGTTTCTGGACCCGTCCGTGTTCAACAAGGACTCCGTACTGGGCGTTCCCGGTTTGATGCGCGCCTGGCAGAAAGGCAAGGTCGCCCTGGCCAATGCGCCCGGTGCCGGCGTGGCCGATGACAAGGTTGTGTACGCCTACGTGCCCGAGATCATCCGCTATTACCTCAACGAAGAACCCATCATCAAGAATGTTGAAACCTTCCTGTGTGACGACCCCGAGCATCGTGCCTACGTGCTGGAGAATCTGGACAAGCTGGTAGTCAAGCCCGCCAATGAGTCCGGTGGCTACGGCATGCTGGTGGGGCCTCACTCCACCAAGAAGGAACAGGCCCAGTTCGCCAAACTGATTCAGGACAACCCACGCAACTACATCGCACAGCCCACGCTGGCACTTTCAACCGCCCCCACGCTGGTCGATAACGGCAGTCTGGAACCGCGTCATCTGGATCTGCGCCCTTTCATCCTGCAGGGACGCGACACCTACGTCACCACCGGAGGACTGACCCGCGTCGCCATGAAGAAGGGCTCACTGGTGGTGAACTCCTCTCAGGGCGGGGGAAGCAAGGATACCTGGATTGTCGATGGGGGGGAGGAATAAGCCATGCTGTCAAAAGTTGCCGAACGTCTTTACTGGGCCGCCCGCTATCTGGAGCGTGTTGAAAACACGGCCCGCCTGGTCAGTGTCTATGACAAGCTGCTGTTCGACCTGCCACGAGAGGTCGATATCAGCTGGTATTCCTTGGTCGAGCTCAACAGTGCCAGTGATCTCTTCAGTGAGCGCTACCGCATTCGTGACGAGCACAACGTGGT
This sequence comes from Marinobacterium iners, assembly GCF_017310015.1. NCBI lineage: Bacteria > Pseudomonadati > Pseudomonadota > Gammaproteobacteria > Oceanospirillales > Oceanospirillaceae > Marinobacterium > Marinobacterium iners. The sequence continues at coordinate 3,726,819 of NZ_CP022297.1, forward strand.
CAAGTTCATTCTGGCCGACGATACCAACCCCAGCTCAATGCTGTCGGCGCTGCGCATGTTGCGTGAGAACATCCGCACCAGCCGCGATGTACTGCCGGTGGAAAGCTGGGAACAGATCAACGAGCTCTACCTGTATGCCCAGAACAACATCCGTCTGGGCATCAATCGCAGCAAACGCTACGAATTTCTCGACCAAGTCGTCAGTCGCTGTCAGATGCTGTTCGGCATGCTGTCCGGCACCATGAGCCACGACGCACCCTGGCAGTTCGTCAAGCTGGGGCGTGATCTGGAGCGATCCGATATGACCACGCGCATTCTGGATGCCGGTGCCGCGGCCCTGATCGCGGCCAACGGCGATGCCAGCGTCAACCTGCGTCAGGTGGTCTGGGGTAACGTACTGCGCTCCGCCAGCGCCTATATGAGCTACCGCCGCAGCGTTCGCATGTCGGTCACCGGCCCGGACGTGGCCTGCTACCTGCTGGAAGATGCGCACTTTCCGCGTAGTGTCGAGGCCTGTCTGACCCAACTGGAGATTTCCGCCGGCAAACTGCCGCAGGGACATCACGTGGTGGAATTGATTCGTGAGATCAATCCCAGCGTCTATCCGATCACAACCGAGGCGGACCTGGGCCCGGCGTTTCGCAGCTTTCTTAACGATCTGCAGATACAGCTCTGCCAGCTCAGCAACCGGATTTCCCAGACCTGGTTTCCCGCCTGAGTCTGCACAGAGGCCCTTATCGTGACCATACGCATAGCGATCAACCACGTTACCGAATACCGCTTTGATCGTCCGGTGAGCCTGTCACCGCATCAACTGAGGCTGCGCCCGGCGCCACACAGCCGTACCCATATTCACGGCTATACGCTGCGCATCGAGCCGGAAACGCACTTCATCAACTGGCAACAGGACCCGTTCGGAAACCATATCGCTCGTCTGGTCTTCCCGGAGAAAACGACGTCACTGAAGGTTGAGGTCGAGGTGATTGCGGACATGACCGTGATCAACCCATTCGATTTCTTTGTTGAAGAGTATGCCGAACACTATCCGTTCAGTTACGACAAGGCACTGGAAAAAGAGCTTCAGCCCTATCTGGAAGTGACAGAAAACGGACCTCTGTTGAGTAAATGGGTTAAATCAGTATCACGTGAAAAGACGTCCATCATCAATTTCCTGGTCAGCCTGAACCAGCGGCTGGAGCAGGAGATCGACTACGGCATCCGCCTTGAGCCTGGCGTACAGACACCGGAAGAAACTCTGACGCTCAAGAAGGGCTCCTGCCGCGATACCAGCTGGCTGATGGTACAGATACTGCGCCAGCTGGGACTGGCCGCCCGCTTTGCCTCGGGTTATCTGGTGCAGCTGAAGCAGGATCAGGAGGCACTGGATGGTCCCTCGGGCGCCGCACAGGACTTTACCGACCTGCACGCCTGGTGCGAGGTCTTTATCCCCGGTGCGGGCTGGGTTGGTCTCGATCCAACTTCAGGGCTGTTCGCGGGTGAAGGGCACATACCACTGGCCTGTACCCCGTCTCCCGAGTCAGCCGCACCGATGACCGGCGCGTCTGACACCTGTGAAGTGGAGTTCAGCTACAGCAACAGGGTCACCCGCATTCACGAAGATCCCCGTGTCACCAAACCCTACAGCGATGACCAGTGGGCGGCCATTGACGCGTTGGGCCAGATGATCGACCGGGAGCTGGAGGCCGGTGATGTTCGCCTGACCATGGGGGGCGAGCCGACCTTCGTATCCATTGACGACATGGATTCGGCACAGTGGAACATTGAAGCGCTGGGTGATGACAAGCTCAGCCTGGCCAAGGATCTGCTGCTGCGGCTGCGCCGCCGTTTCGCGCCCAACGGTCTGTTGCACTACGGACAGGGCAAGTGGTACCCCGGTGAGGAGGTCCCGCGCTGGGCACTGGGCTGTTTCTGGCGCACGGATGGCGAGCCTCTTTGGCACGACACCGAGTTGCTGGCACGCGTTGACCGGGATTATGGCCACGGGCTGGAAGAGGCACGCCGCTTCATGCACACCCTCTGTCGCAATCTGGGGCTGCCCTCGCGCTATCTGGTCGAGGCGTTCGAAGACAGCCTCTACTATCTGTGGCAAGAGCAACAACTGCCCGCTAACGTGGACCCGAAAACGTTCGACCTCAAGGACGACATGGAACGTAAGCGTCTGGCACGCCTGCTAAGTCGTGGTCTGGACACGCCCACTGGTATGGTGCTGCCACTGGGCTGGAACTACAGCACTCAACGCTGGCGCTCAACACCCTGGCCACTGCGCAGTGAACAGCTGATCCTGATTCCGGGCGACTCCCCGCTGGGATTCCGGCTGCCGCTGGGCAGTCTGCCAACGACGGCAGAAGACGAACTTTACTTTGAGTCCGATGCAGATCCCTTTGCCGAAAAGGCTCCGCTGCCCGCCTATCGTCCTTTTGCCGACATGACGTCGGTGGCACAGCCCAACCCGGCTGACAACCGCCAGATGATGGATGTCCCGGCCGATCAGGAAAGCGACAGCGAGACACCAAAGGTCTGGACCGATGTTCTGCGCACGGCACTGTGCATTGAAGCCCGTGAGGGACGCCTGCACCTGTTCCTGCCACCGATCAGTCATCTGGTACATTACGTCGACCTGATCAACCATATCGAACACACCGCGGCCGAACTCAAGCTGCCGGTGGTCATCGAGGGCTATGAGCCGCCACGTGATCCCCGCCTGCAGAAACTGCTGGTCACGCCTGACCCCGGCGTTATCGAGGTGAATATTCACCCGGCCAGCAGCTGGCAGGAGCTGGTGGACAACACGACCGCTCTGTACGAAGAGGCACGCCTGGCCCGACTGGGCACCGAAAAGTTCATGCTGGATGGTCGCCACGGCGGTACCGGTGGCGGCAACCACGTCACACTGGGCGGGGTGACACCCGCCGACAGCCCGTTGCTGCGCCGGCCTGACCTGCTGCGCTCGCTGGTAACCTATTGGCAGCATCATCCCAGCCTGTCGTATCTGTTCTCGGGCATGTTCATCGGCCCGACCAGTCAGGCGCCCCGTGTGGATGAAGGCCGTGACGAAGCCCTTTACGAGCTGGAGATCGCATTCCAGCAGATGCCGGATGGTCTGGTGGAGCAGCCCTGGCTGGTAGACCGGCTGATGCGGAATCTGCTGGTGGACATCACCGGCAACACGCACCGCTCCGAGTTCTGCATCGACAAGCTGTATGCAGCCGGCTCGGCATCGGGTCGTCAGGGCATTCTGGAGTTCCGCGGTTTTGAAATGCCGCCGCATCCACAGATGTCGCTGGTCCAGACTCTGCTACTGCGCGCGCTGGTCGCTCGCTTCTGGAAACAGCCCTACCACAAGCCACTGGTACGCTGGGGAACTGAACTGCACGATCGTTTCATGCTGCCGCACTATGTGTGGTCAGATCTGAAGGACGTGGTCAGGGACCTGCAGTATCACGGTCTGCCGTTCCAGCTGGAATGGCTGGCGCCGTTCGAGGAGTTCCGCTTCCCTCACTACGGCCGGGTTCAGATCGATGACATGGAGCTAGAGCTGCGCTGGGCGATCGAGCCCTGGCATGTACTGGGCGAGGAAGTGTCCAGCTTTGGCACCGCTCGCTACGTGGACTCGTCAGTGGAACGACTGCAGGTACGCTTGAGCGGCCTGACCGAGGGACGTTATTTGCTAGCCTGCAACGGTCGCCGCGTTCCCCTCAGGGCAACCGGGGTACAGGGCGAATACGTGGCCGGCATCCGCTATCGTGCCTGGAGCCCGCCCTCGGCCCTGCACCCAACCATCGGCGTGCATGCCCCACTGGTGTTTGATGTGATTGATAGCTGGAACGGTCACTCCATCGGTGGCTGCACCTATCACGTCAGCCATCCGGGGGGACGCAGCTACGATACCCAGCCGGTCAACGCCTTCGAGGCCGAGGCACGTCGGGTCAACCGCTTCCACAATTACGGCTATACGCCGGGCCCGGTTACGCCACCGCCATTTTACGGAGCGCTGCGTGAATTTTTCCCGCATGATGTGGCACCACGCCCCATGGCACCACCGCTGGAGGAACTGCTTGCCGAGTACCCGCATACTCTCGACCTGAGGCGAAGTTCTTGAACTGTGCAAAAAAACACCTATGATGCCCGCTGACTCCAAGCCAGAGGCCCCTGTACAGTGGCAACCGACAATTTGACTCCGCCGCCTGAGGCCCTGCTGCAGTATGCACCGCGGGACGGACGCTTTGATGAGGCGTTTGCCGCCGACAGCCGTATCCGGCCTCACTGGCAATATGTACTGGATGCCCTGAGCCGGCTTGGCATCGCAGGGTTGCAGAACCGTCAGCACAAGGCACAACGCATCCTGCGTGACGATGGTGCCAACTACAACATGGTGGGCCAGCCCCAGAAAACCCGTGTCTGGGGGCTGGACCCGGTACCCCTGCTGATCGGCAGCGAAGAGTGGAGCCGTATTGAGGCGGGGCTGAGCGAGCGGGCCGAGCTGTTCGATCTGATTCTGCGCGATCTGTATGGTCCGCGTGAACTGATCCGCAACCGCATACTGCCGGCGGAGCTGATTCTGTCTCACAGCGGTTTTTTGCGTGCCTGCCAGGGACTCAACATGCCGGGCGAGCAGCAGCTGATCCTGCATGCGGTGGACATGGTGCGTGGCCCTGATGGCCAGATGCAGGTCGTTGCCGATCGCACTCAGGCTCCAAGTGGTGCCGGCTACGCGCTGGAAAACCGCACCGTGATGTCACGCATCTTGCCAAGCCTGATCCGCGACAGTCAGGTGCATCGCCTTGCCCTCTTCTTTCAAGCACTTCGACGCAAGCTGAACAGCCTGGCGCCCAATGGCGGCACTCCCAGAGTCGTCATTCTGACCCCCGGGGCCTACAGCGAAACCTATTTCGAGCACACTTACCTGGCCAACTATCTGGGGTATTCGCTGGTACAGGGAGGCGACCTGACCGTACGTGATGGCTTCGTGTGGATGAAGTCCCTGGATGGTCTGCACCGCGTAGACGTCATCCTGCGTCGCGTGGATGATATTTGGTGCGATCCGGTCGAGCTGCGCGGCGACTCCCATCTCGGCGTGCCCGGGCTGCTGGAGGCTGTTCGTGCCGGCAATGTGGTGGTTGCAAATCCGCTGGGTTCGGGCATTCTGGAAAATCCGGCCCTGCTCAAGTACATGCCACGCATCAGTGAATTTTTCCTCGGTCATCCACTCACCCTGCCCAGTGCCCGCACCTGGTGGCTGGGTGATCCAGCCGACCGTGAGTATGTTCTGACCCACCTGCCGGAATTGATCATCAAACCCACCAGCCGCCGCCCCGGACAGCAAAGCGTGTATGGAGCACAGCTGGATGAAAAGGGACTGGCACACTGGTATCGTGAACTGACCCGCAACCCCGCTCAATGGGTCGCACAGGAAGCCAATCTTCCATCGACATCACCCACTCTTCAAAGAGGTGGGCTGCGCCCCAGCCCAACGGTACTGCGCGGCTTTGCCGTAGCCGACGAAGGTTCCTACACCGTGATGTCCGGTGGTCTGACGCGAGTGGCCAGCTCTGACCGGCAGATGGTGGTCAGCAATCAGCTCGGTGCCACCAGCAAGGACACCTGGGTACTGGCGTCTGAGCCTCAGCGCCTGACCACGCTGCGAGAGCAACAAACCTCTCTGCTCAGCGGCGAACAGAGCAGCGATCTGCCCAGCCGTGTGGTTGAAAACCTGTTCTGGATGGGACGCTACTCAGAACGCGCCGAGTCAGCCACGCGGCTGCTGCGTACCACCTTCATGCAACTGAACAGCGCCAGCACTCTGCCGGACAGCGTGCGACACCAGCTGTTGCAAAGCGTGACCGAAGTCACGGGCACACAGCCTGGTTTCAGCCCACAGGACCCACAGACCTTCGATGACCCTGAAACCGAGCTGCTCAACGTCATTCTCGACAGCGGCCGCTTCGGCAGCGTCTGCAGCAACGTACAGGCCATGCTCAGCTGTACAGAAGAGGCCCGCGAGATGCTGTCCGGTGATACCCACCGGGTCCTGAGCGACTTGAGGGACACCCTCAATGATCTGCCAGCTCAGCTACAACCGGACAGTCTGGCAGCCCCTGAAGAAGCGTTGGACCCGCTGATTACCAGCCTGCTCGCTCTCTCAGGCCTGAGTCAGGAAAGCATGATTCGCGGCTTTGGCTGGCGCTTCCTCGAAATGGGCCGACGCCTGGAGCGTACCCTGCAGACCACCCTGCTGCTGCGCGCCCTGCTGGTGCCGGTACTGGACGACGATGCCGAAGAACAGCTGCTTGAAGCCGCCCTCATGTGCGGCGAAGTGCTGGTCACCTACCGTCGCCGCTACCGCAGTCAGCCCGAGCTGCGCAACGCCCTGGTGCTTCTCCTGCTCGATCGAAGCAACCCGCGCTCGCTGCAGTATCAGCTGGACCAGCTGACTCAGCATCTTTACGAATTGCAGGGTGGCGCCTCAACGTCTCTGCTGAGCGAAGAGCGCCGCACATTGCTGGAGGCCCGTACCCTGCTGCAACTGTCCCGTGCCGAGCAACTGGCCGAGCTGGATGATCAGGGACAGCGCCAGGCACTGGATACACTGCTCAGCCAGCTGTTTGAGCGCCTGACGGCAACCGCCACCCTGATTGCCGGCCATTACTTTGAGCATCAGCGCAATCCGCAGCAGCTGGTAAATACCCGATGGGGTGACGAGGAATGATCTACCGTATCCGCCACATCACGCGCTATACCTATGAGCAGCCGGTCAGCCAATGTTTCAACAAGGCGCACCTGCTGCCGCGCAATACGCCCTCCCAGCGCTGTCTGGACAGCCGTATTGAAGTGACGCCCAAGACAGGCTGGCTGCGCGAACACCTGGACTATTTTGGCAATCGCTACTGCTATTTCATGCTGCAGGAACCGCACAAGCTGCTCGAAATCGACATCACCAGCCGCATCGACGTAAATCCGGGACAGCCCGAAAGCGCGCTGGACCTGGGTTGCAGCATCAGCGAGGCCCGTGCCCGCATCGACCTGGCCGCTGACGAAGAGACCCTGCTGGCGCGAGAATTCCTGCTGGATTCGCCCATGATCCGCGCCAGCAAACAACTGCGTGAGTATGCAGCACCGAGCTTTTCCACCGAACGCACCCTGCTCTCGGCCGTTCGCGAGCTGACCCAGCGCATCTACGAGGACTTCACCTACGACCCGGAGTTTTCCACAATCGCCACGCCACTGCATGATGTGCTGAGACACAAACGCGGCGTCTGCCAGGACTTCGCACATCTGGCGATCGGTTGCCTGCGCGCGCTGGGCTTCCCGGCCCGCTATGTCAGCGGCTACCTGGAAACACTGCCGCCGCCCGGTCAGGAAAAGCTGGTGGGGGCCGATGCCTCTCATGCATGGTTTGCCGTGTATTCACCGGGTGATGGCTGGTTCGAGTTTGACCCCACCAATAACAACATGCCCGCCGGCCAGCATATCGTGACCGCCTGGGGTCGCGACTATGCGGATGTTACGCCGCTGCGCGGCATCATATTTGACGGTGGCGGCGAACAGACGCTGGAGGTTTCAGTGGATGTTGCTCGGCTGCAGGGCTGATCACCCGTCAACCCTTTACCGAGGCAGGGCGGGCTTCTCATAAGCCTGATCCTGCCGTTGATCCTGCTGAAATCCGGCCCAGCCAGCCGCTACTGGCACAACCCCGGCCCAGACCGGCCAGTCCATATCCGCCTCATCATCAGCAACGCCTGCGGCACGAACCTTCATTGACGCCTCATCCAGCCTGATCCGGAGCACCCCGGTTGCCTGCACTTCGCTGTCTGTTACCGGCCGAAGCTGCGGCCAGCGCCCTGGGCTGATCTTGTTGATGAAACGCTCAAAGTGATGCCGCTTCTCAGCCGGGTCCGTCACCGCTTCCGGCACACCATATACCATCACCGAACGATAGTTCACTGAGTGGTGAAACGCTGAACGCGCCAACACCAGCCCATCCAGAGTTGCCAGCGTAACGCAAACTTTCTGTGCCTCGGTTTCACAGCCATGGATATTGGCTGCTCGGCTGTGGCCATGCCAATACAGGTAGTCACCCTCACGCCAGTGACAGGTCGGAATGACACGCACCTGTCCGTCAAGCTGAAACCCCACGAAGCACAACAGCGACTGATCAATGAAATCCAACATGTTTTGCCGGTCACTGACCGCCCGTTTGGCTCCGCGTTTGATACGTGTCAGCTCTGTCGCCGAAAGCGTTCCCGTTGAAGTGTGTGACATCGCATGACTCCTGTGTCCAAGGCAGATCCGAAGACCTGCCAAAAATGGTTTGAAGACACACTCTAGCGGCATCAGGTATTCTTAAAAATATCCAGTTCTTGATTATTTATACATACCAGATGAGTACTTCGGGCAATACTCGCAGCGGCCATATCCCATTCTCGCTGGAGCCAGGCGAGGGACCGTTCTACCGGCAGTTGATGGAGCAAATTCAACAGGCCATCAACCAGGGTCTTCTGCAGCCAGGTGACCGGTTGCCTGGCAGTCGTGCCATGGCACACATGTTGGGTGTTTCCCGCAGCACCCTGGTCAGCACCTACGAACGGTTGATTGCCGAGGGCATACTGATCAGTCGCCCCAAAAGTGGTGTGTTCGTGGCAGACCAGCCACAAACCGCCATTGCGTTACCGCGATCTGTAGTAACTCAGCCGTCAGAACTGTTGCTGGCATTCGATTCCGGTGCTGACCCAAGTGTGTTTCCCCACAAAAGTTGGCAAAAAAGCCTGCGTGCCAGTTGGCGCAAGCCCGACCCTCGTATACTCGAGGATGCTTACCCCTTTGGATATCCCGGGCTGCAACAGGCGATTGCCGATTACCTGTATCAGCTACGCGTGCTGCAATGCAGCCCCGAGCAGGTTCTGATAACAGCCGGCAACCGTGATTCACTGACATTACTGCGTCATGCCTTCAGATTGATCAGCCCTGCCAGCCAATGGCTGACCGAAAACCCATCCTACCCCCCCATCCGCCGCCTACTGGCAAACTGGGCGACCAACGATCAGGTTCGTTTCTTGTTACCGCTGGACGCTGAAGGCTGCATGCTGCCATCGCTTGATGCTCAGGCGTCACCACCCATAGTGGTACTGACCCCCAACCGTCAGTACCCTTCGGGCATTGCTCTTGGATCGCAGCGGCGCCAGCAGTGGCTGCAACGTTTACAAGAGCAGTCTATCTGGGTGGTCGAAGATGACTATGACAATGATTTTTGCTTTCAAGGCCGCACCGGCGTACCGCTTATGCAGGCTGACCGCTCGGAACGTGTGTTTTTTGTCGGCAGCCTGTCCAAAGTGCTGTTTCGAGGGCTCAGGCTGGGATTCATAGTTGCCCCTCGTACTCATATGCCTGCATTAAGGCAGAGCCGCATACAACTTGGCGGGGCTGCTGCATTGCCGATGCAGCCGGTTGTGACCGATTTCATGAACAGCGGTGAGTTTGGCCGTCATATCAATCGCATGCGTCGTCATTATCGACATAAACGAGATCACCTGCTGACTCTGTTGGAACAGTACCTCTCTTGCTGGTTTGAATGGCAGGTACCGCAGGGTGGCATGCATTTGATTATTCGCTTCACCTCAGAGACAACAACCCGATTACATGCACTGCTGGGCGATGGCCCCCTCGATCAGCAGTTGGCCACACAACTCCGACAGGATGGCATCAAACTGGAGCCCCTTTCCACATACTATGCAGCCTGGGAAGAGCAGCTGCTTCAGCAACCGGATGACGCATTGATACCAACGGCAGGCTTTATTCTAGGCTACACCCGCCCTGATGAAGACAACATGCGAACTCTGTTGCACACTCTGGCTACCCGACTGAGCGCACTACTGGATTAATACGCCCGAACTGGCTAAGGTGGGTGGAAAGTAACCATGGCTGCAAGGCATGCTCAACGGTTCAATGCATAAACATCAATGGCGACTCTCGATCGGCCAACACTGGTCGCGCAGTATTCGTGGCATCGCCATCCCGCCTCCCCGCGTCAATGGACAGATCTGATCTGGCCACGCTTGCTCACATCTCCACTTTTTACGGCTAAGGCATCGGCTCGGCATCATATGCCGACTGCTCTTGGCCCCTGTGTGGCTGGCCAGATCACTCACCAAAGGTTTCATTTTTCACCTGACATGAGTTGTCTGCCTTATGAACGCTGCAATCAAGAACACCCGGCGAACCATGACCGCCGGCGAAGCCATGATCGAATCCGCCATGGCCAATGGCGTCGACACCCTATTCGGTATACCCGGTGCCCAGATCTACCCGCTGTTTGACGGTATCCACAAACAGGGGCTGAATTTGATCGTGCCGCGCCACGAACAGAGCGCCGCCTACATGGCCATGGGCTATGCCAAATCCACCGGCAAAACCGGCACCTTCGCCGTGGTGCCCGGCCCTGGTATTCTCAACACCACTGCCGCTCTGTGTACCGCCATGGGCAACTGCAGCCCGGTGGTGGGTTTGACCGGTCAGGTGCCATCGTCTTTCCTGGGTCGGGGCCGAGGCCACCTGCATGAACTCAAGGATCAGGCCGGCACGCTGAAATCGATCATCAAAGACGCCTTCAGCATCCAACAAGCGAAAGACACGGCTGCGGTAATGAATCAGGCCTACCAGACCGCTCGCAGCGGTCGGCCGGGACCGGTTACCGTTGAGATGTGTTGGGATACCATGGCCACCGAGTCCGAATTTGAATCGCTGACACTGTCCCCAGTCGACGACGCGCTGCCCGAAATCAATCCGGATGCCCTCAAATCCGCCACCGAGATGATTGCCGGTGCCCGCAGGCCGATGATCATGTGTGGCGCCGGTGCGCTGCATGCCTCCGAGGAAGTAACTGCCTTGGCCGAACTGCTCAATGCACCGGTCACGGCTTTTCGCAGTGGTCGCGGCGTAGTCGCTGAAGACCATCCTCTGGGCCTGTCAGCAGTGGCCGCACGCCAGCTCTGGGATGACTGCGACCTGCTGATCGGCATCGGCTCCCGTCTGGAGATGCCCTACCTGCGCTGGGGCAACTACATGACCTACGAGCGCAAGCCAAGCAGTGGCCCCAAGCTGATCCGTATCGATATCGATCCTGAGCAGATGAACATCTTCGAGCCGGACATCGGCATTGTGGGGGACTCGGCGCAGGCGTGCCGAATTCTGCACGACCTGTTGCTGGATAAGGTGTCACCCGATGAAAATCGTCTGGACGAGATTGCCCGGGCCAAGGTGATGGCCCGGGACGCGCTGCAAGGCGTACAACCGCAGATGGCTTATCTCGATGTGATCCGGCAGGTGCTGCCACGCGACGGTTTTTACGTGCCTGAACTGTCACAGATGGGCTTCACCAGCTGGGTCGGCGGCTTGCCGGTACTCAAGCCACGCACCTACGTTGAAGGCGGCTATCAAGGGACCTTGGGCTACGGCTTCCCTACCGCGCTGGGGGTGAAAGTGGCCAACCCGGACAAGGCCGTGGTCTCCGTCAGCGGTGATGGCGGTTTCATGTTCGGCGTGCAGGAACTGATGACCGCCGCCGAGTTCAATATCGGACTGGTCAGCATCGTGGTTAACAATCGCTCCTACGGCAATGTGCGCCGCGATCAGCAAATGGGGTTTGGCAGCCGCTTCAGCGGCTCCGAGTTGAAGACACCGGACTTCGTCAAGTTGGCGGATAGTTTCGGGGGGCGTGGCTACCGTGTCGACAGCCCTCAGGCGCTCAAGCTCGTGCTGGAAAAGTGCATCGAACTGAACCAGCCCTGCCTGATCGAGATCCAGTCCGAACGCGGCCTTGAGAGTTCACCCTGGCCGTTTATTCATCCGCAGGGACCGCTGGAATCGGCACAGGTGCCGTATGATAACGCCTAACATTATGAAAAGCTGAAGCGTATCAACTGATTACCCCCTCTTTCACTCCAAATGGGCCGGTATCGACCCGGCCCTGTCCACCGCCATATCACCATTGATATTTCCGCGTTCGGCTAATTTTCAGCCTTGATGTTAAAATATGGATATATCTATATGATAATAATTTGTATTTGAATTTAGCTTTAAGGCCATTATCATGACCTCTGAATCGTTTCTGTCTCCCTCTGGAAACCAAAGCGCTCAGAACTATCGTTCTTAAATTCGACACCAGCAAGACAACAGGCATAACAATGGCACAGGATTTTTCCAAACGACTGGCGGCAGCAGGTCTATCTTTTCCGCTTGTGGCAGGCAGTGGCCTGGCACTGGCCAACACCGAAACAGAACCGGCCCGCATGAGCCAGGAAACGCTGGTAATCACCGGCTCCGGTGCCCAGGTCCATCTGACCGACGAGTTTGCTGGTGGTCAGGTGGCACGTGGCAGCCGTAACGGCATTTTGGGCAATATCGACTACATGGACTCGCCGTTCAGCAGCACCGCCTACACGGCGGATTTCATCGACAATCAGCAGGCTGGCAGCGTCGGCGAAGTGCTCGCACGCGATCCTGGTGTCCAGCTGACCAAAGGGTACGGCAACTTTCAGGAAGTCTACATGTTGCGTGGTTTTCCGACCTACTCGGATGACATCACCGTCAACGGTCTGTACGGCATTCTGCCGCGTCAGATGCTGTCCACCGCCATGGTGGAGCGGGTCGAGGTGTTCCGCGGTTCCTCTGCTTTCGTCAACGGTGCGGCTCCCGGTGGCAGCGGTGTCGGCGGTTCGATCAACATCATTCCCAAGCGTCCGGGTAACGAAGCGATTACCGATATCAGCATCGGCTATGAAGATGGCACCCGTTACACCACCGCCGTCGATGCTTCGCGTCGTTTCGGTGAGGATGAACAGTGGGGGGTCCGGGTCAACGGCCTGACCACCAACGGCGAAGGTGCGATCGAAGATGAAGACCGCTCCCTGGATGCGCTGTCGCTGGCCACCGATTATGAGTCCGACAATTTTCTGATGAGCGCCAACCTGGGCTATCAGAAGGACCGTCTCGACACCCCACGGCCGCAGGTAACTCCGACCGGTGCCCTTCCCGATGCCCCGGATGCCGACAGCAATTACGCTCAGGACGGCACCTACTCCGAAGAGGAGGACCTGTTCGGTACCCTGCGCGGCGAATGGCAGCTGTCCAATAACGCCTCCGCCTGGGTCGCTGGCGGCTTCCGCGAGAGCGAGGAGCGCAACGTCCTGATGAACCCCAGAAGTACGGCCGACGGCACGCTGAGCGGTTACCGTTTCGACAACGCTCGTGAAGACTCTGTCCGCTCTGCCGATGCCGGTGTACGCCTGTTCGTGGATGGCGAACAGTTGTCGCACGAGTTTGTCGTCTCGGCTGCCATTAGCCGTCAGGAAGTACGCAACGGCTGGAACTTCAGCAGTTTCACCCGCTCACCGATGGGTTCGCTGGATGCCCCGGATACCAGTAATCTGCCGGCGATGACGCCCTTTTACCCCGGCGGCAGCCTGGATAATCCCCAGCGTGACGAAGTCTCCATCCAGCGCAGCCTGGCCCTGGCCGATACATTGCGCATGCTGGACGACCGCCTCGCCCTGACCCTGGGCCTGCGTTACCAGGATCTGGAGACACGTGACTACGACATCAACACCAACGACGCCCTGTCCGAGCAGTCCGCACACGCCTGGACCCCGGCGCTGGGTGTGGTGTACGCCCTGAACCCGGAAGTTTCCCTGTACGCCAACTATGCGGAAAACCTGCAGAAAGGCTCATCGGCCAGCTCAACCTATGGTGCCCAGCCGGTCACCAATGCCGGCAGCATTCTCGATCCCTTCCGCGGCGAACAGATGGAAGCGGGTGTGAAGCTGGATCTGGGCAACCTGGGTGCTACCTTCAGCCTGTTCACGGTGAACCGCCAGAACGGCATCTATCGTGACAACGGCAACGGCAGCTACACCTTTACCAATGACGGCGAACGCGTCAGTCAGGGCGTGGAGATCACCACTTTCGGCGAGCCCGTGCCCGGCCTGCGCCTGCTGGGCGGCCTGACCTGGATAGATGCCACCTATGAAGATACCCAGGACGGCATTAACGACGGTAAAACGGCGATCGGCGTGCCCGAATGGCAGGCCAAGTTGTCCGGCGAGTACAGTCCTGCCAGCCTGAACGGCATCACCTTTGATGCGGGCCTGATCTACACCGGCAGCCAGCAGGCCGACCTGGCCAACACGCAGAAGATCGATGCCTGGACCCGAGTTGATACTGGTGTGCGCTATGTCACCCAAGTGGGCCAGCAGCAGCTGACCCTTCGAGCCCGTGTCGAAAACCTGTTCGACGAATCCTACTGGAGCAGCGTAGGTGGTTCGGGTGACAGCTATAACTACCTGACGCTCGGCAGCCCGCGTACTCTTTCACTCAACGCCACCCTGAGCTTCTAAGCGGTACTGAACATGCACTATACCGCCATGCAAACCTGGGCCTGGGTGCACAAGTGGAGCAGTCTGGTCTGCACGGCATTTTTGTTGATGCTGTGTCTGACCGGGCTACCGCTGATCTTCCATGACGAGATCGATGAATTCTTTTCCCCGTCCGATTGGCAGCCCGCCAATCCGGGGGCGGAGCTGATGTCGCTGGACCAGATTGTCCGCATTGCGCAGGACAACCGCCCCGGAGAACGGCCGCTGTACCTGAGTTTCGATATCGACCGGCCGGTGGT